>JANNZD010000326.1:0-3825 GCA_031410435.1 Betaproteobacteria bacterium | reverse complement strand
GTCGCCCAGCGCGGCACGGTGCGCATGACCCTGGCCGATGTGGGCCAGGCGGCCGGCTACAGCCGTGGCCTGCCGGCCCACCATTTCGGCAGCAAGGCCGGGCTGGTGCATGCGCTGGCCGGCTACATCGGCGAGCGCTTTGGCGGGCAGCGGGCACGCGGCCAGCGCGCGGCGCCGGGCCTGGCGGCCATCCTGGGCAACATCCACTTCTACTTCTCGCGCCGCGGCGGCGCCTGGACGGCCACCCGCGCCCTGATGGTGATGATGAGCGAGGTCTGCATGGCGCCGCCGGCCAAGGCTGCGGCAGGTGCGCCGGACGACAGCCTGCGCACCGAGGTGGCGGCCTACAACCGCAGCGCGCTGGCCTGGTTCGAGCAGCACATACGCAGCGGCATCGCCCGAGGCGAGATCGCCGCCGATACCGACCCGGCGTTGACGGCGGTGATCCTGCTGGGCGCGATGCGCGGGGTGATGCAGCAATGGCTGGTGGACGAGCGCATCCCGCTGCCGGCCGTGCGCGACCGCCTGCTGCAGATCGTGGCGCAGGTGCTGCGGCCGGGCTGAGCTGCAAGCGGCGGCGCACCGTTGGAAAGCCCGCATGGCCGCAGCCGGGCCTGCCGTCTAGACTGGCCCGCGACCCGCTCGGCCCGAGGTGGGGCGTCAGCCTTTCACCGAAGGAGACTTTCTTGACCCTGACCCTGCGCCCCTGCCAGCCCACGCCTATGCCCTTGCCCCGGCCCGAACCCCTGCCCGCGCGCCGTCCCGCGCTGGCGGCGCTGACGGCGCTGACGGCCGCCACCCTGCTGGCCCTGGCCGGCGCACCCGGCAGCGCCACGGCACAGGACAAGATCTCCGACGGCATCGTCAAGATCGGCATGCTGACCGACATGTCGGGCGTGTATGCCGACATCGTCGGCCCGGGCGCGGTGATCGCGGCCAACCTGGCGATCGCCGACTTCGGCGGCAAGGTGCTGGGCAAGCCGATCGAGCTGGTGGTGGCCGACCACCAGAACAAGGCCGACCTCACCGCCGCCAAGGCCCGTGAGTGGTTTGACACCCAGAAGGTCGACATGCTGGCCGACGTGGCCGCCACCGCACCGGCCCTGGCCGCATTAGAGGTGGCCAAGCAGAAAAACAAGATCGCGCTCTTTCCCAGTGCCGCCAGCAGCCGGCTGAGCAACGAGAACTGCTCGCCTATTTCCGTGCACTGGACCTATGACACCTATGCGCTGGCGGCCGGCACCGGGCGCGGCGTGGTCAAGACCGGCGGCGACAGCTGGTTCTTCCTGACCGCCGACTACGCCTTCGGCACCAACCTCGAGAAGGACACCACCGACGTCATCAAGGCCGAAGGCGGCAAGGTGCTCGGTGCGGTGCGCCACCCCCTCAACGCCTCGGATTTCTCCTCCTTCCTGCTGCAGGCCCAGGCCTCCAAGGCCAAGGTGGTGGGCCTGGCGAATGCGGGTGGCGACATGATCAACGCCATCAAGGCGGCCAACGAGTTCGGCATCACCAAGACCCAGAAGCTGGCGGCCTTGCTGGTCTTCATCAATGACATCCATTCGCTGGGCCTGCCGGTGGCCCAGGGCATGCTGCTGACCGAGGCCTTCTACTGGGACACCAACGACGAGACCCGCAAGTGGAGCCGCCGCTTCTTCGAGCAGCACAAGCGCATGCCCAACATGGCCCAGGCCGGCATCTACTCGGGCATCACACATTACCTGAAGGCGGTGCAGGCCGCCGGCACCGACGAGACCACCGCGGTGATGGCCAAGATGAAGGCCATGCCGGTGAACGACTTCATGACCAGGAACGGCAAGATCCGCGAGGACGGCCGGCTGATCCGCGACATGTATGTCTACGAGGTCAAGAAACCGTCGGAGTCCAACTACCCCTGGGACTACTACAAGCTCAAGGCCACGATCCCGGCCGAGCAGGCCTTTCTGCCGCTGTCGCGCAGCAGCTGCCCGCTGATCAAGAAATCCTAGCAGCCTGTCGGGCTTTGGGTCGAGCGCGGGTCGGCCGCCGGGCCGTGGCCGGCTGCACTTGGCGAAAAAACTTTCGCCGCGTTGACAGGTCCGCCCCTGCAATCCCGTTGAGTTGAACAAGGCCCTTGTTGGCCCCGGCGCCATTGCGGCATCCGCAGTCGGCGCCTCGGGCAGGGCTGCCTGGGTATCCTTGCCCAGGCAGCCCGCCAATTTCAACTCGACTGGACGCGGGAGTTTGCGATGAACTGTCGTCAATCCGCCGTAGCGGCGCTGTGGGTGCGCCAGGGCCGGCGGGCCTGACCGGGCGCCCAGGGCAGTCTCGCCCCAGCCGGCCTGCGTGAAATCACCAGCCGGCCGGCAGGTCCACCGACAGCATCGGGCACCCCAGGCTAGGTTGTCGGCCGCATTGCGGCGCAGCCGCACCGGGCCGACTTGCAGCCTGGCACCGGCGCGCAGCGGCCGGGCGCGTGTTGTCGACGACGTCGGTCAGCAGCAGGCCCGGCTGCTGGTGCCGGGCTGCGGGACGGGTTCGCCAGGAACAGCAGGCGCAGGACGTTGCACCCAGGGGGGTGGAATCGGCACGGCGGAACCCAGGCCTCAACCCAGCGCAGCCGGCCTGCCAGCAAGCGCGCCTGCCGGGTCGGCCAGGCCGCCTGCGGCGTACTGCCAGACCAGCATCGCCGCGGCCAGATCTTCCAGCGCCGTGCCCACCGACTTGAACACCGTGCGTTCGTCCATGCCGCGCCGGCCCGGGTGTCGGCCGGCGCACAGGTCGGCCAGCCTGGCCTGCACCTCGCCGGCGCCGAACACGCCGCGCGACATCGGCGACAGCAGGTCACCGGCCTTGGCCAGGGCCTCGTCGGTGTCGATGAACAGGGCCGCATCCTTGAAGCAGTCGTCATCGGCCTCGCGCATCGCAGGAGTGAAGCCGCCGATCAGGTCGAGGTGGCTGCCGGGTTGCAGCCAGGCGCCCTGCACGAGCGGCGCGGTGGCCAAGGTGGCGCAGCTGACGATGTCGGCCTGGGCTACCGCGTCGGCCAGGTTGGGCGCGGCCTGGGCGTCCCAGCCCTGGGACCGCCACTGCTGCGCCAGGGCCTGCGCCGCCGCCGGCTGGCGCGCCCAGACCGAGATGTGCTGGATGTCGCGTACTGCCTGGTAGGCTTCAGGCAGCAGCGCTGCCACCCGCCCGGCCCCGACCACCAGCAGGTGGCGGGCAGCGCTGTGGGCCAGAAACTGCGCCGCCAGCGCCGATGCCGCGGCCGTGCGCCGCGCGGTGATCTGGTCGCCGTCGATCAGGGCCAGCGGCAGGCCGGTGTCCGCCGCGTGCAGCAGGTAGCTGGCATGCAGGCCCGGCAGGCCACGCGCCGCATTGCCCGGCGCGATATTGACAATCTTGACGCCGTAGTAGCCGGGCGAAGGTCCGGCCGGTGTCCACGCTGGCATCAGCAGCGAGGTGACGGCGGCCTGCTGGCCCGGCTGCAGCACATGGGCGTGGCGCAGCGGCACCTCGCAGCCGGCGGAAAACAGCGCCCGCAGTGCCGGGATCAGGCGGTCAAAGGGCAGCGCCGCCTGGGTGGTGGCGGCATCGATCAGGCGCATGGCGGGCTCCGGCAAGGGCGGCGCCGCAGGCGGGGCCCACCCGGGACGGCCCCGGCGCGGGCGGGCTCAGGCCCGTCCAACGGCCGCCGTGACGACCATCGTACCGCCCTGAGGGGCCGTCCGAGACACCCGCATCAGGGTTATCTATGGTGTTGAACCAAACGGTACATAAGCAATTGCACCAATCAGTTCATGGATCTGATTCCCATCCAGACCCCGAGGTCGCCGCGCGACAGGC
>JANNZD010000325.1:0-5272 GCA_031410435.1 Betaproteobacteria bacterium | reverse complement strand
TTGGGCTCCTTGCCGGCCTTGGCGGTGCCGAACTCGGTGACATCGGCGCCGGCCGAGAAGGCCCGGGCGGTGCCGGTGAGCACGATGATGGACACCGATGGGTCGGCATTGGCCCGGTCCAGCGCATCGGCGATGCCGGCGCGCAGGTCGTAGCCCAGGCTGTTGACCGGCGGGCGGTCCATGTGGAGCACGGCCACCGGGCCATGGTTCTGGATGCTGACGGTGTTGCTCATGCGGAGCCTCTCTTGCAGGTGACAGGGGTAGACAGGGGAACGTGCACGGGACAGGGCAGGGGACGGCGGGCCGGGGGCATCAGGCCGACGCCGCGTACAGGGCCTTCAGGGCTTTCTTCATCAGCTTGCCGGCGGGGTTGCGCGGCAGCGGCTCGGGCTGGATGAGGATGCGCACCGGCACCTTGAAGCCGGCGGTCTGGCTGCGCACGAAGGCCCGCAGGTCGTCCTCGCTGGCCTGGGCGCCGGGCTTGAGGGTGACCAGGGCCACCGGCTCCTCGCCCAGCGTGGGGTGGGCGCGGCCGATCACGCCGGCGTCCATCACTGCCGGGTGGCGGTAGAGCACGGCCTCGACCTCGGCGCAATAGATGTTCTCGCCGCCGCGGATCAGCATGTCCTTCTTGCGGTCGACGATGTAGAGAAAGCCCTCGTCGTCCAGGTAGCCCAGGTCGCCGGTGCGCAGCCAGCCGTCGACAAAGGTGCGCTCGGTCTCCTCGGGCTTGTTCCAGTAGCGCTTGACGACATTCGGCCCGCGCACCAGCAGCTCGCCCACCTCGCCAGGGGACAGGGTGCGGCCGTCGTCGTCGCAGATCTTCATCTGCGCCACCGGCATCGCCGGGCCGGCACTGTCGGGGCGGTGGACGTAGTCTTCGGCGCTGTGGCTGGTGAAGGTGCCCGAGGTCTCGGTCATGCCCCAGCCCATGCCGGGCAGGGCCTGCGGGAAGACCTCGCCAATCCGCGCCACCAGCGCGGCCGAGGCCGGTGCGCCGCCGTAGGACACCGATTCCAGGCTGCTCAGGTCGTACTGCGGGCGGGCCGGATGTTCGATCAGCTGCCACGCGATGGTGGGCACACCGCCGGCCGAGGTGATGCGCTCGGCCTGGATCAGGGCCATCGCGGCCTCGGGCTCCCAGCGCTGCATCAGCACCAGCTTGGTGCCGCTGTGCAGCGCGCCGAACAGGATCACCTGGCAACCGGTGGTGTGGAAGAAGGGGATGGCCAGCAGCAGCGCCCGCGGGTAAGGCCGCGGGGCGTTGGGGTCGGGCACCGGCTCGCCGCGCCGCACGAAGTTGCGGGTGGCGGCAAAGACCCCGGCCATCAGCGTGCTGGTGCTGCAGCGCTGGGTGCCCAGCGCGCCCTTGGCCGCGCCGGTGGTGCCCGAGGTGTAGAGCAGCGTGGCATCGTCGTCTGGGCCGATGGCCACCGCCGGCAAGGGCCGGTCGGGCAGGGCGGCCCAGCCGGGCACCGGGCCGAGCACGGCGTCCCAGGCCAGCGCGCGGGGGTCGCCCAGGGCAGTGCCGGTGCGGCAAACCAGCACCTGCTGCAGCGCCGGCAAATCGGCCAGCAGCGGCTGCAGCCGGTCCCAGCGCTCGGCATCCACCACCGCCAGCTTGGCGCCCGAATCGGCCAGGCAATAGGCCAGCTCGGGCCCGGTGCCCCAGGCATTGATCGGCGTGAGGATCGCGCCCAGCAGCACCGCCGCCCAGGCGGCCACCGGCCATTCGGGCAGGTTGCGCATCGCCACCGCCACCCGGTCGCCCTGGGACACACCCTGGGCGGCCAGGTGCCCGGCCAGGGCCAGGGTGGCCCGGGCAAAGGCCTCGAAGCTGGCGCGCTCGCCCTCGTAGACCAGGAAATCCTTGGGGCCATGGGCGGCGCGCGCGGCCACGAAGACCTCGCGCAGCGTGGCCGGCGCATGCTTCCACACCCGCATAGTCCGGCCGTCCACCAGCGCGTCGGTGATCTCGAAGGGCGAGCCCGGCGCGGTCAGGCGCGCATGGGCGTCGGCCAGGGACAGCGCGGGCCAGGTCATCGGGCGCAAGATTCAGTAAGCCCGGCGCCGGGCCAGCGCGTCGAGGTGGAAATTGGCGTCGCCCCACAGCTCCTGCAGCACCCGGGCGCGCTTCATGAAGAAGCCGATCTCGAAGGCGTCGGTCATGCCCATGCCGCCGTGCATCTGCACCGCCTCCTGCACCGCCAGCGTGGCGGCCTTGCCGGCGCGCGCCTTGGCCACCGCCACCGCCGCGCCGGCGCTGGCGATGTCGGCGTCCAGCGCCTGCTGGGCCCGGATCAGCGCGGCGCGGCTGATCTCCAGCTCGGCATACAGGTGGGCAGCGCGGTGCTGCAGGGCCTGGAACTCGCCGATGGCCTTGCCGAATTGGCGCCTGTCCTTCAGGTACTGCACGGTGCGCTCGAAGACCTCGTCGGCCAGGCCGATCAGCTCGGCCGCGACGGCGGCGCGGCCAGCGTCGAGTGCCGCGGCCAGCGCGGCCGCACCGGCCTCGGCCCGGCCCAGCAGCGCGTCGGGCGGCAGGCGCAGGGCCGTGCACTGCAGCCGCGCGGCGTTGTGGGCATCGACCATCACGGTGCGCTCGATCGCCACGCCGGGCAGGGTCGGCTCGACCAGCCACAGGCCGGTGGCGCCGCCGGGCAGCGCTGCCGCGACGATCAGCAGGTCGGCCACATGGCCGTCCAGCACCAGCGTCTTGACGCCGTCGATCACCCAGGCGCCGCCCTCCTGGCGGGCGGTGGTGGCGAGCCGGTCGGGCCGGTGCTTGGATGCCTCGTCCAGCGCCAGCGTGGCGATGAATTGGCCGCTGGCCAGCGCCGGCAGCCAACGCGCCTGCTGCGCCGCACTGCCGGCCTGCATCAGGGCGGTAACAGCCACGATGCCCGAGGCCAGCAGCGGCGACGCGCACAGCTGGTGGCCGATCTGCTCCATCACCACCCCGGCCTCGACATGGCCCAGGCCCAGGCCGCCATGGGCCTCGGGCACCAGCACGCCGGTGAAGCCCATCGTGGCGAACCGCTGCCACAGCGGGCGCGAGAAACCATCGGCGTCGGCACTGTCGCGCAGCGCGCGCAGCTGCGACACCGGCGCCTGCTCGGCCAGGAAGTCGCGCGCGCTGTCGCGCAGCATGGTTTGTTCTTCGGTCAGGATCAGTGCCATGGTCATGCGCCCGGCAGCTCGAGGATGCGCTTGGCGATGATATTGAGCTGCACCTCGCTGGTGCCGCCCTCGATCGAATTGGCCTTGGTGCGCAGCCAGGTGCGGGCCAGCGTGCCGTCGCGCGAGCGCGGGCCCTCCCAGGCCAGCGCGTCGGCGCCGCCGATGGACATCATCAGCTCCCAGCGGCGCTTGTTCAGCTCGGACCCGTAGTACTTGAGCATCGAGGCCATCGCCGGATGGCCCTGCCGGGCGCGGCCCAGGTCACCGGCGCGCTCCAGCGCCAGCCGGAAGGCGGCCTCGTCGGCCTCGAATTCGGCAATCTGGGCACGCAGCATCGGGTCGGCCAGCCGGCCGCCGGCGTCCAGCCCGATCTCGGCGGCCGCATGCTGGCCGATGGGCTTGGCGGCGGCCCGGTCGCCGATGGCGCCGATCATCGCCCGCTCATGCGCCAGCAGGTACTTGGCCACGTCCCAGCCGCCGCCCTGCTGCCCGACCAGGTTGTGCTTGGGCACCTGCACATTGTCAAAAAAGGTCTCGCAGAACGGGCTCTTGCCCGAGATCAGCTGGATCGGCCGGGTGCTGACGCCGGGCGAGGCCATGTCGAAAAGCACAAAGCTGATGCCGGTGTGCTTCTTGGCCGCATCGGTGCGCACCAGGCAGAAGATCCAGTCGGCCTGGTCGGCGTAGCTGGTCCAGATCTTCTGGCCATTGACCTGGAAGTAATCGCCCATGTCTTCGGCCCGGGTGGCCAGCGAGGCCAGGTCGGACCCGGCATTGGGCTCGCTATAGCCCTGGCACCAGCGGATCTCGCCGCGGGCGATGGGCGGCAGGTGCTCGCGCTTCTGGTCCTCGGTGCCGAACTTCAGCAGTGCCGGGCCCAGCATCCAGATGCCGAAGCTCTGCAGCGGGGCGCGGCACTGCAGGCTGCGCATCTCCTGGGCCAGCACCTTGGCCTGCTCGCCGCTCAGGCCGCCGCCCCCGTAGGCGCGTGGCCAGGTGGGCACGGTCCAGCCGCGCTCGGCCATCAGCTGCAACCATTGGCGCTGCGCGGGCGAGCTGAAGGAGAAGCCGCGCCCACCCCAGCAGACCTCGTCCTCGCTGGCCATGGGCCGGCGCATCTCGGCCGGGCAATGGGCCTCGAGCCAGGCCCGGGTCTCGGCACGGAAGCGGGCCAGGTCGGGGCTGCTGTCAGGGGCGGTGGCGGTGCTCATGGGGCGTTGGATGGGGCCGGACGCGTGGCCGCGGCGGCCGGCAGGGTGGCTGCGAAGCGTAGCAGATGGCCCGGTGCCGTGGCAAACCATGTTTTCTAAAAACACCCGAACCTGGGGCAATCCCTAGGAGAAAACCAGGGAAAACCATAGCGTACCTGCGCTTCTATTTCAGCGCATCATCGCGGCCACCGCCGGTGCCAGGCAGCACCGGTCGCAAGGAGACACATGCCCGTGACCGTGCCCACCGCGCCGCCCCCGCCGGCCCACGTCGACGATTGTGCAGCCGGCCTTTCGGCGGTGGGCCAGAGGCTGGCCTGATGGGTGCCTACATCCTGCGCCGGCTGCTGGCGCTGATCCCCACGCTGATCCTGGCCAGCATCATCGTCTTTGTCACGATCCGGCTGATCCCGGGCGACGTGATCGACCTGATGCTCAGCCAGAACGACATCGGCGCCGACAAGCGCAGCCGCGATGAACTGGTCAAGGCCCTGGGCCTGCACCGGTCGATGCCCGAGCAGTACCTGCGCTGGGTCGGCGCTGTGCTGCAGGGCGATCTGGGCAATTCGCTGTGGCGCGCCACGCCGGTGCTGCAGGAGGTGCTGGACCGCCTGCCGGTGACCTTCGAGCTGGGCCTGATGGCGCTGCTCATCGGCCTGCTGATCGCGCTGCCGATCGGCGTGTACTCGGCGATGCGCCAGGACACCGCCACCGACCTGACCGCCCGGTCCTTTTCGATCTTGCTGCTGGCGGTGCCCAATTTCTGGATGGGCACGATGGTGGTGGTGTTCCCGTCGATCTGGTGGGGCTGGTCGCCCGAGGTCAACTATGTCAAGTTCACCGAGGACCCCTGGCAGAACCTCAAACAGATGATCGTGCCGGCG
>JANNZD010000324.1:0-10547 GCA_031410435.1 Betaproteobacteria bacterium | reverse complement strand
AAGATGGCCTCGACGTCGGCATCGGGGCCTTCGTCCAGCAGGCTGGTCGCCAACGGCGCTATCCAGGCCCGCAGCTTGCGGCGCTGGGGTTTTGACAGCCGGGGCTCGGCGCGCGGGTCGGCGAGCAGCTGGTCCAGCAGTTGCAGCAGCTTGCGGCGGGCTGCAGTGAGCTGGACCTGGGCCGGGTGAAACTCAGCGATCAGGCGCTGCTGAAAACGCAGGTCAAACTGCTGCCACTGCGCCAGCAGGCCCCGCTGCTGCTGGATCTGGCCGATCAGCTTGTTGAACAGGCGCTGCGCCTTGTTCTGCTGGGCCGCCGGCACGGGGATGGCCAGCACGGTAGCGCCGCCGGCAGGCGCATCCGGGGGCAGGTCATCAAACAGGGCTGCCTGCGCGGGCTCGGGTTGCCCCGCAGGGCTGGGCTTGGGCGGGTGCTTCATGGGCAGTGTCGATTGCGGATTTGGGTGGCCTCGTGGCGCGGCTTGCCTACATCCTGGGCACCGCCGCCAGCAAGGCCCGGGTGTAGTCGTCCTGGGGCCGGGTCAGCACATCGCTGCACAGGCCCTGCTCGACGATGCAGCCAGCGCGCATCACCGCCACGCTGTCGGCGATGTACTCCACCACCGCGATATTGTGGGTGATGAAGAGGTAGCTCACGCCCAGCTCCCGCTGCAGCTCGCGCAGCAGGTTGAGGATCTGCGCCTGCACGCTGACATCCAGCGCCGAGGTCGGCTCGTCGCAGACGATCAGGCGCGGCTGCACCGCCAGCGCGCGGGCGATGGCGATGCGCTGGCGCTGGCCGCCCGAGAACTCATGCGGAAAGCGCTGCAGTGCCTCGCGGCGCAGGCCCACCTGGTCTGTGATGCGCAGGATGCGGCTGCGGCGCTCGTCCAGCGTGGTCTGGGGCTGCAGCGCGGCCAGGCCCTCGTCCAGGATCTCGGCCACCCGCATGCGCGGGTTGAGCGAGGCGAATGGATCCTGAAAGATGATCTGCACCGCCTTGCGGGCCTCGCGCAGCGGCTCACCTTGCAGCGCAAACAGGTTCTGGCCGTCCAGCAGGGCCTGGCCAGTGATGTCGGCCTGGCCGCGCAGCAATTGCACGATGGCCTTGCCGGTGGTGGTCTTGCCGCAGCCCGATTCACCCACCAGCGCCAGGGTCTGGCCGGCCGCCACGCTGAAGGACACGCCCTTGACGGCATCGAAGCGCTGCGCCTGGCGCTGCAGCAGGCGCTTGCGCAGCACGAAGCTGACGCTCAGATCGCTGACCTGCAGCAGTGGCGGCGCGCCGGCATCGGGTGATGCCGCAGCGGGGGCGCCGGCCCTGGCCGTGGCAGGCACCGCTGGCGCCGGGTCGCCCAGACCGGGCCCGCCTGGCGCCAGCAGCAGGCAGCGGACCTGCGACCCCACAGCGCCGGTGAGCTGCGGGCGCGTGGTGTGACAGACCGGCAGCGCATGCGCGCAACGCGGCGCAAAGCGGCAGCCGTCAAAGGCCTGCGTCAGCGGCGGCACGGTGCCGGCAATCGCCGCCAGCTCGGCGCCACGCCGGCCGGCGCCCGGCAGGGCCTGCAGCAGTGCCCGCGCATAGGGGTGCTGCGGGTGGGCGAAGAACTGGGCCGCCGGCGCCACCTCGATGATCTGGCCGGCATACATCAGCGCCACCTGCTGGGCCATGCCAGCCACCACCGCCAGATCGTGGGTGATCAGCAGCAGGCCCATGCCGTGCTCGCGCTGCAGGTCGGCCAGCAGCGTGAGGATCTGCGCTTGAATCGTCACGTCGAGCGCGGTGGTGGGCTCGTCGGCAATCAGGTAGTCGGGCTTGGCAGCCAGCGTCATCGCGATCATCACGCGCTGCTTCTGGCCGCCGCTCATGCGGAAGGGGTAGTCGTCGAAGCGCCGCTCGGGCTCGGGAATGCCCACGCGCTTCAACCAGTCGATGGCCTTGGCGCGCGCCGCCTCACCGCGCAGCGCGGTGTGGGTCTCGATCGCCTCGACCATCTGCCGGCCCACGGTGAGCACCGGGTTCAGGCTGGTGCCAGGCTCCTGGAAGATCATGCCGATGCGCCCGCCACGCACCGCACGCATGCCCGATTCGGGCAGGCCCAGCACGTCGGTCTCGTCCAGATGGATGTCACCGGCGGTGACCGCCCCGCTCTCGGGCAGCAGGCGCATCAGCGCCAGCGCGGTCATGCTCTTGCCGCAGCCCGATTCGCCCACCAGCGCAAAGGTCTGGCCACGGCGGATGGCCAGGGCCAGGCCGTCGATGGCGCGCACGATGCCGGCTTCGGCATCCAGCTCCACCTGCAGATCGTCAATGCGCAACATCGTCAGGCCCCCTGCGCCGGCTTGCGCAGCGCCAGGCGCGGACGCAGCGCTCGCGAGCGCGGGTCGAAGGCATCGCGCACACCGTCGGCAAACAGGTTGGCCGCCAACACCAGCGTCACCATGAAGCCGAAGGCCGCCAGAAAGCTCCACCACACCACCGGGTCGCGGCTCATCTCGCTGCGGGCCAGGTTGATCATGCCGCCAAAGCTGCTGGTGCTCGGGTCCACGCCCACGCCCACATAGGTGAGCACCGCCTCGTAGAGGATCAGGTCGCTGAAGTTCAGCACCGTGGTGATCAGCACCAGGTGCATCACATTGGGCAGGATGTGGCGGGCCATGATGCGCCCGGGCGGCACGCCGAAGGCAGTGGCGGCCTGCACGAACTCCAGCTCGCGCAGCTTGAGCGTCTCGGCCCGCACCAGCCGGCACAGCGTGGCCCAGCCGGTGACACCCAGGATGAAGCACAGCAGGAAGACCTTCAGGTCAGACCGCTCGGCGCCGGTTTCGAACCACTCGGGGTGCTTGTCCAGTGCCACCTGCACCATCAGCACGCAGGCGGCGATCAGCAGCACATTCGGCACGCTGGACAAGGTGGTGTAGAGGTACTGCACCGCCTCGTCCACCCAGCCCCGGAACCAGCCCGCCAGGATGCCCAGCACCACTGCGATCGGCAGCGTGGCCAGGGTGCTGAGCATGCCGATCACGAAGGCGGTGCGGATGCTCTTGAGCGTTTGCACCAGCACATCGTTGCCGGTGCGGTCGGTGCCGAAGACATGGTAGTGGCCCATCAGCGCCAGCACCGGCCCGGCCAGCAGGCAGGCCGCGGTGACGGTGAGCAGCAGGGCCCGCACCGGGTAGTGGGTACGGTCGGCGGCGATGTCGCGCCAGGCCTGGGCCATGCCGCCCTGGCTGCGGCCCAGCCACAGCGCAGCCAGCGCCCCGGCCAAGCCCGCCACAGCCAGCCCACCCAGCGCGCCCCCCAGCGCGCGCTGCCACAAGTCGGATTGCCATTCGGTGGCCGGCGCCTTCAAATGCGCGCCGCCGAACAGCAGACGCGGCAACTCGCGCACCACCTGGCCGTCTCGGGTGACCGTCTCCTTGGTGATCGCCAGGTAGCCCAGCGGCGCCGAGTAGGTGGTCTCGCGCATACCGATCTGGCGCGCCAGTGCCAGGTCCAGCAGCGATTCGGTGCGGGTGTCATAGAAGACCTGGCCCGCGGCCTGGCCGGCCGAGGCCTTGAGCTGGCGCCGGAAATGCACGCTGTCGAGCGCTGTCACCGCCACGAACAACAGCAGCACGAAAGCCGAGTACAGCGCCGGCGCATCGCGCAGCACCCGGCGCCAGGTGGCGCGCAGGGTGTCGTGGCGAGACACGCGGAAGCTGTAACCCAAGATCGCAGCGAACAAGGCCCACAGCGCCACGTCGGTCCAGAGAATGACGAACTTGAAACCCATGTCAGACAACCTCTGGTCGGAGCGAGTTGCAGGCGGCCCGCCACAGAGCCACCGAGCGGACGCCGTGGAGCCGGCTTTGCCGGGCCACTGGCGTCGCCCCCCTGGTGGGTGGGCCCGGACGGATTGGCATGCCTGCGCAGGCCAAGTCGCCTGGCGAACCGGCCGGCCTCTGGTCGGCCGTGGAATGGCGCCGAAGGCGCATCGGGGGGGTGCTGATCATGACAAACGTACCCGCGGATCAACCCAGGTGTAGGCAATGTCGATCAGCACATTGCTGGCGATGTAGAGCGCCGCGCCCAGGAAAACCATGGTGCGCACGATGGCGAAGTCCTGGCCCGAGATGGCCTCGATCACGAAGGCACCGAGGCCGGGGATGCCGAAAAAGCTCTCGAACACCAGGCTGCCCATGAAGACATAGGGCAGGTAGGCGCCGGCGCTGGTGATGATGGGGATCAGCGCGTTTTTCAGCACATGGCGGAACAGCACCACGCTCTCGCTCAGCCCCTTGGCCCGGGCGGTGCGCACATAGTCGCGGCCGATCTCCTCCAGGAACATCGCGCGGTACAGCCGGGCCTCGCCGCCCAGCCGGGCCAGCAGGCTCAGCAGCACCGGCAGGATCAGGAAGCGCACCGCGTCCAGGCCCGGCGCAAAGCCCGAGATCGGCACCAGGCGCAGCACCCGCGAGAACATGAACTGGCCGACGATGATGTAGAACAGGCTGGAAATCGACAGCATCAGCACGCACAGCACCACACCCCAGAAATCGATGCGGCTGTGGCGGAAGAACACCAGCATCAGGCTGAAGCTGACGCTGACGATCAACTGCAGCAAGAACAGCGGCAAGGCGAGCTGCAGGCTCACCCCCATGCGGGTGGCCACCTCGTGGCCGATGTCGGTGGACCGGGCCGAATCGCTGCGGCCGAAGTCCAGCAGCATCAGCGAGACCGAGCGCTCCCACAGCACGGTGCGGGTGATCTGGGCCGTGCCTTGCTCGGCGGCATTGAAGTACAGCGGCCGGTCATAGCCACGCTCGCCCTTCCATTTGTCGATCTGCTCCTGGGTGATGCGCTTGCCGCCGATGTTCAGCCGCGCCATGTCGTCAGGCGTGTTGACGGTGAAGAACAGAAAGAAGGTCAGCAGGTTGACACCGACCAGGATCAGCAGCCCGTAGCCCAGGCGGCGCAACATGTAGCGGAACATCGTTATCGGGCTCCGGTCAGTGTTGGGCCACGCGGCGGCGGGCGGTGGCCGTCTCGCGCGCCTTGAAGCTGCGGCGCGCGCCCCACAGGGCGACCAACAGGCCCAGGCCCAGCAGCGCCATCGGCCAGCGTACCGGCGCATTCCATTCGGCCTGGCGCTGGGCGCGCAGCGCGGTGTCGACCCGGTAGTACTTGGCCATGTCGCGGATCAGGATGCTGGGCTTGCCGTTGTGCACCCACTGCTGGAAGGCCAGCCCGCCCCAGGGAAAATAGCCGAAGCACCAGGGCGCATCGCGCTGCAGGATGGCCACCATGCGGTCTATCACCTGCTGCTTCTCGGGCCCGTCGTCCAGCACCTGCAGCTGGCGGTAGAGGCCGTCGAACTCGGGGTTCTCGTAGTTGCTGATGTTCTCGCCATTGGCCTTGCTCTTGGCATTCGGGCCGTAGAGCAGGAACATGAAGTTCTCGGTGTCGGGGTAATCGGCCAGCCAGCCGGCCCAGTAGATCTGGTGTTTGCCCTTGAGGGTCTTGTCCTGGTACTGGTTGAAGTCGGTGGCGCGCACTTCCAGCTGCACGCCCAGCTTGGCGAACTGCTTGGCCATCCAGTCGTTCTCGCTTTTGAACTCGGGCGTCACCGCGCGCTGGAAGTCGTAGTTCAGCACCAGCGGCTTGCCGGTGACGGCATCGCGCCCGTTCGGGTAGCCGGCCTCGGCCAGCAGCTGCCTGGCCTCGTCCACCGAGTGGCGCACGATCTTGCCGCCCTCGATGCGGTGGGTCACCGGGTTGTGGAAGTTGCCCTGGCCCTCGCGCGAGCCGAACAGCCCAGGCGGCAGCGGGCTGTGCGCGGCCACCCCGCCCTTGTGCTTGAAGATGCGGCCATAGCCTTCTTCGTAGTCGACCACGATGGCAATCGCCTGGCGCAGCTTGCGGTGCTTGTCGTCCTCTGCAGGCGTGGCACCCTTGCCCACCACCGGGTCGAGCATGTTGAAGCCCAGGTACCAGTTGCTGATGTCGGTGGTCAGCGGAAACTGGAAGCCGCGCTGCTTGAACAAGGCCGCGATCTCGTCGGAATCGTCGGCATCGTTGCGGAAGTCCACCCCCCATTCGGGCCGCTCGATCTCGGGCACGTCGAAATAGCCCTGCTTGAACTTCTCCTTGCGCGCCACCTTCTCTTTCTCGATGGTGACGTAGAGCTTGTCGATGAAGGGCATGGGCTTGCCGCAGTCGTCGAGCAGGCCGGCCTCCTTGTCGCCGGGCATGCCCTCGCAGGGGTAGGCCTCGCCATGGAAGTTGGGGTTGCGCACCATCACATGGCGCCGGTCGCGGATGAACTCGGCCATCATGAAGGGGCCCGAGCCCACCGGCCACTGGTTGAGCGACAGGCCGGCCTCGTTCATGCCGGGCTGGGCATAGAAGGCGTCGGCCTCCCAGGGCACCGGCGCCGCGAAGGGCAGCGCCAGCCAGAAGTTCCACTGCGGGTATTTGCCCTTCAGGCGGATGCGCAGCAGGTGCTTCTCGGGCGCGCTGGCGCCGGCCAGCGGCCAGCGGCGAAAGTCGAGAAAGGGCTTGTCGCGCAGGTCCTTGGGCAGGCCCTGCAGCAGCTTGGCATCCTCTTGCTTGATCAGTGCCGCATAGTCCTTCAGGCCGATCAGGTACTCGGCGAACACCGAATACACCGGCGCCTCGATGCGGGTAGTGGCATGGCGCTTGAGCGCATACACAAAGTCATCCGCCACCACCTCGCGCGCGCCCTGGCGGGCAAATTCGAAAGGGGTGCGCTTGTCGCCCAGCTCGGCCAGGCTCAGCGCATGATCGCTGTGGTAAAGGTACTTGCCCTGGGCGTCCACCGCAAAGGCCGGGTGCGGCTGGTAGCGCATGCCGGGCTTGATGGGGATGTCGTAGACGCTCTCGGCGATCAGCTCGGCCGCCGCATCATCGGCCAGGGCCTGGCCGTTCTTGTCCACGTAGCGCGGTTTGACCACCCGGGCCGCGGCCTTGGGGGTCAGGGTGTAGGGGCGCTTGAGGTAGTGGTAGCCGTAAAGCGGCTCGTAGATCTGGAAGGTGTAGGCCGTCTCGGGGTTGGAGTAGGACGCGGTCGGGTCGAGGTAGCGCGGCGAGCGCTCGTCGAAGGAATAGAACAGCGTGTTCTCGCGCTCGGCCCCCACCGGGTAGGGGTTGTTGTTGCAGCCGGCCCCCAGCAGGGCCAGCAGGCCGATCAGGCCGGCGCCCAGGCCGCGGGGCGACAAGAGGCGAGACAAGCGGATGCCGCGCATGCGAAGAACTCCTGGTACGGGGGGGCTGCCGGGCTGGATGAGCCTTGACAGACGGCCATGAACGACAGCGCCTCGGCAGGGCCCGTTTGTGGCCGACCCGTGCGAGGCGTGGCGCCATTCTAGGGGGACGCCCGCGGCGCGCCGGCCCGGGTTTCAACCCATTGCCAGGCCGGTGGCCGCGCCGCCGGCCCGGTCGGATCACCAGCCGATCAGCACATCACGGCCCTGCACCGCCCATTGCACCCGGCGCCCCACCGGCAGCATCACCTTGGTGGGCACATGGCCGAAGGGCAGGCCGGTCAGGATGGGCGTGCTGCACACGCTGCGCAGGCAGGCCACCACGCTCTTGAGGTTGTAGCCTCGGTCCAGCGGGCTCTTGCGCCCCTCGCTGAAGGCGCCCAGCAACACCGCCTTCTGGCGCTGCAGCACGCCGGCCTGGTGCAGTTGCAGCAGCAGCCGCTCGATGCGGTAGGGCGCCTCACCCACGTCCTCCAGGAACAGCAGGCCGCCCTTGACTTGGGGCCAGTGCGGCGTGCCCAGCAGCGAGACCAGCATGGCCAGGTTGCCACCCCACAGCAGGCCGCGGCCGGCCAGGCCGTCGAAGCCAGTCTCGGTGCGGAAGCCCACCGCCTCCAGCTCACCCGACATGGCCTCGGCAAAGCAGTCGCGGGTGATCTCGTCCAGGCCGCCGGCCTCGTCGCTGCGGCCGAAGTCGTCGCAGGCCATCGGCCCGTGCCAGCTGCCGGCGCCAGTGTGGGCCAGCAGACCCAGTTGCAGCGCTGTGAGGTCGGAGTAGCCGACCCAGCGCGTGCCCAGCTCGACCGACCGGGCGATGCGCGGCCAGTCGATGCGGTCGAGCAGGCGGGTCAGGCCATAGCCGCCGCGGCAGGCCAGGGCTACCGCCGGCGCGGCATCAGCCACCCGGTGCAAGGTGGCCAGGCGCACCTCGTCGCTACCGGCAAAACGCTGGTGGCGGGCACGCACGCTGGGATCGAGGCTGACCTCGAAACCCAGCGCGGCCAGGCGCTGGCGCGCCAGCTTGAGCGCCGGGGTGCGCAATTCCACGCCCGAGGGGGCATACACATGCAAGCGGCTCATGGGGGCAAGGGGCTCATGGGGGCAACAGGCAGTCGAGCCCGTGGTGTTCGGTAGTCTCGCCAACCGGGATGACCGGGTCGACACATGCGTCATCGCCCGGACCGCCAGCGGCATCCACCGCCGGTGGGTGGGCCGCCAGGGGCAAATCGGGCAGCCCGGCCTTCGCGGCCTTCGCGGCCTTCTGCCGGTCGCGCCGCAGCGCGAAAAAACGCCGCAACAGCGCCGCTGCCGGTTCGGCCAGCAGGCCGCCCTGCACGGCGGTGTGGTGGTTCAGGCGCGGGTCGGCAAACAAGTCCGCCACCGAGCCGGCCGCGCCGGTCTTGGGGTCGGTGGCGGCAAATACCACCCGCTTGAAGCGGGCATGCAGCAGCGCCATCGCGCACATCGCGCAGGGCTCGAGGGTGACGAACAGCTCGCAGTCGGGCAGGCGGTAGTTCTCCAGCAGCGCGGCAGCATGGCGCAGCGCCACGATCTCGGCATGCGCGGTGGGGTCGTGGGTGGTGATCGGCCGGTTGTAGCCGGTGGCAACGACCTGGCCGGCGCGCAGGATCACCGCGCCCACCGGCACCTCGCCGGCCAGCTCGGCATTCAGGGCCTGGTCCAGCGCCAGGCGCATGGCTTGCTCGTCGGCGGGGCTGAATAAGGGCTTGGTCACGTGGCAGCGGGCAGCGGCAAAGCCGATGATTATCGGCGGCTTCGGCGCCACCTGGGCGACTGCGTGGCGCTGCCGGGGCGTCTACCATCACTGGCGGCAGCCCGCCCCACCCTACACCCCCCGTCTGGAGACACCCCATGAGCGACGCCTTCATCATCGACACCTGCCGCACCCCGCGCGGCATCGGCAAACTGGGCAAGGGCGCGCTGGCCGATTGCCACCCCCAGCACCTGGCCGCCACGGTGCTGGCGGCCATCGCCCAACGCAACCAGCTCGACACCAGCGAGGTGGACGATGTGATCTGGGGCACGTCCACCCAGCGCGGCAAGCAGAGCATGGACATGGCCCGCATGGCCCTGCTGGACGCTGGCTTCAGCGAGAAGGCCAGCGGCGTGACGCTGGACCGTTTCTGCGGGTCGGGCATCACCACCGTCAACCTGGCCGCGGCCACCATTGCCGCCGGTTATGAAGACCTGGTGATCGCCGGCGGCACCGAGATGATGAGCTACACCGCCACGCTGGCCGACCCGGCCAATCCGGCGATGATGGACGCCGGCAACCTGCGCCTGCGCGCGCGCCATCCGCAATCCCACCAGGGCGTGTGCGCCGACGCCATCGCCACGCTGGAGGGCATCCCGCGCGAGGCGCTGGACGACCTGGCCCTGCTCAGCCAGCAGCGCGCCGCCGCCGCCATCGAGGGCGGGCATTTCAAGCGCAGCCTGGTGCCGGTGTACCGGGTGGACGGCACGCTGGCGCTTGACCATGAAGAATTTCCGCGGCCGCAGACCACCCGTGAGGGCCTGGCCGCGCTGCAGCCCAGCTTCGGCCGCCTGGCCGACTTCAAGCTCGACGCGCGCGGCACCACCTACGGCGGCCTGATCAAGCAGGTCTACCCCGAGCTCGACATCGTGCATGTGCACCATGCCGGCAACTCCTCGGGCGTGGTGGACGGCGCGGGCTGCGTGCTGCTGGCCTCGGCCGGCTACATCAAGAAGCGTGGCCTGAAACCCCGTGCCCGCATCGTGGCCATGGCCAATGTGGGCGACAGCGCCACGCTGATGCTCAACGCCCCGGTGCCGGCGGCCCGCAAGGTGCTGGCCAAGGCTGGGCTGACGGTGGACGATATCGACCTGTGGGAAATCAACGAGGCCTTTGCGGTGGTGGCCGAGAAGTTCATCCGCGACCTGCGCCTGGACCGCGCCAAGGTCAATGTCAACGGCGGGGCGATGGCGCTGGGCCACCCCATCGGCGCCACCGGCTCGCTGCTGATCGGCACCCTGCTGGACGAGTTGGAGCGGCGCGACCTCAAGCGCGGCCTGGTGACGATGTGCGCGGCCGGCGGCATGGCCCCGGCCATCATCATCGAGCGGGTCTGAGGGCCCGAAGCGCGGGCGCGCCCGGCCGGCTCAGACCTGACTTTGACAGTTCCGGGGCACATGGACCCGGTTCTGTCACGTCGGGCTTGCGTAAGTTGTTGATTTGACTACGTTGGCTGGGCCTGCGAGCCGCCAAACGCCTAGATACATGGATCGCCCTGGAGCCCTTG
>JANNZD010000323.1:0-5086 GCA_031410435.1 Betaproteobacteria bacterium | reverse complement strand
TGCCTATGGTGAGTACGCCGGCTTCCTGATCGGCCAGACCTGGTCGACCTTCATGGACCTGGACGACCTGCCCGAGACGGTGGATTTCAACGGCCCCATCGGCGCGCCGTTCTCGCGCCGCACGATGATCCGCTACACCTATGGCGATGCGCGCGCCGGCTACAAGCTCACCGCCGCGATCGAGGATCCGGAAGACCAGTTCGGCGGCGGCAGCGCCAATGAGCGCATGCCGCAGATCGTGCTACGCGCCGACAAGAGTTTCGACTGGGGCGCGGTCAATGTGCGGGCCCTGGCGCACGAGAAGCGCTCGCTCACCGCCACCAAGCGCGGCTATGGCTTTGGCGTCGGCGGCAGCTTCAAGATCACCGACAAGGACCTGCTGATGGGCCAGTACACCGCCGTCGAGGGCGATATCGACCAGCTCTACGGCAGCAACGGCTACCTCATCGACGCTAATGGCGCGATCACCTTCGACAAGAACCAGGGCCTGGTGGTGGGCTATGCCAAGACCTTCAATGATCAACTGCGCGGCACCGTGGCCTTGGGCATGAACCAGGGCAAGACCGCACAGGCGGTGGACAACCGGCGTCTGCAGCAATGGTTCTTCAACCTGATCTATTCGCCGATCAAGAACGTCGAGCTGGGCGGTGAGCTCATCCTGGGCGAGCGCCAGACCTTCTCGGGCGAGAAGGGCGTGATGCAGCGCATCGACCTGATGGGCCGCTACTCCTTCTGACCCGCAACGGGCTGCCAACATGAACCATCGTCGAAACCTCCTCGTCCTGGCTGGCGGCCTGCTGTGCGCCGGCATCGGCGCCTGGGCCCAGGGCTACCCGACCCGCCCGATCACCCTGGTGGTGCCTTTCGCCGCCGGTGGCCCCACCGACGTGGTGGCCCGGGCCCTGAGCATCCCGATGGGCAAGGCGCTGGGCCAGACCGTGCTGGTCGAGAACAAGGTCGGCGCCGGCGGCACGCTGGCGGCGGCAGCGGTAGCCCGGGCCGCGCCGGACGGCTACACCTTCCTGATCCACCACAACGGCATGGCTACCGCGCCGGCGCTGTACCGCAAGCTGAGCTACAACCCGCTGACCGACTTCGAGTACATCAGCCAGGCGGTGGACGTGCCCATGACCCTGGTGGCCCGCAAGGACCTGCCGGCCCGCAACCTGCCCGAGCTGCTGGCCTACCTCAAGGCCAACGGCGACAAGGTCAACCTGGCCCATGCCGGGCTGGGCGCGGTGTCGCATCTGTGCGGCATGGTGTTCCGCCAGGCCGTGGGGGTGGACCTGACCACCGTGCCCTACAGCGGCACCGGCCCGGCGATGCAGGCCCTGCTGGGCGGCCAGGTCGACCTGCTGTGCGACCAGACCACCCAGACCGTGCCGCAGATCAAGGCCGGTTCGGTGCGCTTCTATGGCGTGACCACGGCCCAGCGCATCAAGGCCCTGCCCGATGCCCCGACCTTGGCCGAACAGGGGCTGAAAGGCTTCGAGGTGGTGGTCTGGCACGGCATCTATGCGCCCAAGGGCACGCCCAGGGATGTGACCGAGAAGTTCAATGGCGCAGTGCGTGCCGCCCTGAAAGACCCGAACGTGATGGCGCGCATGGCCGAATTGGGTGCCGAGATCGTGCCCGATGCCAAGCTCACCCCGGAGGGCCTGCGCAGCTGGCTCAAGCAGGAGACCGAGCGCTGGGGCCCGGTGATCAAGGCGGCCGGGGTCTACGCCGATTGATGGCGGGCCCGGCGCACGCCTATCTCAACAAATCGTGACAAGTTGCGGCGGCGCGCCCCCTCGAATGCAGGTTGTCGCATTTCGGTCCGCCGGGCCTGCGCTGCCTACAATCAACGAAGTAGTCGGGCTCGCCGAGCCCCAGGAGGTCTTGGGCATGCAAAACGAACAATCCTCCGATCAACCGGTCCGCCTGGCCGAGGCTGAAGCGTCGGTGCTGCCGACCCGGCGCGCCTGGCTGGCCCGGGGCGCGGTGTTGGCCACGCCGGTGATCGCCAGCCTGGCCAGTGCCCCGGTGCATGCGGCCGGGGTCTGTGTGCTGCCCTCGGGCTTCATCTCGGCCGCCACCTTCCTAAGCCGCCACCCGAACGCGGTGCGTTGCACCGGCAACGGCCCCACCTACTGGAACTCCACTTTCCCGGGGACCTGGCCGACGGCGGCGCCCGACACCACCACCGCGCTGTTCAGCACCATCTTTGGTGGCACGCTGGAGCCGGGCATGGCCGGCCTGACCCTCAAGCAGGTGCTTGCTGGCGCGTTTTCAAACTTCGCCAAGTACAGCATCGCGGCCTATCTGAATGCCCGCAACAGCACCCCGAGTTTCCCGCTCACCGACGCCCAGGCCGTGGCGGTGTGGCGCCATTTCCGGGGCGGGCCGACCACCTCGCTGATCCCGATGAGTTGGGTCGAGGCCACTGCGCTGGATTGGCTGATGACCTTGATGGATCCGTGATCACGGCCTGATGCCCGCACCGGCCCCCGTGACATCGGCCTACCAGATCGCAGCGGACGCCCACTACCGACGCCTTGACGACGAGGTCGGGGTCTACCTGGCCGACCGGTTCGAGACTCATTTGCTCGATGACAAGGCCTGGCAGGTCTTGCAGGCGATCCAGGAGCTGGGCCTCGAACAGCGGCATGCGACGCCACTGGCTTTGGCCGCGCGCCTGCTGGCGCTGCCCGAAGCCCGGTCGGCAGGCGACACCGTCGCCGCCAGCCACCAGGCCTCGGCGCAGCACGCCGATGCCTGCCGCAGCCTGGCCCCGGTGCTGGCCGCGCTGGCCGATATTGGCGTGCTCACCGTCAGCGCGTGCTGAGCCTGTCGGCCCTGGCGCCGCAAGAGGTGTCACGCCGGCTGCGTGGTGCCGGCTTGCGCCTGCGCACCGGCCCGCTGGTGTTCTGCATCCGCTCGCGCGTGGCCGAGGTGGCACAGGGCCTGATCGCGCTGTATGGCGCGCATCCGGTGCTCGACGCCGACAGCTTTGCCGACTTCGACGTGTCGGTCGACCCTGCCGCCGGCCTGCGTCGCTGGTGGCGGCCCCAGCTTTTTTTCGGCGTCGACGGCAGCAGCCCGTTCGCGCCCCTGCCTGGCAACCAGGGCCTGCCGATGCTCGAGTGGGGCATGAACTGGTGCGTGTCGGGCTCCTGCCACCAATACCTGGTGCTGCATGCGGCGGTGCTCGAGCGCAACGGGCGGGCCCTGGTGATGCCGGCGCCGTCGGGTTCGGGCAAGAGCACGCTGTGCGCGGCCTTGCTGTTCCGGGGCTGGCGCCTGTTGTCGGACGAGCTGGCGCTGATCGACCCGGCCACCGGGCATCTGCTGCCCATGCCGCGGGCGGTGAGCCTGAAGAATGCCTCGATCGAGGTGCTGCAGGCCTTTGCCGGCCCGGCGCTGCGCTTCGGGTCGGTGGTGCATGACACGGTCAAAGGCCGGGTCGGGCATTTCGCGCCGCCTGCGCCCTCAGTGCATCAGGCCGATGAGTCCGTGCTGCCCGCCTGGATCGTGTTTCCGCGCTTCGAGCCCGGCGCACCCGCGGTGATGACGCCGCTGAGCCGGGGCCAGACTTTGATGCGCCTGATCGAGAACGCCTTCAACTACAACGTGCATGCGGCGGCGGGCTTCCACCTGCTGGCTGACCTGGTGCAGGCCAGCCGCTGCGCCCAATACCACTACAGCGATCTGGCGCAGGCCGTTCTGGATTTTGAGCAACTTGCCCGGTCGGCCCCTGGGGTGCCGGCCTGATGCGCACCCGGCGCCAGGCCGTCGTCGATTGGGCCGCCTGGGCGCTGGTGCAGGGCGACGACCTGGCGCGCCTGAGCGCGCCGCAGTGGGAGCCGGTGATCCACCAGGCCCGGCGCGCCGATGTGCTGGCCCGGCTGGCGGTGGGCCTGGACCGGGCCGGCCTGCTGCCGGGCCTGCCTACCGGGCCGCGCCAGCACCTGCAGTCGGCCTTGCGCGTGGCGCAGGCCCAGCAGGCCGAGGTGCGGCGCGAGGCCGCCTGCATCGCCCGGGCCCTGGCCCCGCTGGGCGTGCCGGTGGTGCTGCTCAAGGGCGCGGCCTATGTGCTGGGTGACCTGCCGGCCCAGCAGGGCCGCCTGTTCTCGGACATCGACATCCTGGTGCCGCGTGCGGCCCTGCCGGATGTCGAAGGCGCGCTGATGCTGGCGGGCTGGATGGGCAGCCACCATGACGCCTATGACCAGCGCTACTACCGCGAGTGGATGCACGAGCTGCCGCCGATGCAACACCTGCGGCGTGGCACCACGCTGGACGTGCACCACAACCTGCTGCCGCTCACCGTGCGCCAGCCGCCCGACGTCGCCAGCCTGCTTGCGCGGGCCCGGCCAGTGGCCGGCGGGCCCGGGCTGCAGGTGCTGGCGCCCACCGACATGGTGCTGCACAGCATGGCCCACCTGTTCCACAACGATGACCTCAGCCATGGCCTGCGCGATCTGTCGGACCTGGATTTGCTGTTGCGCCAGGGCCGGAGCCGTGAAGGCTTCTGGGCCGAATTGCAGGCCCGCGCCGCCGCGCTGCACCTGCAGCGCCCGCTGGCCTACGGGCTGTGGGCCAGCCGCCAGATCCTGCACACGCCGGTGCCTGATGGCGCGCTCGATGCGGCCCTGCGCGGCGCCGGCCTGGGCCCCGGGCTGGCGGCCATGCAATGGTTGTGGCAGCGTGTGCTGCGCAGCCCGCACCAGGCGGCTGCGCTGCCGGGCCGAGGGCTGGCCGAAGGCCTGCTCTACCTGCGGGCGCACTGGCTGCGCATGCCACCGGCCTTGCTGGCCCGGCACCTGGGCATCAAGGCCTGGAAGCGCCTGGGCGCCAAGGCGTCGACCTGAGCCGGGGCCGCTGCCGGCCCAGCCGGCGCGCATGAAATCGGGTGCTGGCCTGAGCCAGCGCTTCGCCGCCTTCCGGTGGCTCAGGTGCGGTCTCAGACCTGACTTTGACAGTTACAAGTGACACGCCCTCGTAAGCCCGCGCAGCGCAACACGTTTCCGGTCCGACGCCGGAAGGCCGTGTATCTATGGGGTTTGCCCGTATCAGGCGAGTTGCAGGATTGGCGGCGGGGGTT
>JANNZD010000322.1:0-15958 GCA_031410435.1 Betaproteobacteria bacterium | reverse complement strand
GCATAGGCCGACAGGCTCTCGACATAGCGGCGCTGGCCCTCGGCATACAGGGTGTCGAAGGCCAGGCTGCTCTTGCCCGAGCCCGACAGGCCGGTGATCACCACCAGCGCATGCTTGGGGATGTCGAGGTCGATGTTCTTCAGGTTGTGGGTGCGCGCACCGCGGATCTGCAGATGGGTGGCACCCACCGGCAGGGGCCGGGCATTCAGGGGCAGCAGGGCAACATCGGCGGGATCGGGGTGGGGCATGGCAGGCGGGTTTGCGGCGGGCAACCGGGCGAGGGCAACCGGCCATGATAGCGGGACGCGAGTTTTCCGGCCGGCTTCGACCTGCGCGGCAAGACGGGCGGGTGCACCCCGAAAACCCTGCCGATCGGCCCGACGCCGCCCGATCGCAGCCCTGCTGCGCCCGACCCGGCTGCCTGAGCCGGTGTTGCAGAAATGAAGTGCAGCCGCTCAGCCGCGCAGGACGCGCAGGATCTCGGGCCCGTAGGCCTCCAGCTTCTTGGCCCCCACGCCGCTGATGCCGGCCAGCGCGCTGATCGAGTCGGGCGCCGCGCGCGCCATCTCGGCCAGGGTGGCGTCGTGGAACACCACATAGGCCGGCAGGTTGTTCTCGCGGGCCACCTCGGCGCGCCAGGCCTTGAGCGCGGCGAAGCGGGCCAGCCCGGTCTCGTCCAGCGGCAGCGGCGGCGGCTTGCCAGCGCCGCCGGCGGGCTTGGCGGCGCCGCGCGCGCGCCGGCTGCGGCCACCGGCCGGCGCCTCGGCGGGCACGCGCAGCAGCACCGCCACCTCGCCGCGCAGCACCGCACGGGCCGAGTCGCTGAGTTCCAGCGTGTTGTACTCGCCCACGCTGCGCACATGGCCCAGCGCCACCAGCTGGCGCAGCACGCCGCGCCAGGCCTGCTCGGTGATGTCCGCGCCGATGCCGAAGGTGGACAGGCGCTCATGCCCGCGCTGGGTCACCTTGTCGGTGGTCTTGCCGCGCAGCACGTCGATCAGGTGGCCGGCGCCAAAGCCGAAGCCGCTCTGCTGGTGGAAGCGGTAGATGCAGCTCAGGGCCTTGCGGGCGGCGTCGGTCGCATCCCACACCGCCGGCGGCTGCAGGCAGTTGTCGCAGTTGCCGCAAAAATATCGGGCCCCCAAGCTCGGCACTTCGTGCTCTCGCGGCCCCCCAAGGGGGCGCTGCCCGCCTTGGGGCGGCCCGGCGGCGGGTGTGCACTCCTCGCCAAAGTAGGTCAGCAGGCGCACGCGCCGGCAATCATGGGCCTCGGCCAACGCCAGCAGGGCATCCAGCTTGGTGCGCTGCAGGCGCTTGAAGTCCTCGGCCGCCTCGCCCTCGTCGATCATGCGGCGCTGGTTCACCACATCGGCCAGGCCATAGGCCATCCAGGCGGTGGCGGGCGCCCCGTCGCGGCCGGCGCGGCCGGTTTCCTGGTAATAGCCCTCGATGTTCTTGGGCAGGTCCAGATGCGCGACGAAGCGCACATCGGGCTTGTCGATGCCCATGCCGAAGGCGATGGTGGCCACCATCACGATGCCGTCCTGGCGCAGGAAGCGGTCTTGGTGGCGGCGCCGCACCTCGGCATCCAGCCCGGCGTGGTAGGGCAGCGCGGCGATGCCCTCGCCGGCCAGCCAGGCGGCGGTCTCCTCCACCTTCTTGCGGCTCTGGCAGTAGACGATGCCGGCGTCGCCCTCGTGCTCGTCCTGCAGCAGGCGCAGCAGCTGGCGCCGCGGCTCGTCCTTCTCGACGATCACATAGCGGATGTTGGGCCGGTCGAAACTGGCCACGAACTGGCGCGCGTCGGTCAGCGCCAGGCGCTCGACGATGTCGGCGCGGGTGTGGTCGTCGGCGGTGGCCGTGAGCGCCAGCCGCGGCACGTCGGGGTAGCGCTCGTGCAGCTGCGACAGGCCCAGGTACTCCTCGCGGAAATCATGCCCCCACTGGCTGACGCAATGCGCCTCGTCGATGGCCAGCAGGCTGAACAGGCCGCGCTCGTGCAGGCTGTCGAGCATGGCCAGGAAGCGCGGCGTGAGGATGCGCTCGGGCGCCGCGTACAGCAGCACCAGCTTGCCGGCCATCAGCTCGCGCTCGACGCGGCGCGCCTGGTCGCCCTCGAGCGAGCTGTTCAGGAAGGCCGCCGGCACGCCGGCTTCGTCGAGCGCGCCGACCTGATCGTGCATCAGCGCGATCAGCGGGCTGACCACCAGCGTCACCCCGCGCCCGGCGCGGTGGCGGGCGATGGCCGGCACCTGGTAGCACAGGCTTTTTCCCCCGCCGGTGGGCATCAGCACCAGTGCGTCGCCACCGCCGCACACATGGCCAACCACGGCCGCCTGCTGGCCGCGGAAGGCCGGGTAGCCAAAGACCTGCTGCAGGATGTCCAGCGGGTCGGTGGAGGTGGGCGAGGCGGCGAGGGTGCTGGGCATGAAGCCGGGATGGTAACGAGCCGGCGCCACCCGCCGGGCGCCGGCCGGGCCGGCCCTGGCTTCAGCCCTTGGGCATGCGGTAGAGGCCGCAGAGCTTGTTGCCGTCGGGGTCGCGCAGGTAGGCCAGGTAGAGCTTGCCATTGGCGCCTTCGCGCACGCCCGGCGGGTCTTCGCAGCTGCTGCCGCCATGGGCCAGCCCGGCGGCATGCCAGGCATCGGCTTGTGCGGCAGACTGGCAGGCAAAGCCGACGGTGCTGCCGTTGCCCACCACGGCCGGCTGGCCGTTGATCGGCAGCGATGCCGAGAACACGCCGGTCGGCGTGCGCCAGAAGATGCGGTGGCGGTCCACCACCCCAGGCGGCACGCCCAGGGTGCCCAGCACCGCGTCGTAGAAGGCCTTGGCCTTGTCCAGGTCGTTGCTGCCGATCATGATGTGCGAGAACATGTTGCGGGTATCTCCAGGCAGGCGCGCGAGGCGCCGGGTTGCGGGGCGTTGGCGGCGGCCTCGCGCGAGGCCGCCGCCAGCAATTGTGGCCACAAGCGGCCCGGGCCGGCCGTCCACCCGCCGCCGCCCGGGCAACGGCGCTCGGCCTCGGTGCTGCGGTGGCAGCCCTCGCAGACCACCGGCAGGTTGGTGACGATGCTGGCCAGCTGCAACTCGCGCCGAGCCACCGGGTGCATCCCAGGGCGCCGGCGCCGGTCGCCGTGATAGCCTCCCCAGCGTCTCGAGCGACGCCGCAGGCACGCCACCGTTACCGCTGCGGCACGCGCCGGTGCAGCACATTCAGGAGAACATCGATGAAGCACAAGCACAAGCTCTGGTCCACGCTGCTGGCCGTCGCGACCCTGGCCGCCCTGGCCGGCACACCGGCCCAGGCCCAGGTCAAGATCGGCTTCATGGCCGAGCTGTCTGGCCCGCAGGGCCCGCTGGGGCAAGACCAGTACGACGCGCTGATGCTGGTGGTCGAGCGCAACGGCGGCAAGCTCGGCGGCGTGCCGGTGCAGATCCTGCGCGAGGACAGCCAGCTCAAGCCGGATGTGGCCAACCAGATCGTCGAGAAGCTGATCGACAAGGAGCGGGTGTCCATCATCACCGGCGTCACCTTCTCGAACATCATGATGGCGGTGCACAAGAAGGTCACCGACAAGGAGGTCTTCCTGATCGGCAGCAATGCCGGCCCGTCACCGATCGCCGGCGCGGCCTGCAGCCCCTACTTCTTCTCGGCCAGCTGGGAGAACGGCCAGCAGGCCGAGGTGGTGGGCCAATATGCCCATGACAAGGGCATCAAGAAGATGGTCACCATCGCCCCCAACTACCAGGCGGGCAAGGATTTCGTGGCCGGCTTCAAGCGCTACTACAAGACGCCCACGGTCAATGAGCTGTGGCCGGCGCTGAACACGCAGGATTTCTCGGCCGAGATCGCGCAGATCGCCGCGGCCCAGCCGGATGCGGTGTTCGCCTTCCTGCCAGGTGGGCTGGGCATCAACTTCATCAAGCAATGGGGCCAGGCCGGCATGCGCGGCAAGATCCCGTTGCTCACATCGTCCACCACCGATGGCATCGGCCTGCCGGCGATGGGCGAGGCGGCGCTGGGCGTGCTGTCGGGCACCTTCTGGGGGCCCGACTTCACCAATGCCGCCAACCAGCGCTTCGTCAAGGAGTTCGAGGCCAAGTACAAGCGCATCCCCTCGCAGTACGCGGCCCAGGGCTATGACGCGGCCCAGCTGATCGACGCCGCCATGACCAAGACCGGCGGCAAGGTGGACGACAAGAAGGCGCTGATGGCGGCCTTCCGCACCGCCAGCTTCGCGTCGGTGCGCGGCGACTTCAAGTTCAACACCAATCAGTTCCCGATCCAGGACCTGCATATCTTCGAGGCTGTCAAGGACGCCCAGGGCCGGATGACGCTCAAGACCTTGGCCACGCCGCTGAAGGCCGACAAGGATGCGCATTTTGAGAAGTGCAAGATGACGATGTGATGCCGGGCCGCCGGGCTTTGCCGCCCGGTGCCTGACCGGGGCGCACTGCCGAAGCAGCCGCGCCCTTTTTCTTGCACACCATGACCACTGCGCTGATCCTCACCCAGGTGCTCAACGGGCTGCAGCTCGGGGTGCTGCTGTTCTTGCTGGCGGCCGGGCTGACGCTGGTCTTCGGCATCATGAATTTTGTGAACCTGGCGCATGGCGCGCTGTATATGGTGGGCGCCTTCCTGGCCACCGCCATCACCGGTGCCAGCGGGTCTTTCCTGCTCGGTGCGCTGGGCGCGGTGCTGGGCACCATGCTGCTGGGCGTGGCGATCGACCGCATCGCGCTGGCCGGCCTGTACCGGCGCGACCACCTCGACCAGGTGCTGGCTACCTTCGGCCTGGTGCTGTTCCTCAACGAGGCGGTGCGCATGGTCTGGGGCGTCAGCCCGCTGTACTCGCAGACGCCGGCCTGGCTGGAGGGCACCGTCACCCTGGCCGGCTTCAGCTACGCCGCCTACCGGCTGGCGGTGATCGCGGTCGGGCTGGCGGTGGCGGCCTTTCTGTACTGGCTGATCAACCGCACCCGGGTGGGCATGCTGATCCGCGCCGGTGCCACCCATGCGCCGATGGTGGCCGCTCTGGGGGTGAACATCGGCCTGCTCAACACCCTGATCTTCGGCCTGGGCGCCGGCCTGGCGGCGCTGGCCGGGGTGATGGCCGGGCCGATCTTCTCGGTGCAGTCGGGCATGGGCGAGACCATCCTGATCCAGACCCTGGTGGTGATCATCGTTGGCGGCATCGGCTCGATCCGCGGCGCCTTTCTGGCCGCGCTGATCATCGGCGTGGTTGACACCCTGGGCCGGGTCTTCCTGCCGATCTGGATGGGCGCGCTGATGAGCCGAGAGGTGGCCCAGGCCGCCGGCCCGGCGCTGGCGTCGATGCTGATCTACCTGCTGATGGCCGGGGTGCTGGCCTTCAAGCCCGACGGCCTGTTCCCGGTGCGCCCGGCGGGCTGACGGACGACAAAGCGCATGTGGCCTGAACCCGTCTCCTGGCAATCGCCCCGCCCCTGGGTGGTGGCCGCTCTGCTGCTTTTCTTCGCGCTGGTGCCGGTGGTGTCGGTGGCCACCCACCAGCCCTTCTACCTGACCCAGTTCACCCGGGTGATGGTCTATGCGATCGCGGCCATCGGGCTGAACCTGCTGATCGGCTACACCGGCCTGGTCAGCTTCGGCCATGCCCTCTACCTGGCGCTGGGCGCCTATGCGGTGGCCATCCCGGCCTTTCACGGCATCACCAATGGCTGGCTGCACCTGGCCTGCGCGCTGGGCGGCGCGGCGCTGGTGGCAGCCGTCACCGGCCTGGTGGTGCTGCGCACCAGCGGCATGGGCTTCATCATGATCACGCTGGCCTTTGCGCAGATGTTCTTCTTCCTCGGCATCTCGCTCAAACACTATGGCGGCGACGACGGCATGCGGCTGGACGCGCGCAGCCAGCTCTGGCCGCTGGACCTGGGCCGCCCGCTGCAGCTCTACGGCCTGACCTTTGCGGTGCTGCTGGCGGTGCTGTATGGCCTGTGGCGCCTGGTGCATGCGCGCTTCGGCTTCACGCTGCGCGGCATCAAGGCCAATGAGCGACGCATGAAGGCGCTGGGCTTCGAGGCGCTGCGCTACAAGCTGGCGGCCTATGTGATCGCGGCCATGGTGGCCGCGCTGGCCGGCTTTTTGCTGGCCAACCTGACGATGTATGCCTCGCCGTCCTACACCGCCTGGTCGGTGTCGGGCGAGCTGATCGTGATTGTGGTGCTGGGCGGCATGGGCACGGTGGTGGGCCCGCTGGTGGGGGCGATGGCCTTTTTGCTGCTCGAAGAAGCGCTGGCCGCGCTGACACCGCACTGGATGGCGCCGCTGGGCCTGATCATCCTGGCGGTGGTGCTGGTGGCGCGGCGCGGCCTGTACGGCAGCCTGCACGAATGGGCGCAGCAGCGTGACGCCCGGCGTGATGCACAGCGTTTGAAGAAGCCCCCGCCATGAGCGGCGCGTACCCAGCGCCCATGCCCGGCGCCTTGCTGCAGACCTTTGGCCTGGTCAAGCGCTTCGGCGGCCTGCTGGCCACCGACGATGTGAGCCTGACCCTGCTGCCGGGCGAGGTGCATGCGCTGATCGGCCCCAACGGCGCCGGCAAGACCACGCTGATCGGCCAGCTCACCGGCGAGATCAGCCCCGACAGCGGCCAGGTCTGGCTGGCCGGTGAGGACGTCACCGCGCTCAGCGTGGTGCAACGCTCACGCCGCGGCCTGGCCCGCAGCTACCAGATCACCCAGGTCTGCCCCGACTTCAGCGCGCTGGAGAACGTGGCGATGGCCGTGCTGTCGCGCCACGGCAGCGCCTTTGGCGCCTGGACCCCGCTGCACCGGCAGCCCAAGGTGATGGACGCCGCCCGCGCCGCCCTCGACAGCGTGGGCCTGGGCCCGCAGGCCCAGGTGCCGGCCGCGGAGATGGCGCATGGCGAGCATCGCCAATTGGAGTTGGCCATGGCGCTGGCCCTGCAACCCCGCGTGCTGCTGCTGGACGAGCCGCTGGCCGGCATGAGCGGGCCCGAGAGCGAGACCATGGTGCACTTGCTGCAGAGCCTGCGCGGCCGCTTTCCCGTGCTGATGGTGGAGCACGACATGCATGCGGTGTTCACGCTGGCCGACCGCATCAGCGTGCTGGTCTACGGCCGCATCATCGCCACCGGCGCGCCCGAGGCCATCCGCAACGATGCCGAGGTGCGCAATGCCTACTTGGGCGACGAGGAGCTTCCCGCATGAGGCCCCGCCCGGCCGCTCCGAAGGCGGCTCGCACCGCAGGGCGCAGCCCGGAGGTTCCAACATGAGCGGCGCCCAGGCGCTGCTGCAGGTGCGCGGCCTGCAGGCCGGCTATGGCCGAAGCCAGGTGCTGTTCGGCGTCGACATCGACATCGCCGAGGGCGAGGTGGTCACGCTGCTGGGCCGCAATGGCATGGGCAAGACCACCACCGTCAAATGCCTGTCGGGCATGCTGATGCCCAGCGCCGGCAGCATCAGCCTGGCCGGCCAGGCCCTGGCGGGCCAGCCCGCGCACCGCATCGGCCGCGCCGGTGTGGGCCTGGTGCCCGAGGGCCGGATGGTCTTCCCGAATCTGACCGTGCACGAGAACCTGGTAGCCACCGCGTCCACCCGCAATGCCGGCGCCACGCCCTGGACGCTGGACCGGGTCAATGCGCTGTTCCCGCGCCTGGCCGAGCGCAGCCGGCAGATGGCCGGCAAGATGTCGGGTGGCGAGCAGCAGATGCTGGCGGTGGGCCGCGCGCTGATGACCAACCCGCGCCTGCTGATCCTGGACGAGGCCACCGAGGGACTGGCACCCTTGATCCGGCAAGAGATCTGGACCTGCCTGGCCCAGCTCAAGCAGCAGCGCATGGCCATGCTGGTGATCGACAAGAACCTCAAACCCCTGCTGCCGCTGGCCGACCGCCACTACATCCTGGAAAAAGGCCGGATGGCCTGGCAGGGCGACAGCGACGCGCTGCGTCGGGACGCAGCCGCCGTGCAGCGCTACCTGAGCGTCTAGGAGCCTGTCGGGCTTGGGGAGCGCCGGCGCAGGCCGGCCATGCCCACCAAGGCCAGACCGACCAGGGCCAGGCCGGTTGGCTCGGGCAGGGCGCCGGGCGAGAAGGCGGTCAACACGCGCACATAGTCGCCCGGCGATGAGGCCGAGGTATTGAAGCTCACCTGGCTGCCGCTGAAGGTGACCGAATCACCCGGCTCCAGGCCGCGCAGGGTCGGGTTGAGGTAGTTCACGCCGGTGTTGGCCAGGTAGTCGCTGGCGGCCAGCTCGGCGGTGACATAGATCAGGGCCAGGATGGTGGCGTCGAAATCGACCGTGCCCCGGATCGTGGCACCGTTGCCCGGATCGAAGAAGATGTAGTGGCTGGCCACGGTGGTGCCCACCGCCAGGCTGCCGGCGATGCCGCCGCCGATGTCGCTGACCTGCAGCGCGCTGCCGACCACACTGACGTTCTGGCTCTCGTCGAAGCCGAAAAGGTTGAGCGACTGAAAGCAGTCATTGCCCACCGAATTGGCGGCGCAGTTGGCGGAGAAGCTGAGGTTGTTGAGCGGCACGCCCAGCTTGACGAAAGTCGACACGCCGGCCGGCACGATCGAGCTGACATTGCCGCCCACGATCGTGGCCCAGCCACTGAGCGGCGCGGCAGCGGCGGCCAGGACGGCCAGGCCGGCGAGTTTGCGCAGCTTGCCGCTGACGCGGGTGATACCAGGTCTGTTCCGGGTCATGTTGGCGCTACCTTTCAAGGGGCTGCGACTTGCGCAGGGTCAAGGGGTGACCTGTCCAGTGCAAGACCGTGAGGTCAAAGCAAAAAGATGCAAGATTCGTACCAAAAACCTAAAATATTTATAAGTGATTGATTTCACAAAAGAAGTCGAAACGGGACCGGCTTCGCGGGCCGCTGCCCGCGATTTGCTGTAAGGCAGCCCGACAAGCGGCCCCGGGCTGCTGCCCGGCGCGGCGCGCCGACCCGGCGCCTCGCCCGGGGGTCAGGCCGCCGGCCCGCCCAGTTGGGCCAGCAGGCCGGCGTTGAAGGCGTCGGCCGCCTCGAAGGCCACCCAATGGCCGGCGCCGGGCAGCAGCCGCAGCGATTCGAAACGCGGCGCGGTGGCCAGCACCCACCCGATCAGCGGCAAACGGTGGCGGTAGAGCGCGTCCTCGCAGCCCCACAGGCCCGCCACCGGGCAGCGCAGGGTGGGCAGCAGCGGCACCAGCGCGTCGGTCAGCATCAGGCGGCGCTGGCGCAATCGGTCACGCTCGACATTGGCCGCATGCACCGCCACCGCCAGCCGCGTGGCCGCCGCCGGATCGGCCAGCATCAGCTGCAGCAGGTTGTGGCGGTGCAGCGCGTCGCGCGCCGGGCCGGCGGGGGTGGTGTCCCAGCGGCGCAGGTCCAGGGGCTGCAGGCGGTCCGCGCTGAGGCAGGGGCTGCCCACCAGCACCAGGTGCTTGATCCGGGCCGGCGCGCGCTGAGTCCAGAGCCCGGCCACCAGGGCCCCGAAGGAAAAGCCCACCACCGGCAGGGGCGTGTTGCCGATCAGGCGCTGCAGGCCGGCCTCCAGCCAGGCCGGCAGCACATCGGCGTCACGGCCATCGGGCGGCACCGCCGAATCGCCAAAGCCCGGCATGTCGGGCACCAGCACCTGCCAGCCGGCCGCCACCAGCGGGTCGATATTGCGCAGCCAGTGGGTCCAGCTGCCCGAGCCGCCGTGCAGCAGCAACAGCGGCGGCCGCTGGCTTTCACCCCAGACATGCCAAACCAGGGCCGCCCCGCCGCAGGGGGTTTCGGTGCGTCTGGCCTGGGCGCGCAGCGCCTCCAGGTCTTGCAGCGTGTCGATCATCGCGGTGCTGTGCCGATCATGCTTCTATAGTGCCCTGGCAGGCCCGGCCCGGGCCCCCACCCTTTGAAAGGCCCCCGCATGAGTGCCCATCCGCTGCGCATCGGCATCTCCACCCGGCTGATGCACCAGGTGCCGGCCGAGCTGGGCTTCCGCGGCAAGACCCTGCAGTACCTGGAACAGACCTTTGCGCACTGGATCATGGCCCATGGCGCGGTGGCGCTGATGGTGCCCACGCTCAGCCAGGATGGCGAAGTGTCGCGCCGCAAGGTCAATCTGCAGGGCTATGTCGACCTGCTCGACGGGCTGATGCTGCAGGGCGGACTGGATGTCAGCCCCACGTCCTACGGCCAGCTGCCGCTGCGCCCCGAATGGGCCGGCGACGCGGTGCGCGACCGCTACGAGATCGAACTGATCGAGGCCTTTCTGGCCGCCGGCAAGCCGGTGCTGGGCATCTGCCGGGGCTGCCAGCTGATCAACGTGGCCTTTGGCGGCACGCTCTACCAGGACATCAGCCACCAGCACCCCGCCGCCCGGCGCCACGTGGACCGCGAGGCCTATGACCAGTGGCACCACCCGCTGGCTCTGGTGCCGGGGGGCTGGCTGGCCGGGCTCTACCCGGGCGATGAACCGGTGCTGGTCAACAGCATCCACCACCAGGGCGTGCACCGGCTGGCCGACGGGCTGGTGGCCGAGGCCCATTGCCCCGAGGACGGCATCATCGAGGCCCTGCGCGGCAAGGCCGGCGGCACCTGGGTGGCCGGGGTGCAATGGCACCCGGAATTTCATTGGCGGCGCAGCGACCGGCTGGACCCCGAGCCGATGCTGGTGGACTTCCTGCATGCGGCGCGGGCCGGCCGCAAGCCCGGCTGATCGCCCCGGACAGCGAAATCGGCCCTGGCGCTCCCACCTTCGGGGGTGCCCGCCACCCCCGAAGGGCGGCTTGCGCGCGAGGGCAGGGCTGGCCATCATCGGTTTCGGGGACAATCTGCGCCCTCAACCCCATCCCCGCAACACCCAGGAGCCCCGCCATGGCATCGGTCAACAAAGTCATCCTCATCGGCAACCTGGGGCGCGATCCCGAGGTGCGCTACTCGGCCAACGGCAGCGCGATGTGCACCCTGAACCTGGCCACCACCCGCAACTGGAAGAACAAGGAGTCGGGCGAACGCCAGGAAGAGACCGAATGGCACCGCGTGGCGCTGTTCGACCGCCTGGCCGAGATCGCTGGTGAGTACCTGAAGAAGGGCCGGCCGGTCTATATCGAGGGCCGCCTGCGCACCCGCAAATGGACCGACAAGGACGGCGTGGAGAAGTACACCACCGAGATCTACGCCGAGCAGATGCAGCTGCTGGGCGGCCGCGACGGCGCAGCACCGGGCGCGGGCGGTGGCGGTGCCGACGAGGGCTATGGCGAGCCGCAGGGCCGCAGCGACGCGCCGCGCCGGGCCGCGCCACCGCCGCGCGCGCCGGCCGCCGCCCCGCGCGCGCCGGCCGCCAAGTCGAGCACCGGGTTTGACGACATGGATGACGATATTCCGTTCTGAGCCTGCACCAGCCAACGCCCCGCCCCGCCAGACCGCCCATCGCCCGCCAGGACCCTCCCCCAATGCGCTACCGCTGTCGATGCCTCGTGATCCACGCCCCCACCGACCTGCGCCTGGAAGAGCAGGATGCCGGCGAGATCGGCCCCGGCCAGGTGCTGGTGCGGGTGGGTTTTGGCGGCATCTGCGGATCGGACCTGCACTACTTCCACCACGGTGGCTTTGGCACGGTGCGCATCCAGCAGCCTATGGTGCTGGGCCATGAGGTGGCCGGCACCGTGGCGGCGGTGGCCGACGATGTCACCTCGGTCAAGGTGGGCGACCGGGTGGCGGTGAACCCCAGCCGGCCCTGTGCGGCTTGCAAATACTGCCTGGAGGGCCTGCCCAACCAGTGCCTGGACATGCGCTTCTACGGCAGCGCGATGCGCATGCCGCATATCCAGGGCGCGTTCCGCGATGCGCTGGTCTGCAATGCCTCGCAATGCCACTTGGTGGCCGACGGCATCCCGCTGCAGCAGGCGGCGCTGGCCGAGCCCTTCTCGGTCGGCCTGCACGGCGTGTCGCGCGCCGGCCCGCTGCTGGGCAAGCGGGTGCTGGTTTCGGGCTGCGGGCCCATCGGCGCGCTGGCGCTGGTGGCCGCCCGGGTGCATGGCGCGGCCGAGATCGTCGTCACCGATGTGGTCGACGAGCCGCTGGCGGTGGCCCGCGCGCTGGGCGCCCACCGCACCCTCAACGTGGCGCAAGAGCGCGATTGGGTGGCCGACTATTCGGCTGAGAAGGGCAGCTTCGACGTGATGCTGGAATGCTCGGGCAACGAGCGCGCGCTGCGCGACGGGCTGGAAGTGATGCGCCCGCGCGGCGTGGTGGTGCAGCTGGGCCTGGGCGGGGATGTCAGCATCCCGCAGAACCTGGTGGTGGCCAAGGAGTTGGCAATCCTGGGCTCGTTCCGCTTCCATGCCGAGTTTGCGCTGGCGGTGCGGCTGATCAACGAGCGGCGGGTGGATCTGACCCCGCTGATCACCCGCGCCTTCCCGATGGCGCAGGCACGCGAGGCCTTCGAGCTGGCCAGTGACCGCAAGCAGGCGATGAAGGTGCTGATCGACTTTGCGCCGGCGGCCTGACGGCCGGCAGGCCCCTCACAGCACCTGGGCCCCCGGCAGCTTGCGCATGCCGCGGTCGAAGGTGGCGGTGAAGGCGCAACCCAGGCTCGCATGCCTGGCCAGGATCAGGCAGTCTGAAAAGCCGCAGCTGCTTTGCTCGAACAAGGCCGCAGCCTGGACCACCGCTTCACGGTCCTCGAAGGCAAACGCTGTTTCATCCAGCAGGCTGCGCACCGCCAGCAGTTGGGCGGCCGTGTCCTGAGCGAAGGCAGACCGCAAGACCCACACCGCTTCGGCCAGCACCGCGTCCGTCACCAGCAAAGCGCCTGGCGTGTTGCCATGCGCCGCCAGCAAAGCGTCGATGCGCCGGTTCTGCACCGGGTCGTCGTTGAGCCACAGGCGCAGCAGGATGTTGGCGTCAATGCCGATCATCGGCCCGAGGGCTTGCGGCCACTGCGCGCTGGCGCGTGCTTTTCCTGCAGATGCCTGGCGACGGCTTCATCCATCTGTGGCACCGTGGGCGGCGCGGCATGCGGCGACTTGAGCAAGCCACGGATGCGCCGCGCATCCGGCAAAACCTGCCGCGCGGTGATCGTGTTGTCCGCCAGGATCTGAAAGTCCAGCATTGCACCGGCATCCAGGCCAAGCCGATCGCGGATCTCCTTGGGCAGCGTGATCTGGCCCTTGCTGGTGAGGGTGGCGAACATGGCGCTCCTGGTGGTGCTTCAGTTCCTTACATTCTATGGCGGTAAGGAATGGTTTGGGCCATCCCGTCCTGGTGCCTGCCGGCCTGTGTCATGCCAGACGCCGGCAACCCCGCAGCAACACATTGCTGGCATGCTGCCGGGCTTCAACCTGAACCCGGACGCTCCACCATGCGCTTGCTGCCCCTGCTCACCACCACCGCCACCCTGCTGCTGGTCATCACAAGCGCCCAGGCCACCGGCCTGGCCACCTGCGATTCGGGCCCGAAAGAATCCTGGCAACCCCAGGCCAAGCTGGAGCAGATGCTCAAGGACAAGGGCTGGACGGTGCGCCGCGTCAAGGAGGACGGCGGCTGCTATGAGGTCTACGGCCTGGACGACAAGGGCCAGCGCGTGGAGGCCTACTTCCACCCGCTGACGCTGGCACCGGTGCCCACCAAGGCCCGATGAGCCGCTTGCCGGCCGGCACTGCCACCGGGCCCACGGTACCGGTCTGGGGCCCGGCGGTGCGCTTGGGCCACTGGGCCCTGGCCGGCAGCGTGCTGGCCTGCCTGTGGCTGCACGAGGGCGGCCCCTGGCATGAGCGTCTGGGCTATGCCGCGCTGGCGTTGGCAGCGTTGCGCACCAGCGCCGGCTGGTGGGCGCGCGCCCCGCAGCTGCGCTTTGCCGGCTTCGTGCAGGGCTGGCGCGCCACCAGCGCCTATGCTGCCGCGCTGCTGCGACGGGCCGAGCCACGCCACCTGGGCCACAACCCGCTGGGCGGCTGGATGATCGTGGCGCTGCTGGGCTGCGCGCTGCTGGCCGGCGGCAGCGGCGCGCTCTACGCCACCGACCGCTTCTGGGGCGACCCGCTGCTCTATGCGCTGCACCGCATCGCTGGCTGGGCCTTCGCCGGGCTGGTGCCGCTGCACGTGGGCGGCGTGCTGATCACGTCCTGGCTGCAGCGCGAGAACCTGCTGCGCGCGATGCTGGACGGTCGCAAGCGTGCGCCGGCGCCGGGCGACATCGGCCTGGGTTGACGGCGCAACGGCCAGCCCGGCCTGCGGCCCAAGTTACCAAGGCAGCCGCTGCCCGTCCCAGGCCACGAAGCTGCCGCTGTCCTCGGGCTGCAGGCCGTCGATCACCGCCAGCATCTGGGCGGCGGCCAGGTCAGGCGGCCGGCCGATCTCGGCGCCACGGAAGGGCGCCGACAGTGCGGTGTCCACCGTGCCCGGGTGCAGCGCCACCAGCACGGTGTGCGGCTGGCTGCGGCGCAACTCGATGGCCGCCGTCTTGACCAGCATGTTCAGCGCCGCCTTGCTGGCCCGGTAGCCATACCAGCCGCCCAGCCGGTTGTCGCCGATGCTGCCCACCTTGGCCGACAGCATCACCAGCAGGCCGCGCTGGCGGCCCAGCAATGGGCTGAAGTGCCGCATCAACAGCGCCGGGCCGATGGTGTTGGCGTTGAAGCTGGCCAGCAGCTGCGCGGCATTCAGATCACCCAGCTTCTTCTCGGGCGGGCCCAGCGGGCCGTGCAACAGGCCGGCGGCATTGACGATCAACTGGAAGGGCGCCTGGCCGGCCAGCGCGGCGGCGGCAGCGGCCAGGCTGGCCTCGTCGTCGAAGTCGATGCGCGGGCTGGACCGGCGGTGCAGGCCGGTCACGCCGCCGCAGCGCGGGTCGGCCGCCAGCGCGCGCAGCAAGGCCGCGCCGATGCCGCCTGAGCCGCCGACCACCAGCGCCCGGTAGCCCGCCGGCAAGGACGGCAGCAGCGGCGCCGGGCTCACTGGACTACCCTCCGCGCTGCGCGCTGCGGGATTCGCGCTTGGGAGCGGCCCGGCGCGCTCATGCCCAGCCCTGGCGCCAGCGCGTGTCGTCGCGCAGTTCACGCCAGTCGATGCGCCGCACCGCGTGCGAACGCACGGCCTCGATCTCGACCTCGTCGATGCGGGTGGCCGGCAGCTCGGGCGTGATCACCCGGGCCACCAGGAAATGCTTGTCCCTGGCCTCCGGCTGCTCCGCCGTCCACTTGCTCAGCAGCAGCTTCTTCGGGTGGACGGCATTCATCGGCGGGCCCTTGGCAAGGGCCGCCTCACCGGACGGTGATGCTGATGGTCTGGCTCAGCGCCCTGCCGTAGCTCTGGTGGGCGCCGTTGGCGAACTGGGCGGTGAGCTTGTAGCTGCCGGGCGGCAACGTCACCTCGGTCTCGGTCTGGCCCTTGCCGAAGTGCAGGTGGCGGTCGGTGAAGGGCACCGATTCACCGGCGGGCACGGCGTCCAGATTGATCAGCAGATGGTGATGGCCGCTGGCGGGCTTGATGTCGCCGGCCGGCTCCACCGTCAGGCCGGCCACGCCGAAGCGCACCTTGAAGGGGCTGCTGACAGTGGCGCCGTCGGCGGGCTCCAGCAGGCGCACGGCTTGCGCCGGCATGCTCAGGTGCTGGCAGGCCGACAGCAGCAGGGCCGCGCTCAGGGCAGCCCAGGTGGCCAGATGGCGGTTTGGCAGGGAAGGCATCGGCAACTCCGGATCGTCGAGTGAATCGTGCATCCTAGGCGCCAGCCACCGGCCTGCCGTCGCGCATCGCAAAGACCCCAGTGCAGCCCGGTGCAAGCCGCGTCGATTCAAGTACTCTCGCGCTGCTCGATGTGGAAGGGGATGTTCACCACTTCGGGCGGCAGGCGCTGGCCGGCACTGCGCGCGGCGCCGATGGCGCGCAGCAGCAGCTCCCCAGCGGCCTGGCCGATGGCCGCGCAGTCCACCGCCACCGTGGTCAGCCGCGGGTGGCAGTTCTTGGCCACCTCGAAATCA
>JANNZD010000321.1:0-19720 GCA_031410435.1 Betaproteobacteria bacterium | reverse complement strand
CCACAAGCATCCAGTCGTGCAGGAGTGGCTGGCCAAGCACCCGCGTTTTCACATGCACTTCACGCCAACCTCGGCCTCGTGGTTGAACATGGTGGAACGCTTCTTCCGCGATATCACCACCGAACGACTGCGGCGAGGCGTCTTTACCAGCGTGCCTGAACTGGAGGCTGCCATCAATGAATACGTGGTTCATCACAACACCAATCCCAAGCCGTTCATCTGGACCAAGAGCGCACGCGACATCCTGCAGAAGGTCATTCGCGCCAACTCCCGTTTAAGTAGCAAACAGAACGCAACACTGCACTAGTCGGAGATGCACCAGACCTCAGCTAGGTCGCGGAAACCGAACCAGCGCCGCCGTCTATGACCGATAGTGTCTCGAAACGTCTACCGTAGTCTGCCGCTCAGAGAGTGGTAGAAATATGGGTTGATCGAAGGATCAGACCCCAGAAGCAGAAAAACCCCAAGTGAATCAATCACTTGGGGTTTCATGTTTGGCGGAGTGGACGGGACTCGAACCCGCGACCCCCGGCGTGACAGGCCGGTATTCTAACCAACTGAACTACCACTCCTTGCGGCGAAAGAAGGACTATAGCATGCTTTTCGCGCAAACCACAAGCATCTACCAAGGCCTGAGCGCTCGCTTTCGGGCTCAGGCCGCTGCCGGCTGCAGCGCCGGGCATTGCTCCATCAGCAGTTCACCGAAGGCCTCGGCCACCATCGGGCGCCGCATCAGGAAGCCCTGGTACTCGTCACACTGACGGGCCCGCAGAAAGGCCAGTTGCGCCTCGGTCTCGACGCCTTCGGCGACCACCTTTAGCTTCAGGCTGTGCGCCATGGCGATGATGGCCGTGATGATCGCCGCATCGTCAGGATCATGGGCCAGATCGCGCACAAAGGACCGGTCGATCTTCAGCGCATGGATGGGCAGGCGCTTGAGGTAGCTCAGCGACGAGTAGCCGGTGCCGAAGTCGTCGATCGACAGGCGCACCCCCATGGCGTTCAGGCGTTCGGCGGTCAACAGGCTCAGTTCAGGCTCGACCAGCAGGATCGATTCGGTCACCTCGATCTCGAGCAGGCCGGGCCTCAGGCCATGGGCCTGCATCTGCTGCTGCACCAGCTCGGGCAGGCCGCGTTCGCGCAGATGGGTGGCCGCCAGATTCACCGCCACCGACACGGCCTCGATACCGAAGGCCTGCCAGGCCGCAATCTGGCGGCAGACCTCGCCGATGGCCCATTCGCCGATCGGGATGACCAGCCCGGTATCCTCGACCAGGGGGATGAATTCGAGTGGCTGCACCAGGCCCTTTTCCGGATGTTGCCAGCGGATCAGGGCCTCGGCACCCACGATGCGACCGGTGGCCACATCGACACGCGGCTGATAGTGCAGCACGAACTCGCTGCGGTCCATCGCCCGGCGCAGCTGGGATTCCATCATCAGCCGGTCCAGCGCACGGGCATTCATCCAGCGGTCGTAGAACTGGAAGCCGCCACGCCCGGCCTCTTTGGCCCGGTACATGGCGGTGTCGGCATTCATCAGCAACGTGTCGATGTCGACCCCGTCGTTGGGATACATCGCGATGCCCACGCTGCTGCCGACAAAAATCTCGGTGCCGCCCACCACCACCGGCTCGGCCAGCGCATCGACCAGGCGGCGCGCGACGCTGGCGGCGTCTGCAGGCCGGTGCATGCCCGACAGCATGACGATGAATTCATCGCCGCCCAGGCGGGCAATCGAGCTGGCCTCGACATCGCCTTCGAGCCGGCCGACCATGTCCTGGCCGCGCAGCGACGCCGACAGCCGGGCACTCACCAGGCGCAGCAGTTCATCACCTGCCCCATGGCCCAGGGTGTCGTTGACGCGCTTGAAATGGTCCAGGTCGACGAACATGATCGCCAGCTGCTGGTGGTTGCGCTCGGCATGCTGGATGGCCTGGTGCAACTGCTCGGTGAACAGCAGGCGGTTGGGCAGGCCGGTGAGCGGGTCGTAGTAGGCCAGCCGGCGAATCTGCTCCTCGGCATCGCGGCGGCGCGTGATGTCATGCACCGCGCCGGCCAGGCGCAGCGGCAGGCCGGATTCGTCCCGATCGACCACCTCCACCTGCTGGCGCACATGGCGCACCTGGCCGTTGGCATCGCAGATGCGGTGGTCGATGGAGAAGTTGTCGCAGGGGCCGACCGCGCGGGCGCAGGCATCGCGCAGGCGCGGCAGGTCGTCGGGGTGCAGGTGGGACACGAATTGTTCGAAGCTCAAGTCCTGCGCCTGGATGGCATGGCCGAAGATGCGTAGCGCCTGCTCGGACGGCACCACCCGGTCGTTGCGCAGGTCCCACTCCCAATCGCCCATTTCGCCGATGCGTTGGGCGTTGGACAGGCGGCGCCGGTTCAGGTCGAGGTCGTTGATGGCCGCGCTGGCGCGCAACATATAGCGCACCCGATGGGCCAGGATGGTCCAGTTGATCGGTTTGGTGATGAAGTCGGTGGCGCCCACCAGAAAGGCTCGGTCGATCGACTCGACATCGTCCAGCCCGGTCATCATCACCACCGGTACCCGCTCGCCGCCGGGCAGGCGGCGCAGCGCCTCACAGGCGGTGAAGCCGTCCATCACCGGCATGCTGACATCCAGCAAGACCAGATCGGGCAGCCCGGCCCGCAGCTGCTCCAGCGCCAGGTGGCCATCGGCCGCCTCGATCACATTGAAACCGGCCTTGCAGAGGGTGGCGCGGGTCAGGCGTCGGCCGCCGGCATCGTCGTCAACCACCTGGATCGTGTGCGGCTGGTTCATGGGTGTACCTCGCGTTGCTGCACATCCGCTGCCTCGGGGCTGCAGCGGTGGGAGGCCGGCTTCATGCGGCTTGCCCCAGTTCGGCCATCAACAGCGGCCGACAGGCATTGAAGTGCTGTTCGATGGCGGCCACCAAATGCTCGCTGCCTTGCAGATCCTGGGCCTTGCACTGGCGCTCGAGCTGGCGGCACCTATCGCCAACACTGCTGGCCCCCACATTGAAGCTGGACGACTTGAAGGCATGCGCCACCCGTCCCATGGTGGCCGAATCACCGGCCAGCTGAGCCGACCACAGGCTGGCCAGATGCTGGGGCGCTTCATCCAGGTACATGCCGATCACCTCGTCCAGCACCGCCGTCTGGCCGTCCTCGTCCAGGGCACGGATATTGGCCAGGGCCTTGGCGTCCAGGGCCACTGTGCCAGGCCTGCCCGGATGCGGCCCGTCGATGACGGGCGCCGATGCGCTGGCGCCGTCGGCCAGCGCTTCAGGCGGCGCAGGCGCCGGCTCGATGCGCCGGTCCACCAGGGCCGCAGGCAGCCAGCGCGCCATCACGCCGCCCAATTGCTTGCGCGAATAGGGCTTGGCCAGGTGATCGTCCATGCCGGCGGCCAGACAGGTCTCGGCATCGCCGACCAGGGCATTGGCGGTCAAGGCCACGATGGGGATGCGCTGCGGCGCGGGCAATCCGGCCTCCCAGTCGCGGATCGCCCGGCTCGCGGCATAGCCGTCCATCACCGGCATCTGGCAATCCATCAGCACCAGGTCATAGCCGCCGCGCTGCACGGCCTGCAGCGCGTCCTGGCCATTGAGCACGATGTCGTAGCTGCAGCCCAGGCTGCGCAGCATGTTGCGGGCCACCACCTGGTTGACACCGTTGTCCTCGGCCATCAGCACCCGGCAATTCAGGCTCAGCCCAACGCTGTTGTTGTGCGGTGCCGGGTCGTCATGCGCAAGCTCACCCAGCGCCTGGGCCATGGCGCGGTACAGCTCATGGCGGCGCACCGGCTTGGACAGGTAGGCGCTGACACCGGCCTCGCGTGCCCGGCTCAGCTCTTCCTTGGCATGCAGAGAGGTCACCATCACCAGGCGCAGGCCCACCAGGCCAGGCATGGCGTGCACGGCAGCAGCCAGCTCCAGGCCGTCCATGCCGGGCATCTTCATGTCGATCAGGGCAATGTCAAAGGGCAGGCCGTCGTCGGCGGCCAGCCGCAGGGCTTGCAAGGCGGCAAAGCCGTCGGCCACGCTGCTCACCTGCATGCCTGCCGCCTCGACATGGTGCTGCAGGATCTCGCGGTTGGTGGGGTTGTCATCCACCACCAGGACACGGCGCCCGCCCAGCACGGCTGGATGGGCGGGTGGCAGCGGGGCGGTGGCGGCCAGCAAAGGCAGCGTGAACCAGAAGGTCGAGCCCTGGCCTTTCTGGCTGTAAACATCGATCTGGCCGCCCATCAGCTCGATCAGGTGGCGGCTGATGGCCAGGCCCAGGCCGGTGCCGCCAAAGCGCCGGGTGGTCGACCCATCGGCCTGCACAAAGGGGGTGAACAGGCGTTGGCAGGTTGCGGCGTCGATGCCGATGCCGGTGTCGCGCACGCTGACCTTCAAGCTGCCCGGCTTGTCGATGCAGACGTCCACTTCGACCTCACCCTGGTCGGTGAACTTCAAGGCATTGCCGATCAGGTTGGTCAGCACCTGGCGCAGGCGGAAGGGGTCGCCGCGCAGGCTGGACGGCAGCTGGTCGTCCACCCGGCACAGCAGCTCCAGGCCCTTGGCATGGGCGCGCGGCGCCAGCAGTTGCACCACGTCCTCCACCGCCTGAAAGAGATCGAAATCCAGCATCTCGGTCTCGAGCTTGCCGGCCTCGATCTTGGAAAAGTCCAGGATGTCGTTGATGATCGACAGCAAGGTCTCGCCCGAGCTGCGCACGGTCTCGACAAAGGGCCGCTGGTAGGCGTCCAGCGGGGTCTCCAGCAGCAGTTCGGTCAGGCCCAGCACGCCGTTCATCGGCGTGCGGATCTCGTGGCTCATATTGGCCAGGAACTCGGACTTGGCGCGGCTGGCGTTCTCGGCGGCCTCCTTGGCCTGGCGCAGTTCCTGCTCTCGGTTGCGCAGGGCCTGCTCGGCAAGCGCGCGCTGGGTGGTGTCGAAGAACACGGTGTAGACGCCTGCTACCAGGCCGTCCTCGGTGAAATCGGGCACATGGTGGCCTGAATGCCACACCGGCTTGCCGCTGCGGTCGATGCGCTGGCGCTCCAGCGGCACCGATTCGCCGCGCAGGGCGGCGCCCAGCTTGGGCGCGATGCTGTCCCACACACCGTCGTCCACCAGGTCGCGCACCCGCTGTCCGACCACTTCGTCTTCGGCCTTGCCTAGCCACTGCTGCTGGGCCCGGTTGATGTAGCGGTAGCGCCAGTCAGCATCGATGTAGGACACCGTCACCGGCATCTGGTCCAAGATGATGCGCAGGCGCCGCTCGGACAGCTCGGCCTGCTCCAGCCGGCGCCTGTCCTCGGTGACGTCAGTGCCGACCAGGTGGCCACCGCGCACCTTGCCGGCGCCGTCGAGCTGGGGCCAGAGCTCGATCTGCAGCAGACACTCTGGCTCGCCGGCGGGCCGCAAACTGTGCAGTATGCGCTGGGCCACCCCAGACAGCACCTCGGTCACGCGCGGGCCGAAGGCGACGATGTGCTCGGGGCCGAATATTTCGTCAATGCGGCGGCCCAGCAGCAGGGGCATCGGGCAGCCCAGCAATCGGGCCAGGCGTGCACTGGCATGTATGCAGCGGCGATCGGCATCAAAGGCTGCCAGCACGCTCTCGGGCAGGGACTGCAGCGCCGGCGCGTCATCGGCCGGCGAGATCGACGGCGCGTCGGCCAGGTCACCCGCGCGGGTCTCGGCGGGCGCCTGGCCCAGTGAGGCCACGCCGCCGACCAGGCCACCGGCCAAGGCCAGCAGCGCGGCCACGGGCAGGGTCAGCAGACGATAGCCCAGCAGATCGAGAATCAGGCAGACCAGGCCGGCAGCGAACAGGCCGGCCGCCAAGCGCCTTGCCGACACCCAATTCGAAGAATGCTTGCTCACGCCAGGCTCCCTGCCAGCTCGACGCTGGCGCATGCAGACAGGTCAAAGTGGTCCAACTGGCCATTGGCCAGAGGGGTCGTGCCGGGTCGACCGGTGAGTTCGCCCAGGGCTCGCGCCACGCCGCGGCTGGCCACCACCAGGGGCCGGCCCGGCGCGGCCGGCCAATGCGGCAACAGCGCGGTCACCGCCTGCTGGATGCGTTGCAGGAATTCGTCGTTTGACTCGCCGCCGGGCGGCGTCAGCCCACCCGCAATCCAGGGCTCGGATTCACTGATCGAGCGCCTGTTCCACTGCCCCAGGTGGCGCTCGACGAAGCCGGGCAAGGTGATCACCGGCACCGCACCCAGCTGGCGCGCGATGATTGTGGCGGTCTCGTCGGTGCGCAGCAGGCCGCTGCTGACGACCAGCGTGATCGGCAGGCCGAGTTGCGCGATGTGCTGGCCCGACGCGCGGGCCTGCGACCGGCCGATGTCGGTCAGCGGCACGTCCAGGTCGCCCCCGCAGCGCTGGCCGTCGAGATTGGGCTGGGTGGCCCCATGGCGCACAAAGGCCAGCAGCCTTGTTGCGGCTGTCGGGCGGCAGGTATTGCCAGGATTCATAGTCACCTCTGACCTGTCATCGCAGCACGTTGGCCGGCGCAAAGCTCAGCGGCGTGCCCGGGAAGCGCTCGCGCAGCGGTGCATGCAGCACCGTCCATTCGGTTTCGGCCTGGCCGCCCCCGGTCAACCAGTCCCGGATGAACCAGATCTGGTTGCGGTCGGCCAGCAAGGGCGCATGGCCGGTGTCGGGCAGGCGCATCAGGGTGACTTGCTTGCCGCGCGACATGCGGCGGATGGTGGGCTCGAGCAAGGCGTCGCTCTGCAGGCCGTGGATCAGCAGCGTGGGGCATTTCACCTTGTGCCAGTGCGGCCATTGCAGCAGGCTCTTCTGGGCATCGCGCCGGTAGGCCTGCAGCGCGCGCACGTCATGGCGGTAGATGCGGCCGCCCTCCTCGTCCGACCAGCGGGTCTGGTGAAAGGTGAGATTGAAGCGGATGTCGTCGCTGACCGGCCCGTCGTTCTTGGCCGACGCCCCCAGGCGCCGCAGCATGTCGGCCGGGTCGCGGAACACATAGTGCCGGGCCAGGGTCTCGGCCCGCCGGCGCCGGCGCCGCGCCGGGATGTGCGGGCCGACATCGTTGAGGATCAGCCGGTCGACCAGCTTGGGATGGCGCGCAATCATCTCGATGGCCGCACTGCCGCCCAGTGACGAGCCCAGCACCGTCACCGGCTGGGCACCCAGGTGCTGGATCAGCTGGCGCAGCTGCTCGGCGTAGGTGGCCAGCGAATAATCGCCCTCGCTGGCCAGCCAGCCCGAGCGGCCACGGCCGACCCAGTCCATGCAGACCAGGCGGAACCTGTCGGACAGGTCAGACGCCAGGTAGTTGAAGCGCATGGCCACGCTGGCCACGCCGCCGCAGCACACGATCACCGGCGCGTCGCGCGGGCCCCAGTCGGCATAGGCCACGCTGGTGGCGTATTCCCGCTTCAGGCGCAAGGGTGTGCCGCGCTGCAACCGGGTGGGATGCAGGTAGTCGAAGTGCTGCAGGCTGAACTCGCCCTGGAAGCGGCCCACCACCTGGCTGGCCACCGCGATGTATTCGTTCCAGTTGCTCATCAGGCGGCGGCGGCCGCGTACCGGGGGGTCCCAATCCAGATCGAACAGCGCACCGGGCACGGTGTCACCCGCGGCGTCATCGCGCGGGATCACTTTCAGGGCTGGCTTCATCCCCGCCCTCCGCGCGCAATGGAGGGCCGGGCTTGCGGCGCCCGGCATGCGCGGGCGCCTTGGGGTTTCTGCACCGTTTGGGATGTCACTGGGTTTCCTTGGGCTTGCGATCCGGTGCTGCGGCAGGCGCCTGCTGCCTGGCAGGCTGTGCACCAGCGCCTGCCGGCAACGCAGCCCGCTGGCCTTGCCGGATCGGCTTCAGCTGTCTATCGGTATTTCGGGCAGCAGACTTGAGCGCCGCCCGCCGTCCGTGCGCGTGACGTCCTTTTTGTCGTCGGCCCGCACAGCAGCTCTTCAGTGAGTTGACAGACCTGCCGATATGCAGGAAGCCAAAAGCCCATGCCGGGCACGCTGGCCCCGGAGTACCCGATGGAAACCACAAGATACCGAATGATCGCGGTGGCAGTGCTGGTCTGCTTCTTTGCGGTCGGCATGGCCGGCCTGCTCAACTATTTCAAGTTCCGCAGCACCTCGGACCGCATCGTCAAAGAGCGCCTGATGGTCATCGCCGACTCGGTCAACAGCAGCATCCACTCCTCGCTGACCCTGGGGCTGCAGTTCTCCGACCTGGCCATGCTGCCCAGCACGATGGAGCGCGAGCGGTCGGCCGACGACCTGATCCTGGGCATCGAGGTGTTCGATACCGAGGGCAAGCCGCTCTACAGCACCGACCGGCTGCGCGCTGGCCGCAATGCGCCCAAGGCCTGGTTCGACGCCGCCCAGTCGTCCACCGACGGGGACGGTGACTGGTATGTGGACAACGCCAGCGAATCGGCCGTGGGCATCACCATCAAGAACAACTTCGGCCTGAAGATAGGCTACCTGGCGGTGCGCTTCTCGGCGGACCGGGTCAGCCAGGCCAATGCCACGGTGGCGCGCGAACTGGCGTTGTCGGCGCTGGGCGTGTTCGCGGTGGCCGCCATGCTGGCCGCGCTGGCCCTGGTGGCCGTGATGAAGAAGCTGCAGCGCGACATCGCCGCGGTCGAGGCTACGCTCAAGTCACCCGACCCGAACCGCCTGCCCAACGCCGTGCGCCGCGGCCCCTTCGGCGCCGCCCTGCGCAGCTTCTTTGACACCGTGCGCCTGGCCGAAGGCGAGCTGCAGAAACTGCGCATCACCCTGGACCGAGGAGCCCAGCGATGAACCACGCCTATCTTCGCAACATCTACCTGCGTCTGGCCGGGGTGGTGATGGCGGTGGTGGTGCTGGCCCTGGCGGCCAGCTCCTACCTGTCGCACCAGGTCTTCGAACGAGGCCTGGCACCGGTGATGGCCAGGAAGGTGGCCACCGTCGGCGCTTCGGTCCGGTCGCTGGTCCTCAAGGCGGTGGAGCACAAGATCGAGTTCCGGGCGCTCTACGGTGTGGAGCAGAAGTTCGATGAGGTGATCAAGGAGATCCCCGAGGTCACCTACATGGCGATGACCGATGTGCAGGGCAACATCCTGCATCAGCGCCTGGAACCTCGCAGCAAGCCGGCCAAGGCCGATGCCTATTTTCGCTCGGCCCCGGTGCTGGCGCTGCTCAACGGCCAGGACGTCACCGGCACCAGCGTGCATGTCGGCCCGCATTACCTGGTATCGGTACCGATCGTTGCCAGCAGTGGGCCGCTCGGCATCCTGCACATCGGCGTGGACGAGAACTTCGTCAACAACATCGTGCTGGACATGCTCTATGACGTGCTGGTGGTGCTGGTGGTGGCGCTGTTCTTCACCCTGGAATTGCTGCACTACCTGGCCGGCGCGCGGCTGGAGGCCGCGCTCAAGGCCCTGGGCGACGTGATCGAGCGCGGCGCCAGCGGCAACTTTGCCGAGCCGCCCGACCGGGTGGTGGAGCGCAAGTTCGGCACGCTGCTGGACCTGCTGGCCGTGGCGCTGGCCCGGGTCAATGCCGGCTATGCGGCACTGCAACAAGATCTGGATGCGGGCCGCCACCGCCCGGCGCATGAACGCCCGGCCGGCCTGGCTGCGGCGCAGGCCGGCCTGGCAGCACTGGGCAAGCGCTTCCAGTTCGGCATCCAGCCGCACAGCCCGCCTGTGGACGAGGCCCTGTTGCCCAAGGTCCGCGCACCGTTGTTCGTCTTCATCCTGGCCGAAGAGCTGACCCGGTCCTTCCTGCCCAATTACGTGCACAGCCTGCTGGTGCCCATCCCGGGCTTGTCGCCTGAGCTGGTGGTGGGCTTGCCGATCGCGCTGTTCATGCTGATCGTGGCCATCGGCCAGCCCTTTATCGGTGCCTACACCGAACGGGTGGGTCACCGCAAGGTGATGACCCAGGGTGCGGTGCTGGCCACGCTCGGCTTTCTGGCCACGGCCCTGGCCAGCAATGTGCTGGACCTGCTCTTGTGGCGCTCGCTGTGCGCCGTGGGCTATGCCATGGTGTTCGTGTCGGCCCAGGGTTATGTGCTGGACCATTCATCGCTGAGCCACCGAGCCCGCAGCTTCGCCCTGTTCATCGGCGCCATCATGGTGGCCACGGTCTGCGGCCCGTCGATAGGCGGCATCCTGGCCGACAACCTGGGCGTGCGCCCCACTTTCGTGATCGCGGCAGTGCTGGCCCTGGCGTCGATGGTGGCGATGCAGAACCTGCCCGGCCCGCAGCCGCACATTGGCCCGGCGCGCCAGGTCGCCAAGCCCCCCACCTTGCGCGAGATCGGCAGCCTGATGCGCAGCCCGCGCTTCATGACAGTGACGGCGATGGCGGCAATGCCGGCCAAGATTCTGCTCACCGGCATCTGCTTCTACCTGGTGCCGATGTACATGTTGTCGATCGGCGCCAACCAGGCCATGACCGGGCGCATTCTGATGGTCTATGCGGTGGTGATGGTGCTGATGGGCCCGTTCACCGCCGGCCTGGCCAGCAGCCGCCAGCGCATGGAATGGCTGGTGGGCGGCGGCCTGGTGGTGTCGGGTCTGGGCGGCGTGCTGATGCTGGCCGGCGGCGGGGTGGGCTGGGTCTTCACGGCCACCGCGCTGATCGGCATCGGCCAAGCGATGTCCATGGCCGCGCAGAGCGCGCTGGTCAGCGAGCGCTGCCCCGAGGACGTGGCGCGCCTGGGCGAACACACCGTCTACGGCGTCTACCGCCTGCTCGAACGCCTGGGCAATGCCATCGGCCCGATGGCTGCCGGCCTGCTGGCGCTGCACTACGGCTACCGCACCGGCTTTGCCGTGATCGGCGGCATGGCCATGCTGTGCGGCCTGGGCTTCATGCTCTCCACCCAACGTGAAAGCCGCCCGGTGCTGGTCACCGCCTGAGCGACAAGGATGCCCCCCATGCAAACCCTCTCAAGACGTGAATGGCTGGCCCGGACGCTGAGCGGCGGCCTGGCCGCCGGCAGCACACTGCCGGCGCTGGCGCAGAAGCCGGCGCCGCGCAATGGCAGCAACCGGCCATTCCGGATCTACGCCATCACCTTCCGCGGCATGACCGATGTAGAAAAGGGCTTCGAGGAGTACTTCGCCGCACGCAAGATCCCGGTGCAGATCACCTACCGCGACCTCAACCGCGACGCCACCCGCCTGCCCGGCTTCATCGACGAGATCCGCAGCACCCGGCCCGACCTGATCTACACCTGGGGCACCTCGGTGACCCTGGGCGTGGCGGGGCCGCACAACGCCACCAACCGCAGCAAATACATCAACGACATCCCGGTGGTGTTCACCCTGGTTGCCGCACCGGTGCTGGCCGGGATCGTGCCTGACCTGAAGACCTCGGGGCGCAATGTCACTGGCGTCACCCATGTGGCCACCACCGCCGCCCAGATCCAGGCCATGGCCGCCTACCGGCCCTACCAGACCCTGGGCGTGCTCTACACCCCCACCGAGAAGAACTCGGTGGTGGTGATCGACGAGATTCGCCGGCTCGGCCATCAGCGCGGCTTCGACACGGTCGAGCGGATGTTCAGACTGGACGCCAACCGCCAGCCCACCGCCGAGGGCGCCGCCGACCTGGTGCGCGAGTTGAAGGAGGCCAAGGCCCAATGGCTCTACCTGCCACCCGACAGCTACCTGGGCACGCTGGCGCAGGACGTGGTGATACCGGCCGCCATGGCTGCCGGCCTGCCCACCTTTGCGTCCACCGAGCAGCTGATGCAGGCCGGCGCGCTGTCCGGCCTGGTCAGCCGTTACCACAGCATCGGCCAGTACACCGCCCACAAGGTGGAGAAGATCCTGGTCGACAAGCTGGCGCCAGCGGCCTTGCCGATGGACTCGTTGACGCGCTACTCCTACCAGGTGCGCATGGCCGCCGCCGAGCGCCTGAAAATGCCGCCGCCACTGCCGATGTTCAGCTATGCCGAGCTGATCAACGGCGGCCTGCCGTCCTGAGGCCTGGCGGCGCGCGGATGCGCGCGGCTTGATCCCGGTCAAGACAAGACTGGCGCGCTGGCGCACACTGGGCGAGTGCCGGGCCGCAGTGCCTGGCGTCTACCGCGCAGGAGCCCACCATGTACCAACGCATACTTGTTCCCACCGACGGGTCGGACATCACCGCCAAGGCCGTGGCCACGGCGATCAGCCTGGCCAAGCTGTCCGGCGCCTCGCTGGCCACGCTGTGCGTGAAGGAACCCTTCCCCTACAGCGCCATCTCCGAGATGCAGCCGGTGCCGCCGCAGGAGTTCTACGACGCGCAGGAACGCATCGCCGCCGGCCGGGTCAAGGCGGTGTTGGACGCCGCTGCCGCCGCCGGCATAGCCTGCGAAGGCGCTACGGTCGAGGCCCTGCACCCCTGGGAGGCGATCCTGGATACGGCCAAGGCCAAGGGCTGCGATCTGGTGGTGATGGCCTCGCACGGCCGGCGCGGCATGGCCGCGCTGCTGATCGGCAGCGAAACCAGCCGGGTGCTCACCCACAGCACGCTTCCGGTGCTGGTGGTCAAGTAAGGCTGGCGCGCGGCCGGGCTGCGGCGCCGCCCGGCCTCAATGCTGGAAGCTCTTGACCAGGCTGACCAGCAGCAGCCCGGCGGCGATCCAGCCCAGTTGCGCCAGCGTGGCACGCAGCGGCAGGCGCCGCTGCAGCTGCGGCAACAGGTCGGCCACCGCGACATAGACGAAGCTGCTGGACGCCGCCACCAGCAGGTAGGGAAACATTGCCTCCCAGGGCCCGACGACAAAGTAGCCGAGCACGCCGCCCACCACCGACGCCAGCCCGGACATGCCGTTGTAGAACAGCGCCTTGGCGCGGCTGAACCCGGCGTTGAGCAGCACGATGTAGTCGCCCACCTCCTGCGGTATCTCGTGGGCGATGATGGCCGCCGACGTGACCAGGCCCAACTGCAGGTCCGCCAGGAAGGCCGCGGCGATGATGATGCCGTCGCAGAAGTTGTGGATGCTGTCACCGACCAGCACGCTCCAGCCACCCCGGCCGGCCTGGTCGGCGTCCGAACCATGGTGGTGGTCGTGGCCGTCGCCCTCGTGGTGATGGCCGTGGCGGTAGAGCTCGGCCTTTTCCAGCAGGAAGAAGAACAGCAAGCCCCCCAGCAGCGTGGCAAACAGCCGGTGCGGCTCGACCTTGCTCTCGAAGGCTTCGGGCAACACATGCAGCAGCGCGGTGCCCAGCAACACGCCCACCGACAGGCTGACCAGGTGGCGCACGATGCGGCCCAGCAAGGCCACGGTCAGCGACGCGGCAATCAGCACCGACAGCAAGCCGCCGGCCAAGGTGGCCAGCACGATGTAGAGCAGGGTCATCGGTCAGGGCCTCCCGGGCGGCGGCCGGGCCGGGTTGCGGTCAAGCCACACCGGGGCCGGCGATCAGGCGGTCAAGGGCGGGTTGCGGCATGGCGGGTCCGTTGCGTAAGTGAGGGGCGGGGCCGTCTGGCACCGTTGCGCATTCTAGGAAGCTGGCCGCCTGCCCGGCCGGAATGGCCGGGCGGGCGGCCGATAGGCCTTAGCATCTGCGCCATCATGCCCTCCCGTTCCCTCAGCGCTGCGGCGCCCCTGGCCGCCGTCGACATGGGCTCGAACAGCTTCAGGCTGGAGATTGCCCGGCTGCAGCAAGGCCGCTACAAGCGCATCCTCTACCTGAAGGAAACCGTGCGCCTGGGCGGCGGGCTGGACGCCGACAGCAATCTCACCGAAGCGGCGGTACAACGCGGCCTGGACTGCCTGCAGCGCTTTGCCGGCCACCTGCAGGACCTGGAGCCCGGGCAGGTGCGCGCCGTGGCCACCCAGACCCTGCGCGAGGCGCGCAATCGGGACGCCTTCCTGGCGCGCGGCCAGGCCGCGCTGGGCCATGCCATCGAGGTGGTCTCGGGGCGCGAGGAAGCGCGCCTGATTTACGCCGGCGTGTCCTACCTGCAGCCCAGCGACACACCGCGCCTGGTGGTCGACATCGGCGGGCGCAGCACCGAGCTGATCATCGGCCAGGGGCGGGTCGCCCGGGTGGCCGAATCGTTCAAGGTCGGCAGTGTCAGCCTGTCGATGCGCTGGTTTCCCGACGGCGTGTTCACCGAGCAGCGCTTTCGCGATGCCCAGGTGGCGGCCGGCGCCGAGCTGGAAGAAGCCCTGGCGCCCTTTGCCGCCAGCCAATGGCGCGAGGCCCTGGGCTCGTCCGGCACGGCCGGTGCGGTGTCGCAGGTGCTGGCCGCTGCGGGCCTGAGCGACGGCACCATCAGCCCCGACGGATTGCGCTGGTGCATCGCCCAATGCCTGGCCGCAGGCAGTGTCGACCGCCTGGTGCTACCCAGCTTGCGCGAAGACCGCAAGGCCATCATCGGCGGCGGCCTGGCCCTGCTCTACACCCTGGCCACGCACTTTGGCATCCAGGCCCTCAAGCCGGCCAAGGGCGCGCTGCGCCAGGGCGTGATCATCGATCTGCACGAGCGCCATGCAGCCCGGCGCCAGGCCAGCGGCAGCGACCTGCGCGACCAGACGGTGGCTGCCCTGCAAGCCCGCTTCGAGGTCGACAGGCTGCAGGCCCAGCGGGTACGCGGCCTGGCCTTGCGCCTGTTTCGGCAGCTGCGACCGGACGCCTTGGACGATGACGACGGCGAGGCGCGCCGCGAGCTGGGCTGGGCCTGCGATCTGCATGAGATCGGCCTGATGGTGTCGCACCACGACCACCACCGCCACAGCGCCTACTTGCTGCGGCATGCCGATGCGCCGGGTTTCTCACAGAGCCAGCAACAGCGCATGGCCGACATGGTGCTGGCCCAGCGCGGCGGGCTGCGCAAGATCGAGGCCCAGCTGGACGGCAGGCTCTTCCCCTGGCAGGTGCTGGCGCTGCGCCTGGCGGCCATCAAATGCCATGCGCGCGGCGAGGTCGATGCCTCGGCACTGCGGGTGCAGGCCGAGGGCCTGCAGGCCCGCCTGAGCGCCAGCCCGGGCTGGGGCGCCAGCCATCCGCGCACCCTGCACCTGCTGCGCGAGGAAGCTGACGACTGGGCCCGCGTGAACAGCCTGCGTTTGCTGCTGCCAGGCAGCTGAGCCCGGCCCGCGCCCGGCCCGGTCGGGCGGGCTAGAAGCCTGTCGGACTTGGGGCGTCGAAGCGAAATTTGGCCCCAGCGAGGACAGTTTTTGCCGGGTTTGCAGGCCCATAGCCGAAGCTATGGGATAAAAAGCCGGTGAAAAATGGACCGCTGCGGCCAAATTGCAGCCAGCGCTCCCCAAGCCCGACAGGCTCCTAAAGTTTTTCTGGCGTGCGCACCGACACCAGCACCACCTCGTCCACACCCTGGCGCTGGCGCTGGCGCACCCACCAGACAGCGCCCTTGCGCACCGCCCAGGGCGGCGCCTCCAGCGTGGCCGGCCCGCCGATCAGGTAGGCCGCCAGCTGGCCCAGCATGGGCTGGTGGCCGACCAGCAGCACCGGCTCACGGCTGTCCGGCCAGCGGGCGGCGGCCAGGGCCTGCAGATGCGACACCCCCGGCGCCAGGGCGTCGGACACACGCACCTTGCGGCCCAGCGCGTCCGCGGTATCGCGGCAGCGCAGGGCCGGGCTGCACAGAATGCGGGCGCTTTCGGGCAGGAACTGGTTCAACCAATCGGCCATGCGCCGCGCCTGCTTGTGGCCGCGCGCGGTCAAGGGGCGCTGCAGGTCGTCGGCCTGGGGGTCGGTGCTCGCGTCGCCGGCATCGGCATGGCGCCAGAGGATCAGGTCCATGCGCTGGCTCACTGGCTGCCAGCGCCGGCCATGTAGCGGTCCATCAGCGCGGCCTGGGCACTCAGGCCCTGCTCGGCCGCCCGCTGGTATTGGCCATCGCTGCCCTGCAGCCAGGCATCGCGCTGGTCATGCAGATAGGGCACCAGGCATTCGTCGATCACGCGCTGGCGCAGCACTGGATCGGTCACCGGCCAGGCGATCTCGATGCGGCGGAACATATTGCGGCCCATCCAATCGGCTGACGTCAGGTAGAGGGCCGCGTCGGCATCGGTCGGGCCCCAGCGGAAGTACAGCACCCGGGTGTGCTCCAGAAAGCGCCCCACCACCGAACGCACCCGGATGCGGTCGCTGATGCCGGCCAGGCCGGGCGGCAGGATGCAGGCGCCGCGCACGATCAGGTCGATGTCGGCGCCGGCCTGGGAGGCCATCAGCAGGCCACCGATCAGCCCGGTGTCGGTCAGGGCATTGATCTTGACCACGATGCGGGCCGGCGCGCCGGCGCGGGCCGCGCTGGCCACTTGCGCGAGGTGGCCCATCAGACGGCGGTGCAGGGCGAACGGTGCGGTCAGCAGGTGACGCGGGTTGCGCACCTTGGTCAGGCTGGCCAGCTGGTGGAACACCGCGTCGGCGTCGGCGGTAAGCATCTCGTCGGCGGTAAGCATGCCCAGGTCGGTGTAGAGCCGGGCCGTGCCAGGGTTGTAATTGCCGGTGGACAGGTGGCCGTAACGGCGCATCACCGTCTGGCCGCGCCGGTTGGTCTCGCGCCGGGTCACCAACAGCAGCTTGGCATGGGTCTTGAAACCGACGATGCCGTAGACCACCTGGGCGCCCACCGCCTCCAGCCGCTCGGCCCAGTTGATGTTGGCCTCTTCATCGAAGCGGGCCTTCAGCTCGACCACCACGCAGACATCCTTGCCGCGCCGTGCCGCGTCGATCAGCAGCTCCATCAGCACCGACTGGCTGCCGGTGCGGTAGACAGTCTGCTTGATCGCCAACACCGCAGGGTCTTGCACCGCCTCGCGCAGGAACTGCACCACCGGCTCGAAGCTCTCGAAGGGGTGGTGCAGCAGCACATCGCCCTGGCGCAGCCGCGCCAGGATCGAGCCGCCCTGGGGCAAGGCAGCCTCGGGCCAGCTCGGGGTGCGCGGCTCGAAGCGCAGCGCCGGGGCATCGGCCAGGTCGATCAGTTGGGCCAGGCGCACCAGGTTGACCGGGCCGTTCACGCTGTACAGCGCCGCCTCGGGCAGCGAGAACTGGTCCAGCAGCAGGCGCCACAGCGGTGCGGGGCAGGTGGCCACCACCTCGAGCCGGATCGCCTCGCCGAAGTGCCGGGTGGTCAGACCGCTGCGCATGGCCTGGCGCAGGTTGGTGACGTCGTCCTCGTCGACCTCCAGCTCGGAATCGCGGGTCACCCGGAATTGCGAGAATGACTCGACCGGCCGGCCGCCGAACAGGCTTTCCAGATGGGCCCGGATCACGCTGGTCAGCAGCACGAAACCCTGGCTGCCCGGCTCGCACACCGCGTCCGGCAGGCGGATCACCCGCGGCAGCGAGCGCGGCACCTTGACGATGGCGATCGAGTTGGCGCGCCCGAAGGCGTCCCGCCCGCCCAACTGGACGATGAAGTTGAGCGATTTGTTGGCCACCTGCGGAAACGGGTGGGCCGGGTCCAGCCCCACCGGCAGCAGCAAGGGCTGCACCTGGGTGGCAAAGAAGCGCGCCACCCAGTCGCGCTGGGCCGGGCTGCGCTGGGCATGGTTGATGATGAACAGGCCCTGGCCCTGCAGCGCCGGCATCAGCTCGTCATTGAAGATCTGGTACTGCACATCGATCAACGCATGCGCTTCGGCGGCCACCTGGCGCAGGTCTTCGCGCTGCGGATCGCGCTGGCCGGTCGGGCCGCCTGCTGCCTCGCGCATCACGTCCAGTGCGCCGGCAAAGCGCACCTCGAAGAACTCGTCCATGTTGGACGACACGATGGTCAGGTAGCGCAGGCGCTCGAGCAGCGGCACATCGGCACGCCGCGCCTGGGCCTGCACCCGGCGGTTGAACGCAAGAATGGCGCGTTCGCGGTTGAGCAGCGCCGGCCGGGCCGCTGGCTGCAGAGTCAGGGCATTCATTCCAAGCAGTCTATGAACACTTGACGACAGATCGATGACAGCCGATGACAGTGCCGGTACACGCATAATTTTGCAGCCACCGCCCAGGAGCCTCTGTGCCCGACCCTGCCCTCGACACCCCTGCCTACCACCACCCGGCGCTGCGCGCGCTGCGTACCGATCTGGCCCTGGCCCTGCGCGCGGCCGACCACCACGGCCTGGGCGAGGGCATCTGCAACCATTTCAGCCTGGCGCTGCCGGCTGCACTGGCCGGCGGGGCCGACCGCTTCCTCATCAATCCGCAGGGCCTGCACTGGCGCGAGGTGGGGGCCGACGACATCGTGCTGGTCGACGCCCAGGGCCAGCGCCTGGCCGGCCGCCATCCGGTGGAGGCCACCGCGATGTTCATCCATGCGGCGGTGCACCGCATCGCCGGCCAGGCCTGCGTGCTGCACACCCATATGCCGCATGCCACCGCACTGACCCTGACCCCGGGCCGGGCCCTCGATACCTGCCTGAGCCAGACGGCGATGCGTTTTCATGGCCGCCTGGCGGTGGATGCGCATTACAACGGCCTGGCACTGGACGCGGCCGAGGGCGAACGCATCGCCCGGGCCATGGGCGGGGCTGACCTGGTCTTCCTGGCCAACCATGGCGTGATCGTCTGCGGCAGCCAGCTGGCCCATGCCTATGACGATCTCTACTACCTCGAGCGCGCCTGCCAGGCCCAATGGCTGGCCGAGTCCAGCGGCCGCGGCCTGGCACCGGTGGCACCGGCGCTGGCCGCCCGGGTGGCGGCCCAGAGCGCAGGTGAGCGGGCCCAGAGCGAGCTGTTCTTCCGGGCGCTGGGGCGGCTGCTGCCCGAGCGCTGAGCGCCCTCAGGCCACCGCCGCGCGGGCCCTGCGGCACCGGGCCGCCGCGCCCAGGGCCAGGCCGGCCAGCCAGAGCCAGGCGCTGGCCGGTTCGGGCACCGGCGCTTGCGGGTCGTTGGCGCCCAGGGTCAGGTCGTCCCACACCACCTTGCCGACTTGGCCGGTGAACACCACCGACTGGGCCGTGCCCGCAAAGCTGTAACCGCCCGGCCCCAGCGGGCAGAGCTGGGCGGTGTAGGCCGCACAGCCGGGTGCCGAGGCGAACAGTGGCAATGCCGGCGCCAGCAGGCTGCCGGTGCCGGCCGGCCCGCTGTAGGCCGAGATCGTGGCCACCGACCCGACCGCCACGGCATAGCGGAAGCCGATCGCGAAGCTGAAGCCGGCCGGGATGTCGAACCAGGTGCTGGTGCCGCTGCCCAGGCCCAGCCCGCCCTGGGCGGAGGTCAGCGACAGGCCGCCGGCCGAAGCGTTGGAGCAATGGCCGCTCAGCGAATTCAGGCACACCGCTACTGCATTGGCCGCAAAACTGATACCCAGGTTGGGGCCGCTGGTGGCCTGGCTGCTGCTGCCGCCACCATAAAAACCCTGGATGCTGGCGAAGCTGGTGGACGGGTAGCTGGCATTGATGCCCTCGAAGCCCAGCACCACCACCGCCCGGGCCGCCCCCGGCAGGGCACACAGCAGACCCAGCGCCAGCCCGAGCGCCCTGCCCCGCATGGCACCCGCCCGGCGGACCCGATGGAATCGATTCATAGGCATGGCGCACCCCTGCAGTGTCAAAAGTGAGAGCCTAGGCCACCCGACGCGCCGGCGCCACCCCTGATCGTGGCCCGGCTGTCGGCGCCAGTACGTCGGCAAGGCCTCAGAGCCTGTGATTAATTCCGGCGTGACCGAGCAACGCCCAAAAAGGCGCGCGATCTAGGCGCAAAGCGCAGTCATAGCCCGGGCTATGACGAGCATTTGCAACGACGAGCGGGCGTCTTTTGGGGTGGTGAGCGGGCATGTCGGAATAAATCACA
>JANNZD010000320.1:0-12207 GCA_031410435.1 Betaproteobacteria bacterium | reverse complement strand
TTCGTCTGGACCCACTTCGGCTTCGAGGACGACAGCCCCGAGATGACCCAGCGCCGCCTGACCCAGGCCAACCTCTTCGGCCCGGCGGGATTCGTCTCGGCCGACGACGGCGAGGTCATCGAGTTCAGCCAGCAGGCCTTCGAGAGCAAGCCCTTCCACCGGACCTTGGCCGAGCTGGGCGGGCACGGGGTGGAAGACACCGAGCACATGGTCACCGAGACGCTGATCCGCGGCATGTACCGCTACTGGCGCGAGGTCATGGACCACCCCCATAGCGCCTCCGCCGCTCCCCCTCAAGGGGGCGCCTCCGGCGGCCCGGCAAAACCGGAACCGCGGCGGCCGCTGGGTGGCGCGGCGGCTGGCGATGGGGGTACGCCATGAACATCCCCTTCGAAGACTGGCTGGCGCTGACCCAGCTGTATGCCGACTACGCCAGCGCGGTCGACTCCGGCAACTGGAGCCTGTGGCCCGAGTTCTTTACCGAAGATTGCATCTACCGCCTGCAGCCGCGCGAGAACCACGAGCGCGGTTTCCCGCTGGCCACGCTGTCCTTCACCAGCAAGGGCATGCTGAAGGACCGGGTCTACGGTATCCAGGAGACGCTGTTCCATGACCCGTATTACCAGCGCCACATCGTCGGCACGCCGGTGCTGCGCGAGGTCAGCGAGGGGCGCATGCGTTGCGAGGCCAACTACGCGGTCTTCCGCACCAAGCTGTCCGATGCGTCGACGGTGTTCAACGTCGGCCGTTATCTGGACCTGGTGGTGCGCACGCCCACCGGCCTGAAGTTCGCATCGCGCGAGTGCATCTACGACTCCGAGATGATCCCCAATTCCATCATCTACCCGATCTGAGGTGCCCATGAGTGAGACGAACTGGATTGACGCCTTGGCGGCCGACGACCTGCCCACCGACGACGTCATGGCCCTGGCAGTGGCCGGACGCGACATTGCGATCTACACCGTCGGTGACGCGGTCTATGCCACCGACAATCTCTGCACCCATGGCCATGCCCGGCTCTGCGACGGCTTTCTGGACGGCCACGAGATCGAATGCCCGCTGCACCAGGGCAAGTTCGATGTGCGTGACGGCAAGCCGACCTGCGCACCCGCGACCGAAGCCCTGCGCAACTACCCGGTCCGGATCGACGGCGGGCGGGTGTACCTGCAGATCGACTGACCGCGCGGCCAGCCCGCCACTGGCCATCCCCCACGCCGGGCGTCCTCGACGCACTGCGGCCCTTCGGGCCCTGCGCTCACTTCTTTTCGGAATTGATCATGACGAGGTCGTCGGGCTGGAGAAGCGCATTCCGCTGATGGGCTAGGGCTTCCTGGCCGATGGAACGCTTGAGGCCCAGGGCGTGTCTGCGCAGGGCTTGCTCACATCGCCGCGCTTTGCCGACGGCATCAACACGGCCCGTGACAAGGCTTTCCGGAGCAAGCACGCCAGGACCTACGAGGCGCAGCCCGACCTGTATGCGGGGCAGGCCGAGATGCCGCGCAGATCCCGGGCGCCGGGCTTCGCGCCGTGAAGGGCGACTTCAGCCAAGCCGAAGATGGTCGCAGCGATCCGCATGCTGACGCGCGGCAGGCCCCGGGCTGCCTGCGCCCCATGGACTTCACCACCTTCCTCATCACCCGACTGAACGCCCTGCAGCAGGGGCTGCTGCTGTGCCTGGTCGCCTCCGGCCTGACGCTGATCTTCGGCATCCTGAGCCTGATCAACCTGGGCCGCGGCGGCTTCTACATGATCGGTACCTACAAGGCGCATGGGCTGGCGCCGGTGCTGGCCCACATCTTGGGCGACGGCTGCTTCGCCATGCCCTGGGTCGGCCTGGTGTTGGCGGCCTACCTCTGGGTAGCCGTACTGTTTGGCATCGGCGCCTATGCGGCCGTGCTGCTTTCGCCACAGGGCGATGCCAACCATGCCGCACTGCCGCTCGGGGCCAGCCTGGCGGCTGCGGCACTGTGCCCGCTTCATAGGGGGCGAAGTCGCTGCGCACCGAGGGTCGTGTACTTCACCAGGGTCACGCTGGCCTTTGCGCAGATGGCCGGCCACGTGCTGCACGACACGCCGGTGGGCGGCGGCGCCGGTGGCATCCACCGCAGTGTCAAGCCGGTGCTGGCGATCGGCGGAGCCACGCTGTTGGACCCGGACAAGGCAGGCGCCCACCATACCTTTGCGCTGGAGATGCTGGTGCTGCTGGCCGGCTTCCGCGCCATGCTGCTGGCCGATGTCTATCGGCTGTCTCAGATCGTGAGCGACCGCCGCGTCCAGGCCGAACACGCGTTGGCCCGGGCTGATGCAGGCCGACGCTGCTTGCGGCCGTCTCGACGCCTGCAGGCGCGCAGCGCCGGCCCAGCAGCCCGATGCCCGCTGAGCGAAACAGTCCGCAGGAATGTTGGCGATCGGTCGACTCGGCCCCTTTGCGCTGCATACCTCAGCCGCCATGAATGGCAAGGCCGGCTGCCGTCAGCGGGCTGCTGTCGGGCCGGCGGGGATGAAGCCCTGCGAAGCCTCGGCGCTACCCGCAGGGGCCCTTCATCATGGCAAGCATCGCCGCATTGAACCCAGCCGCAAGCGTGTCAATGCGCTGCGGGCGACCTGTCTTTGGCGCCTTGTCCTACGCGGCGGTGGTCGACTGTCGGGAACAATCAGCACATAGATCGACGATTGAACTGGCCAAGCTTTCTGGCTGTCGTGACGGACTCGGTGGCGCGCAGCGCAGGCTCCGGCTCCTCATTACACCGGCCAGCCCATGCCAGCAGAGGCCCCACTGCATTTCGAGGGGCAGGGCGGGAGACCCAGTGAGCGGCCCCTGAGGGCGAAGCCATTCGGCTTTCGTGCAGCCAGTGCCTGCCCGCACTGTCACGACGGCGGGACCGATCGGCTGCTGCCGGCTGCGGTCCATCGTCAACACGCGGAAACCAACCATTTTTCAAGGAGTTAGCAAATGGACAAATCGATGTTCAAAGGCATTGCCATCGGTGGCCTGGCCATGGTGGTACTGGGGACGGGTGCCGTCACCGGTTACAAGACCCTCTCGAAGCCGAACCATGCCGATGTTGTGTCGGTGAAGGATGTCGCCGAGACCGTGCTCACGCCGCAGGAACGCTGCGAGAACGTGGTGGTTCGGCACCAGGCCCCCGTCAAGGACGAGCAGCGCATCGCCGGCAGCGTGGTCGGCGGCATTGCCGGCGGCTTGCTGGGCAGCGCCATCGGTGGCGGCAATGGCAAGACCCTGGCAACGGTAGCGGGCGTGGCCGCCGGCGGCTATGCCGGCAATCAGGTGCAGAAGAGCATGCAGCAGAAGGACAGCACCACGACCACTGAGCGGCGCTGCCGGACTGTCACCGAGAGGTCACAGAAGGTGGTGGGCTATGACGTGACCTACCGCCTCGAGGGCAAGGAGGGTGTCGTGCGCACCTCGTTCAAGCCGGGGCCCACCCTGCAAGTCAAGAACGGGCAGGTGGTGACCACCCGGCCTGACGACGCCAAGTCCTGATGGGCACGGGCACGAGCCGCTGACCTGCCGCCCGGGCCTGCCCGTCAGTCCGCCAGGCGGATCTCGGGCGCGATGCACCGCATGCTGGCCGGGCCGAACAGGCGGGCAGGAGTCCCTGTCCTTGGCGGCCCGGCCGCTGGCATCCGGCACCCGTGCTCGGGCGGGGCCATCCGGGTGGCGCCCAGAAATATCCAGCAGTCGCTGACACAAACCTCGAACAGCGCATGAAAGTTGGGCGGGGGTTCCTTGAAGGGCGCAGCGCCCGCGAACTGCCGTGCCGGGATGTACAGCGCCCCGCAGAGGGTCATCGCCAGGTTTCCGAAGTCACGGCAAACGCCGGCGCGCTGCATGTACCCATGCTGCGCTACGGTTTGCACGGGCTGGTTCATGTCGACATGGGGCCCGCCGCGTCAACCAGCGGCCGTTGGCCCGCGCCAGGGCCTCAAGCAGGACAAAGGCGAGGCGCTTGCGCACCAGACTGTCGCGCTCTGCAGATCCCCGGCCGCCGGTGCCGCCACCGAAGCAGCCGGGGGCTGGCGTCAAGGATTTCATAGCCTTGCCACTGGAGGCCGCTAAACGCCAGGCTGTGCAAACTGCTGCGCCATCGGCGCTGAATGCGCAGAGAAATGAACGAGACACTTGTGCAGTCGGCCCTGCAGTTCACCGACGCCTACTGGGTGACCAAGCAGTACAGCCCCTGTCTGCGCCAACAGCTGTGCATGTCGTCCTTCGTGGCGGCCACGCAGGGCGTGCAGGTGCAGGACCTGGACGGCAATTGGCACAATGACCTGACCGGCGCCTACGGCCGATCGCTTCCAGGAGCGGCAGTTAGATGGGGCTCTCGGTGTCCCCCCCGCGTCAGAATAGTTGTCGCCTCCATAGATCAACGCAGGGGGCGGCGGAGGAGGGTGACAAACGGGCTAAGCGGCCGTGCTGCTGTCGCCAAAGTGCGCCGCCCGGCAGGGCTGGCCGGCCAGACGGATGGCGGGCTCTGCAGTGGCGATCCCGTGTCCAAATTGCAAGCGGGGCCGATGGTTTGCTTCCTGCCCTCGCCGGCCCCTTGGGCTTCTGCGGCCTGCCCTGCGGCAGGCCACCCACCGCGGGTCTGCTCAGCGGCAGACGATGGCTGGCGGCGTCACATCGCTCAGGGCTGCTGCCGCGTCGAGCTGACGCAGGTTGGTGCCGCACAGCATCGCGCTGGCCCGCTTGAGGCGTCGCACCAAATCGGTGGCGGGCATGCCCGGTTGGGCGGCACGCAGCAGGGCGGCGGTGCCGGCGGTCAACGGCGATGCCATCGAGGTACCGCTCCAGGTGGCATAGCCGCCACCGGGCAGGGCGCTGGTGATGCCTTCGCCCGGGGCGGCCAGGTCGACCCAGGACCCGAAATTGGTGAAGGCTGCCAGGCGCTTGCCCGCTGTACTGGCCGCCACCGACAGCAGGCCGTAGGTGCCTTCGGCGGCCGGGTACTCCTTGACGCCGTTGCTGCCATCGTTTCCGGCGGCAGCCACCACCACCGCACCCACCCGACCCGTGCAGCGTGCCTCGTCGTCGGCGTAGCCCGGGTCGGAGCGGTCGCCGATCGGATCGTCCGGCACGGCAGCCGCGCAGCCCACGATCTGTGCGATGGTGTCGATCAGGCGGGTGCGCTGCAGGCTGCCCAGGCTCAGGTTGATGACCTGGGCACCGTCGTCGGTGGCCGGGTTGCCATCCGGATCGACCGCGTACAGCAAGGCCTCGGCCAGGACCCAGGCGTTGCCCACGCCATCGGCGTCCAGCACCCGCAAAGGCATGATGTGCGCCAGGGGCGCGACCATGGCCACCAGGCCGGCCACATGGGTACCGTGGCCGAATCCTGCCTGGGCAGGCGAGCCGACTTCGGACGGATCATTGTCGAAGTCGACAAAGTCGAAGCCCTGGGTCAGGCGATCCTTCAGCAAGGGATGGTTGCGATCAACGCCGGTGTCAAGCACCGCCACGGTCACCCCGGCACCCAGGCTGCGCTGTTGCGCCTCGGCCAGGCGCATGGCTTGCGGGGCCCACTGCGCCATGTAGATCGATTCGCTGCCGATGGCCCAGGGGATGTTCTTGCGCGCCTCGGGGCTGCGGTGGGTACGGTTGGTTTCGGCCAGCATCACGTCGGGCTCGAGCGCAAAGGCCAGCAACACATCCTTGACTTTGGCAGAGCCGATGACCTTGAGCCGGTAGATCGGCCGTGAACCGAAGCGGTCTATCAGGGTCACGGGGTACTTGGCCAGCAGCGGTGCCAGTGCGGCCGAGCTGCGCAGCTTGACCAGGATTTCACCGGGCATGTCGATATCGCCGTTGCCGGCGCTGGCGGACACGACGCCGCCCCCGCTGCCGCCCCCGGCCATGACCGGCGAGGCGGCCCAACAGGCCAGCGCCAGGAGGGCCGGCAGGGCGCGCGAAACAGCAGTCAGGGCGAGGGTTTTCATGGCGGGCTTTGCGGTGACGGGGCGGAGGGCATGCCACAGAGTATCAACAAGGCCGGCTGATACATGCGGACCAGAGCGGCTTGCCATCCGGTGTACGCACGAACCCAGCCGAGGCTTGCCTGCCCTGTAACGCTGGGCTGTGTCGAATGGGGCCCGGCCTGGCATGGGCCTACCACCCCCCGAACAGGGTGAAGGCGCCCCAGAAGCCGGGGTGCGGATGGGTTGCGCGCAGGGCCATCCGGGCCGTGCGCAGTGCCTCGGCACTGCTTTGACCCTGCCGCAGCGCCGGGTAGAAATGGGCCATGAACAGGGCCGTCACCCGGTCGTCCACCGGCCACAGGCTGGCCACGACGCGCGCGGCGCCGGCCACCAGGAAGGCCCGCACCAGCCCCACCATCTCGTCGCCGGTGCATTGCCCGGCCAGGCCGGTCTCGCAAGCGCTGAGCACCACGGTGCAGGCCCGCAGCGTAAGACCCTCGGTCTGCTCCACCGTCAGGGCCCCGTCGCGCAGGTGAAGCGCCGAGAACTGCGGGTTGTCACCCCGAAACTGCGCATGGCAGGCCAGGTGCAGCACATCGGCCTGCCCAACCAGCTGCCGCATCTGGTCCAGGTTCGCCTGTTCGTCCACCAGGGCCTGACCCTGACTGAAGTGGGCCGCTACCGCGCGCGCTTCGGCGCCGGCATGCGCCAGGGCCAGCGAGTCGCCCAGCGCCAGCACCCGGTGCGGCGGGCCGGGCAGGCGCTTGAACCCGCGCAGCGCCACCCGCGCGCTGGGCGCCATGGCCAGGGCCCAGCGATGGCCGACAGGCGTCAGATCGTCCTGCAGCGCAGCAAACGGCACCGACCCGAGCTGGGCATGGGGCACCACGATCACCCGCCGGCAGGCCTGCAGGATCGGTGCGCAGGGCGCCCAGATCAGGTCGTGCAGCTGACACAGGCGGCGCGTCGCGCGCTGGGTCAACAGCGCCATGTGCTGCTGCACCACTGCGCTGCCGGTGTTGAGCGTTTCGATCTGGAAGCGCGCCGCCGCCACGGCTTTGACCACCTCGGACCAGGGCGCAAGGCGCCGCCGCAGCCAAACACCCTGGCGGGTGACCACGCAGGCAAACAACTCGTCGTCGACCACGCCGTATTCCACCAGTGCGTCTTCGACGCCCAGGGCGGCTTGCAGTGCGACGGGGTCAAAGCCCGGGCTGGCCTCCGAGGCGCCGACACCGGCGTCGCGTGCGGCGCTGCGGCCCGCAGCGCCATCGCCTGGCGCCGGCACGACCGGCCATCCCGCCTGGGGCGCGGCGCCGGTCAGCCGGCCGCGGCGCGCCCGCTCCAGCAGGGCCCGCTCGGTCTGCAGCAGCTCGGCACCCAGCGCGGCTGAATCGCCCCCCTCCTCATGCAGGCGCTGCAGCCGCCGGTACAGCCAGTTCAGCCGCATGCGCAGGGGCCCGGTGTCATCTGCCGGTGGGTCGGCGGCCGCGGCGCGCTGCAGATCGGCGCTTGGGCCGCTGGCCTGGTCCAGGCGCTCGGCCAGACGTTCGTCCAAGGCCCGGGCGCGGTAGCGCTCGAGCTGTGTCAGTACCGCTGCCGCGTCGCCGCTGCCCAGGGCCAGGCGCAGCAATTCGGTGTAGGGGCGCAGGTGATCGCCCAGGAAGGCGCTGCGGATGTCGTCGCCGGGCAAGGCGCGGCGTTGGTCCTCGAACAACTCGATGGCCGCTTCGAAATCTGCGCTGGCCGCGAACAGGTCACCCTCGGCCAGCGCAACCCGCCCGAGGCCAGTCAAGCAGCGGACCTGGATCTGGATCTGCTGCAACTGCAGTGCCCCGGCCAGCGTGGCGTCGAACAAGCGCCGCGCCTGCGCCCGCTCGCCGGCCAGCAGCAGGGCCTCGGCCCGCACCACGGCGGCCCGGGCCAGCCCGTCCGCATGCCCGGCCACGGCAAAACTGGCGGCGGCTTGTTGGGCCAGCGTCAGCGCCTGCGGCCCCCGGGCCTGGGCCAACAGCAGCAGCTGCGCGCGAGCCAGCGCCACTGTGGCGACGCCCACCGGGTTGGCTTGCCGTTCGAACAGGCTGGCGGCCTGGTTGAACGCGCCGGACGCCGCGTCGGTCTGGCCCAGCCGGGCCAGGGTACGGCCCTGCTGGGCCAGGGCAAAGGCCTGCTCGTCGGGCAGGTCGAGCGCGGCGAATTGGGCCACGGCCGCATTGAATAGCGCCAGGGCCTCCGGTAGAAGGTGCAGTTCGAGGTAGATGTCGGCCAGCTGCTTCTCGGCGATGGCCAGGTACTGCGGCATGGCCAGGGTCTGGTAGCGGCGCCGTGCCCGCTCCAGGCCGGCCAGGGCATCGCGGAGCTGCCGCGTGCCAGATCGACAAGGGCCACCGATTCGTCGATAAGGGCCTGCGACAGTTCCAGGCCATGCTGGCTGCAGCGCATCCGGGCGCGCGCATAGGTCAGCAAGGCCTCGTCGAAGTCGCCTTTCGCGGCCTGGGTGTCGGCCAGGCCGATGTCGGCAGTGACCGAGTGGTCGCGGTCGCCGATGCGGGCGAACAGCACGGCCGCCTCGCGGTAGTGCTGCGCCGCCTGGGCGTAGGCGTCCTGGTGCAGGTGCATGCCGCCGAGGTTCAGGCTGACCCGGCCAGCGGCGGCCAGGTTGCCCAGGGCACGCAATTCGGCCTGCGTGGTTTCGGCACAGCGGGCCGCTTGTGCATGCTGGCCCAGCAGGGTCAGCGCCATGATCTTGGGCACCTGGGTTTGAGCCGCCGGGTCGGCCAGCCCGGCGCGCCGGAACGCGGCAGCGGCGGCATCGAAGCAGTGCACGGCCTGCTGCATCTGGCCTTGGGTCAGACGCGCAATGCCCGCCGCCCATTCAACCAGCGCCAGTAGCGGGTCTGCCTGGTCGGCGTCGACGCCCGCGTCCAACAATTGGCGCAGCACCTCGGCGGCGCGTGCAGCGCGGGGCGGCTCGCTGCTCCAGGCGGCGTAGCACAGGTCCTTCAGGGCCCAGGCCAGGGGCAGGGTCTGCGGCCCGGCCGGCGGCATCCGGGCCCCAGGGGCCAGCAACTGGTGCGCCAGCGCCAGTGCCGCAGGCTCGGTTGGGGCGCCTTCGGTGCTCAAGTGGGGGGGTCGATCACGCAGCCCCGTGGGGTCTGTCAGCCAAGTCGATGGGGGGCAGGACAATGGCGTCGCTGCCCACGCGCAGGGTCAGCAGATGCACGCCCCGCGGCAGACCGCTGATGCGGAATTCACCCAGATCATCCAGCGCGGCAGCGCGCACCGGCTGCGGGCTGTCGCCGGTGCCGGCCAGCTCGACGCTGCCGCTGCAGTCCGGCCCCAGCACCTGCCCGACCAGGACAAAGCCGTCGGCGGTCGGCGTGATGCGCAGGTCGATATCCCGGCCCCTGGCGCTGTACAGCAGATGCCGGGTGGGCGACCCGATCGAGCGCAGGCCGAGGGCGCTTGCCGGGGCGACCCAGCTGTCGAAGCTGAGCACGGCCGCCCATTGGCGCAGCGCCGAACCCAGCGCCGACCCGGCCCGGGGCGCGGTGAACAAGCCCAGCGCCGCACGTTGCAGCGCCAGCGGTGGCTCGGGCAAGGCTTGCGCCGCCCGGCCAAGCTGCTGGAGCAGTTCATCGTCGGACAAGTCGTGCAAGGGGCGGTTGGACGGGGTCATGGCAATGGCAGCGCTGGCGCTGGAGGGCCGGTGTGTGAAACAGAGCGGCGGCTGGCCAATGAAATACAGCCCTTGTCGAGATTGGCCTGGCCCCTTGCCGGCCTGGCTCAGGCCAGGCCGCTAGCCACCTTGAACAACTGGCGCAACTTGTCGAGGCAGCGCGCTCGCGTCGGCCCCAGGCTGCCCACCGGCATTGCCATGCGGCGCGCCACCTCATCGTAAGGCAGTCGTTCGTCGTCGTCGCGGAAAAGCAGGCCCAGCAGGCTGCGGCAACGGCTGTCCAGCCCGTCCAAAGAGCGGCGCAGCAGGTCGAGCTGTTGCAGGTCGTCGAGGGCGGCCTCGGCCAGGGGCGCGTCGTCGGCCAGCTGATCGCCGGGTGAAGCACTGTCCTCGTCATCGGTGTCGCGGGTCATCGACACGGTGCGCCGCGCCTGGCGCAGCGTCAACAGGGCTTCGCGCTTGGCGGTGGTGACGATCCAGGCCTGCAGGCGGTCGGGCTGGGTCAGGCGCGGCAGGTGCTGCAGCAGGCGCGAAAACACGGTCTGGAAGACATCTGCGGCCGTGTGCCCGTCCAGGCCGGCGCGGGTGACGATCGCATACACCAGGCGTTGGTAGCGTTGCACCAGCAGGGCCCATGCTGCGGATTCGCCCTGGCGGCAGCAAGCCACCAGGGCGGCATCATCAAGAGCATTCGGATCGACCATGGGATGGTCGATGGTAGAGGCAATCGCGACCCGGCCCCGGGCCGACCGCGGGCCGGTGCAGGCCGGTCAGCCGGCCAGTCGGGGGCCGCCTGCCGGCGCTAGACCTTGGGCGTCACTTGCTGAAATTGGCCTTGACCGACAGCGCCTTGCTCAGAGTGACGGTGCACACGGGCCCGATGGCAGCGGCGCACGCGCCGCTCCAGCCGGTGAAGGCCAGCCCCGGCAAGGGCGTGGCGCTCAGGGTGACCGCAGTTCCGCTGGCATAGCTGGCATTGCAGATGGCCCCGCAGTTGATGCCCGACGGCGTGCTGGTGACCTGGCCCGGGTTGCCCAGGCTGACCGACAGCACAAAGCCCGCCAGGCCACCGCCCCCACCGCCGCCGCCGCCCCCGCCGCCGGCTGCGGTGGTGAAGGTGGCGATCACGTCCTTCTCCGCATCGAGGGCCACGGTGCAGGTGGCCGCATTGCCGGCGCAGGCTCCGCCCCAGGTGGCGAAGGCGCTGCCCGAGTTGGCCCGGGCAGTCAGCGTCACGCTGCTGCCGGGGTTGTAGATGCCGTAGCACTTGCTCGGGCAGTCATAGGTCTTGTCAGCCGACGCCACCCGGCCATTGCCCGCCACTGTGACCGTCAGCGCATTGAGATCGAGGTTGGCCGCTGCGTTCTGTGCCGCAATGGCATCGCCCAGTTCGCCCGGCCCGGGTGCGCTGCAGGTCAGGTCGGCGCACAGGGCCTCGTTGGTGATCGGGTCTAGGACGCCGGCGTACTTGTAGTACTCGTAGCGGCGTATGACGGCATGGTTGCGGTTGCCTGCATTGCCCTGGTTGACGAGCTTGCCGCGGCGGCGCTGGTTGCCGCCGGCGGGCGGGTCCTGCTGAAGCAGGTTCCAGCTGGTCTCGAGCTGGGCTGCGTCCTGCGGCACCAGCGCGCGGTTGTCGCCCACCAGTTCGTCCAGGTCTACCTTGCGGCCGACCTCGGTCTTGTAGACCTTGACCCAGCGCGCGTCGCCAAAGCGCGCCGGTGGCGCTGGCGGGGCCTGGATTTCGGCCACCACCACCGGCGGCAGCACCGGGTTGGCCGGCTGCACCACCGACCAGACCGGGGACGGAATCGAGATGTCGGTGCCGTTGCGCATCAGCATGCCGGGGTTGGCCGGGTCGGGCAGCAGCCAGCGGTACAGGATCTGGGTCGGGTTGGCGTAATAGGTACTGATGCCGAAGTGCTCGCAACCCGCCATGGCATAGGTGCCCGGCATGCCCAGGGTCCAGCACGAATCGCCGGGCACGGTCTTCAGGCTGGCGGGCACTGGGGTGCAGGCGGTGAATTTGCCAGCGGCGGTGTCGTAGGGCGACATCCAGCGCACGTAGACGCCGCCCGGAAAGTCGGTGGCGCTGCCGAAGCCGTAGCGGATCACGCCGGCATTGAAATTGGAGGGGAAGATACGGGTCAGTTGCGCCTTGCTCACGCCATGCACTTCCATTTCGAAGCCGCAGGCCGGGCCGCCGGTGTCGTTGAGCACATCGAAATTGCCGTAGCTGCCGGCCATCACCACGGCCTGGGCCTGGGCCAGGCTTGGCCCGGCGGCCAGGCAAGTGGCGGCCAAGGCCGCAGCCAGACGGGTGAGTGTTGCGAAAGCGTGGGGCGTTGGGCGCTTGGGGGGATGACTCATGGTGGGGTCCTTGTCGGGAGGGTCGACGCCGACGCGAAGGCGTGCAGCGTGTCCCACAGAGCCGGCGCGCGGCAGCCTGATACAGGCCCGCCCCGAAATCAGCGCCGGCGGGCGCGCAAACCGCTACCCGGTCAGAACTCCACCACCTCGGCCTTCACGCCGCGTGCGGCCAGCATCACCCGGGCGCGTTCGGCGTCGGCCTGGTTCTCGAAGGGCCACCA
>JANNZD010000319.1:0-3055 GCA_031410435.1 Betaproteobacteria bacterium | reverse complement strand
CGTCTGGAAGCTCATGCCCTCCATCGCCGCAATCAGCTTGTTGCTGTCGGTGTTGCCGGCGGTCTTCTTCAGCGCCTCCACCACCGCAATCGCCGCGCTCATGCCGCCGGCGGTGAAGAAGTCTGGCGGGCTCTTGAACTTGGTGTAGTGGTTGGCCACCAGCCACTCATTGACCGGGTTCTTGGGGATGCCGAAGTAGTAGTACAGGCCGCCCTCCATGCCCGGGAACTGCTTGTAGGCCGTCATCGCCGGCAGGATGTTGCCGCCGGTGGCGATCTCGATGTTGTGGCGCTTGAAGTCGAGATCGGCGATCTTGAAGGGGTTGCCACCGGCCCAGATGATCCAGACGATCTTGCGGCCGGGCTGGTCTTTGAGTTTGTCGATGATGCGCTGGGCGGCGGCGGTGAAGTCGCTGGTGGCGGCGGGCAGGTATTCCTCATGCGCCAGCTTGGCTTTCTTCAGCGCCTCGCGGAAGGCCTTGACGCCGTCCTTGCCGAAGGCGTTGTCCTGGGCCAGCGTGACCAGCGTGGTGCCGGTCTTGTCCAGCGCCACCGCATTGGCGATCGCGTCCTGGCTGCTGTTGCGGCCGGTGCGGAAGATGTACTTGTTCCACTTGTCGCCGGTGATCGAATCGGCCACCGCCGGCTCCACCAGCAGGATCTTCTTGTACTCCTCGGCCACCGGCAGCATGGCCAGGGCCACCGGGCTGGCGGTCGGGCCCACCGCGATGTCGACCTTGTCGTCGGCATAGGCCGCGGCCAGCGCGCTCTTGCCCACGTCGGGCTTGCCCTGGTCGTCCTTCTCGATCACCACCAGCTTGCGGCCGTTGACCGCAAAAGTGCCCTGGGTGGCGTAGTCCAGCCCCATGTTGAAGCCGACGAGGGTCTGTTTGGCATAGGCCTCCAGCGGGCCGCTCTTGCTGGCGATCAGCGCGATCTTGATGTCGGCGCCTTTCTGGGCGAAGGCGGACGGGGCGCTGCCCAGACCTGCCAGCAGGCCGGCGGCGGCCAGCGCGATGGCAGTGATTTCACGGCGTCGAATCATCATCAACAAGTCTCCAAGGGGGTGAAGCCAGGGGGGCAGAGTGCGCCCGTCAGGGATGGGCGATTGCAACCGCCGTGCCATGCGCCCCAGATCAGTGCAAACCCTTGCATTTGGAGGCCAGCGGCCTGGATCGGTGCCTCAGCCAGCCTCGCAGCACCACGCCGTGCCTGCGTTTCAGACAATGTAGGCGTGACTTCGCTGCCTGTATTTCAGGCAAGCAAGAAAATTGCCTGGCAAACGAACACACCAGGCATACAAGCCACCGCCTTTCGCGACCCAGCGTTGCCCAAACCTGTCGCGAACTGGCGCTCGTGGCCCGCACCGCGTGCTGCGGCAGCTTTGCGAAGGGCCAATCGGGCTGGTGGACGGCGCCCTACGGCACTCTGCTGCCGTTCGCCGCGCTGCGCTGAGCGTCAGCAGTGCAATGGGCGCGGTCATTGCCGATCACGCCTCAGGCGAGCACACTCCAGAGCATGACCATGCGGGGTTCCCAATCAGGGCAAAAGGCGGTCCTCCAGGTTCAAGACGGGCGCATTCTTCTGGCCTTGGGAAGTCATGCAATTGCTGTGCGCCTTGGTTCGCCCTGACGCCCGCGGAACTGACACCATGAACAGGTTCCGAGCCTTGATCTTTTCGCTGAGCCTGGCCGCGATCGCGATACAAGCGGCTTGGGCCGTTCCGCCAGGGCAAGTCTCTTGGACAGCACGGGCAGTGTGCGAATACCGCGCGATTGCCGCCATGCATCCTGACCCGAAGCTGAGGAATGGCGACAGCCTTGCCAACCAGTTCTGCGCGCCTTTAAGACTTCCTCGGGACTATGAGGCAGCACGGGAGGTGATGAACGACAACCTGGAGGCCTACGCGGGGTATTTCCTGGTGAATGCCCGCACACACCACATCGATCGCTGGGTCGAGCGCGCGGCCGCCCGAGGTGCACAGCAAGTGGTGATTTTGGGCGCCGGGTTCGACAGCCGCGCATACCGTTTTGCCGGCCGCTACCCGAAGCTCCGCTTCTTCGAGGTCGATCTCCCATCGACGATCGACGCCAAGCAGCAGGTCGTCGAACGTGTCATGGGATCCGTTCCCACGGGCGTTCACTACGTGCCCATCGACTTTGACACCCAATCGCTCGCCACTGCACTGACGAGCTCGGGATATCGGGCATCGGACAAGGCCCTGTTCATCCTGGAAGGAATCACCATGTACGTCAGCGCGGCGGCCAATGACGCGACGCTGGATTTCATTGCGCAGCATGCCGCTCCTGGCAGCACTGTTGTGTTCGATTATGTTCATCGCCGAGTCATCGAGGGGGGTACCGCAGGCTTGTATGCCGTCGGTGCTGAAGCCAACGGCGTTGCGCTGTTGGGCGAGCCATTCGTCACAGGCTGGTCACCGGCTGAGGCCGTGGCGTTCACTCGGCGGCATGGTCTGGTCGTGATCGACAATCTGGGCCCGTCGGACCTGATGCATCGCTACCTGACCGGATCCGACGGCAAGGTTGACGGCCGGCTCCCTGATGCTCACGGGGTCATTGATGCCCAAGTGCCATGACAGTCCGCGCTTCGTGATCGCCTATTGAAGGTTCACTGGCGAGTGTCCGGATTTGGTCGCTGACCTGTCCCGGAGCCATTGCTCAGGCACCCGGCGCGTCAGATCACCGGGTGACCGGCAGGCGATCCGCCGCCAGCCGCTCGGCCAGGGCCAGCTTCTGGTACAGCGTAGCCCGGGCGATGCCCAGCAAGCGGGCGGCTGCCAGCTTGTTGCCGCCGGTGGCGGCCAACGCCTGCAGGATGGCCCGCGACTCCAGTTCGCCCACCATCTCATCCAGCGGGCGGATGTCGGACAGGGCCGTCGCGGCCTGGGCGGGTGGCGGCGGCGCGGCGGCGCTGCCTGGGGGCGGGGGCACCACAGGCCCCGGCACGGCCCGAGACACCGGCCCTGCCGGCGTCGCAGTGCCCAGCGCCGCCGCCACGTCGGCCGCGCCCAGCACTGCCGCATCGGTCATCAGCGC
>JANNZD010000318.1:0-6865 GCA_031410435.1 Betaproteobacteria bacterium | reverse complement strand
CGATGTGAAGGCCCGCAGGGCCGGGCCGCAGCCACAAAGCAGCAGCGCTGCGTGCAGCGGCCGGGCTGTAAGCCCGCCGCGCGAAGCGCGGTTTGTCCGTACGTAGGAGTGGGCTAACTTCGTAAGGCGAAGTTAAGGGCCAGCGGCCCGGCCCACGCCAACGAAATTCACGGCGCAGCCGCTGACCCGTCTTCGGCCTTCAAGGGCGGCGCAAACCGCCCTTCGTCATTCAAGCCTCAAGCCACCCGAGGCTTCACCAGCGAAGCCGCCAACTTGGCCTGCACCCGCGCCCGATCCACATCGGCGTCATGCACCAGCGCCACGCCCATGCGGCGCTTGACGAAGCTCTCGGGCTTGCCAAACAGGCGGATCTCGCTGTTGGGCACCTGCAGCGCATCCGCCACGCCGCCAAACACGATGCCTTTTGCATCGACCCCGCCATAGATCACCGCACTCGCCCCCGGGCTCTTCAAAGCGGTGTCCACCGGCAGGCCCAGGATGGCGCGGGCATGCAGTTCGAACTCGTTCTGCCACTGGGTGATCATGGTCACCATGCCGGTGTCGTGCGGCCGCGGGCTGACCTCTGAAAACCACACCTGCTCACCCTTGACGAACAGCTCCACGCCGAACAGGCCCTGGCCGCCCAGGTTGTCGGTGACGGCCTGGGCGATATCGCGCGCGCGCTGCAGCGCCGCCGGGTGCATAGCATGGGGCTGCCAGCTCTCGACATAGTCGCCGCTGACCTGCACATGGCCGATGGGCTCGCAGAAATGCGTTTCGATCGACCCATCGGCAGCCACCGCCCGCACGGTCAGCTGGGTGATCTCGTAATCGAAATCGATGAAACCCTCGACGATCACCCGGCCCGGCCCGACCCGGCCGCCGGCCATCGCGTGGTCCCAAGCGGTCTGCACGTCGGCCGGGCCGTCGATCCTGCTCTGGCCCTTGCCCGAGCTGCTCATCACCGGCTTGACGATGCAGGGGTAGCCGATCCCGGGCCCATCCGCGCCGTCGATGGCCGCCTGCAACTCGGCCAGCGAATCGCAGAACCGGTAGGGGCTGGTCGGCAGGCCCAGGGTCTCAGCCGCCAGGCGGCGGATGCCTTCGCGGTCCATGGTCAGGCGGGCGGCGCGGGCGGTGGGGATGCAGCGGATGCGGCCCTCGGCCTCCATCGCCTCCAGCACCGGCGTGGCGATGGCCTCGATCTCGGGCACCACCAGGTCGGGCTGCTCGGCCTCGATCAACGCGCGCAGCGCGGCCGCATCGCTCATCGCGATGGTGCGGGCATGGTGGGCTACCTGCTGGCCGGGCGCGTGGTCGTAGCGGTCGACCGCGATCGTCTCCACGCCCAGGCGCTGCAGCGCGATCAGCACCTCCTTGCCCAGTTCACCGCTGCCGAGCAGCATCACGCGGGTGGCATGGGGGGACAGCGGGGTTCCGATCGTGGTCATGGCGGCTCTGGGTAGGGAGGGAGTGATCGCCCGCGATTGTCGCGCCGGGCCGGCGCCGACAGCGCTGGTTGCGCCGGTCAGCCGGGTGGCGCCGGGGCTGCTAGGCTGGCGCCATGGCCCTCCCCTTGACGCTCGACGCGTTGCGCCGCCATGCGGTGGCCCGCACCCTGTTCACCCCTACCACGCTGCCGCAGGCCATCCGCCGGCTGGGCTTCGTGCAGGCCGACCCGATCCGGGCGCCCGCCCGGGCGCAGGACCTGACGCTGCGCCACCGCGTCAAGGACTACCGCGCCGGCGACCTGGAGGCGCGCTATGCGCGGCTGGGCATCGAGGAGGATTTCTTCGTCAATTACGGCTTCCTGCCGCGCGACACGCAGGCGCTGATGCACCCGCGCACCCCGCGCACCCCGTGGCCGGTGGCGCGCCACCAGCAGGCGGCCGCGGTGCTGGATTTTGTACGCGCGCAGGGCGTGGTGCACCCGCGCGAGGTGGACGCCGCCTTTGCCCATGGCAAGGCGCGCAACTGGTTCGGCGGCACGTCCAACGCCAGCACCCAGCTGCTGGATGCGATGCACTACCGCGGCCTGCTGCGCATCGCCCGGCGCGAGGGCGGCGTACGGCTGTACGCGGCGCGCCCGGCCAATGCCGCCGCGCAAGACCCGGTGGCGGCGATGGACGCGCTGGTCGATGTGATCGTGCGCAAGTACGCGCCATTGCCTTCAGCGTCGCTGGGCGAGTTGCTCAGCCACCTGCGCAGCGGTGCGCCGCAATGGGCCGACCGCCGCACTGAGGCCCTGCAGCGTGCCCGCGCGCGCCTGCCTTCGGCCCGGGTCGACGGCCTGACCTGGCTCTGGCCCGAGGGCGAGAACCCGGCCAGCAAGCGACATGCTGAGGACGGGCAGGTGCGCCTGCTGGCGCCCTTCGACCCCATCGTCTGGGACCGCCGCCGCTTCGAGCTGCTGTGGGGCTGGGCCTACCGCTTCGAGGCCTACACCCCGGCGCCCCGCCGCGTGCGCGGCTACTACGCGCTGCCGCTGCTGTGGCACGGGCGGGTGATCGGCTGGGGCAATCTGGCGGTGCAGCAGGGCCGCCTGGCGGCCGATCTGGGCTATGTGGCCGGCGCCGCCCCGGTCGATGCCGGCTTTGGCGCTGCGCTGGACGACGAGTTGGGCCGAATCAGCCGCTTCCTGGGCCTGTGATCCCGGCCGCCGCGCGCGCGGCCAGCAACGCATCGGCCAGCTCGGCAAAACCGGCGCCGCGCTCGGCACGGGTCACATAGCCCGGCAGCCAGTGCAACTGCGCCACGAAGCGCGCGATATTGGCCACGCCCACGGTCAGCGGCAGGGCCTCGAACATCGCCTGGTCATTGGTCGAGTCGCCCAGGTAGACCCAGTCCCCGGGCTGCCAGCGGCGGCCCAGCGCCGTCTCGACCGCCCAGCGCGCACCGCTGGGCTTGCCATAGGTGCCGATCCAGCCGTTGACGTGGATCGAGCTGACGGTGGCCGTCAGCCCATGCCGCCGCATCACCGCCACCACCGCGTCGATCGCGGCGGGCGGCAGGTGTTGAAACTCGCTGTGGTCGATGGCGATGTCGGTCAGCCGGCCGGCGCTGTCGCGCGCCAGCATGGCGCCCGGCACTTCGGCCAGCACGGCCCGGGCACAGGCCTGCAGGCGGCGCGCGTTGTCGGCCCGGGTGGCAGCATCGGCGACGAAATCCACCTGCAGGGCGCCGCCGCGCCGGCGCAGCATCACCGCGCCGTTCTCGGCCACGATGGCCACCACCGGCCAGGCCAGCGCCATCGGCTCGCTCCAGCCGGCGGGCCGGCCGGTGATGGCGACCACCGGCACGCCAGCATCAGCCAGGCGCCGCAGCGCGGCCAGGGCCGGCGCCTCGATCACGCCGTCGCGGGTCAGGGTGTCGTCGATGTCGGTCAGCACGCCCAGCAGCGCGGCCAGGCATGGCGCCGGCAGGCAGACCAGCGGGCGCAGCCGGGTATCGGTCGGCGCGGGCGAGTCGCGGCAAGGGGCCATCGCGGCAGTCTCCCACAGGCGCTGCGCCGGCTGCCGCGCCAGACCACTGCACCGCCGCCGCCGGCAAGGGCGGGGCGGTCAAACCGGGTGGACAACCAGCTCGACGACCTCAACTCGGGCCGGTGGACGGCGGCCCATGGCCTGCGCCACTGCCATGGGCGATGCATCGGCACTGCCGACACCTGCTGCAGGTCGGCCTGGCCGGTGCGGTGGCGCGCCGCTTGCTGGTCTGCGCGGCCGGCGGCGGCCGGGCCAGGCACCTTCGCCCCAGACCGGCAACACCGCACAAGCCGCGCCGTGCAGGCCGGGCCGGCCTGTGCTTAAAATACGCGCTGTTTCGAGGAGCGTTGCAAGGTCGCCTACCGGCCCCAGGCTCGAAACCACTTCTCAGTGCAACGTCGCTCACCCCCAGCTGGATCGTGCGGGTGAGGTTCACCTTCCCCCCGCGTCATCAGCTGCTTGGGCCCCAACAGTCCCCGGAGCAAACCTGAAATGAACGCCGTTTTGAAGACCATCCCGCAAGACCATTACGCCATTGCCGACATCACGCTGGCCGCGTGGGGCCGCAAGGAGTTGGACATCGCCGAAGTCGAGATGCCCGCCCTGATGGCCATCCGCAGCGAGTACGCGGCCAGCCAGCCGCTCAAGGGCGCCCGCATCACCGGCAGCCTGCACATGACGATCCAGACCGCGGTGCTGGTCGAAACCCTGCAGGCCCTGGGCGCCGAAGTGCGCTGGGCCTCATGCAACATCTTCAGCACCCAAGACCATGCGGCCGCGGCGCTGGTCGAGCGCGGCACCCCCGTGTTCGCCTACAAGGGCGAGACCCTGAAGGACTACTGGGACTACACCCACCGCATCTTCGAGTTCGGCACCAAGGGCCGGGCCGGCGAAGGCCCGAACATGATCTTGGACGACGGCGGCGATGCCACGCTGCTGATGCACCTGGGCAAGCGGGCCGAGCATGACGCCAGCCTGATCGCCAACCCCACCAGCGAAGAAGAGCGCGAGCTGTACGCCGCGATCAAGGCCAAGCTGGCCATCGACCCTACTTGGTACAGCCGCAAGGGCGCCGAGATCATCGGCGTGACCGAAGAGACCACCACCGGCGTGCACCGGCTGAACGAGATGGCCGCCAAAGGCGCGCTGCTGTTCCGTGCAATCAACGTCAACGACTCGGTCACCAAAAGCAAGTTCGACAACTTGTACGGCTGCCGCGAGAGCCTGGTGGACGCCATCAAGCGCGCCACTGACGTGATGATCGCCGGCAAGGTCGCCGTGGTGGCCGGCTATGGCGACGTGGGCAAGGGCTCGGCCCAGGCCCTGCGCGCGCTGTCGGCCCAGGTCTGGGTGACCGAGATCGACCCGATCAACGCGCTGCAGGCGGCGATGGAAGGCTACCGCGTGGTGACCATGGACTGGGCCGCCGACAAGGCTGACATCTTCGTCACCGCCACCGGCAACAAGGGCGTGATCACGCATGACCACATGGCCGCGATGAAGCACAACGCCATCGTCTGCAACATCGGCCACTTCGACAACGAGATCGACATCGAGTCGGTCGAGCAATACGAGTGGGTCGAGGTCAAGCCGCAGGTCGACCAGATCCTGTTCCCGGCCAAGGATGGCAAGCCGGCCAAGCGCATCCTGATGCTGGCCAAGGGCCGGCTGGTGAACCTGGGCTGCGGCACCGGCCACCCCAGCTATGTGATGAGCAGCAGCTTCGCCAACCAGACCATCGCCCAGATCGAGCTGTATGCGCACCAGGACGCCTATGACATCGGCAAGGTCTATGTGCTGCCCAAGCATCTTGACGAGAAGGTGGCACGCCTGCAGCTGGTCACGCTGAACGCCGAGCTGACCGAGCTGAGCGACGAGCAGGCCGCCTACATCGGCGTGCCCAAGAGCGGGCCGTACAAGCTGGACACCTACCGCTATTGATCGCTGCGGGCGGCGCCTGCGGCGAGCACCACGCGTCGCAGGCCTGTCCGTGCTTGACGGTCGAATCAAATTGGCGCCAAAATGGATCCACTTGATCAATGCGGAGCCATTGTGAGTATCAATCTGTCGATCAAAGGGGTTTCGGCGCAAGTGGCCGAGCGCCTGCGTGCCCGGGCCGAGCGCCATCACCGCTCGCTGCAAGGGGAGTTGATGGCCATCATCGAGCGTGCAGCAGCCGAAGAGGGCGCGGGTTTGGGCGCGGCGCTAACCGCGCCCCTGGGGCCAGCGGCCGCCGCAGCAGGCAAGGTGCAGTCACAGGGCTGGCGGTCCGTCGCCGACCTGGTGGCTGACCAGCGCGAGCGCCGCAGCGCCGCGGGCCATGTGCCACCGCCGGCGGGCCTACCGCTGGCGGTGGACCTGATCCGCGCCGATCGCGACAGCCGATGACCCAGGCCACGGTAGCGCGTCGCCTGTACCTCGCCGAACCGCATGCGCTGTGGCTGCAGCGGCAGCCCGTGGTGGCCGATTGCAGTGCGTTGGCGGCGCTGATCTTCGAAGAGCCGGCCGGCGAGGCGGCCGCTGCGATGCTGATCGACCGGGCCCTGCATGCGCCCACCCTGCTGCCCTACGAACTGGCCAGCGTGGCCCTCAAGAAGCAGCGCGCGGGGGCGGCGCAAGACTGGGTGGACGCCGCGCTGCAGACCTACGCCGAGCAGCGCATCGACCTACACCCGGTGCCGCCCGACGCTGCCGCCCGCCTGGCGGCACGCTATGCACTCTCGGCCTACGACGCCGCCTACCTCTGGCTGGCCGCTGCACTGAAGGCGCCGCTGGCCACCTTTGATCGCAAGCTGGCCGACGCCGCACAACGCCATCTGGCGGCGCCCGATTGACCCGAGGCGCCTGCGCCGGGCCGCCGCGCCTTGTCAGGGCCCACCCCCAACCTTCGCACCAACCCCCATGACACCCAGCGCCCTGCCCCTGCCGATCAGCATCGAGTTCTTCCCGCCCAACACCCCCGTGGGCAGCGAGAAACTCAAGACCGTGGTGCAAGACCTGAGCGTGCTGCAGCCCGAGTTCTTCAGCGTCACCTACGGCGCCGGCGGCGCCACGCGCGAGAAAACCCTGGCCACCGTGCAAGACATTGCGGCGGCAGGCTTCGAGGCCGCGCCGCATTTGTCCTGCGTAGGCTCCACCCGCGCCGGCATCGCCGAGATCCTGGCCACCTACCGGGCCCAGGGCATCCGCAGGGTGGTGGCGCTGCGCGGCGACCTGCCCAGCGGCACGGCGGTGGCCGGTGAGTTCCGCTATGCGTCCGAGCTGGTGCGCTTCATCCGCGAGACCCAGGGCGAGGATTGGCACATCGAGGTGGCCGCCTACCCCGAGTACCACCCCGAGCAACGCTATGCCCGGCGCGACCTGCAGCACTTTGCCGACAAGAT
>JANNZD010000317.1:0-1731 GCA_031410435.1 Betaproteobacteria bacterium | reverse complement strand
CAACGTGAGCGCCACCCGCAGGGCCGTTGCGGCCTGCAGCCAGTACAGTGGAATGGCCGCACCCGGCATTCAAACCTGACCCCAGGAGACAAACATGAGCGACGCAACGGCCGCACCCTCCGCCCTGTCCAGCCGCCAGCGTAGGCGCCCGACGCGAGCGCTTCACCTCGCGGCGTCGGCGGCGGCGATGGCCCTGGCGGCGCTGCTGGGCGCCTGCGCTGGCGGGCCGGTTGCGACCACGCCTGTTTCGACCCCGTCGGCGCGCGGGCCGGCCCTGGCCTGTGACGACAACCTCAAGTCGGCCTTCAAGCCCGATGCGCTGACCACGGTGGTCGCGGTCAAGGCCTTCAAGCAGGGCGACAAGGTCTTTGTGGCGGACTCGGGCTCACCGGTCACCCTGGTCGCCGACCTGTGCCTGGTCAAGCTCCAGGTCGGCCCCGGCAACCCCGGGCCGGCCGACGCCCGGTCCACCTCGGCCGGCATCGGCATCGAGGTCTGGCTGCCGACCCACGCCGCCTGGAACCAGCGCATCCGCAACTACGGCGGCGGCTATGTGGGCGGTGGCCACCTGAACCCGGCCAGCGACGGCGCCACCCTGGCCACCGCTGTGGGCAGCAAATTCCCGGCGCCCGTGATCGCCGGCATGGGCTATGCCTCAGGCACCACCGATGCCGGCCAGCCCTGGTCGCAGAACGGGTCCTCTGGCTTTCTGCCGGATGGCCGGCTGAACCTGACCCTGCTCCAGGATTTCGCCTACCGCAGCCTGGTGGAGCAAGCCGTCAAGACCCGTGCGCTGGTCACGCTCTACTACGGCCAGGCGCCGCGCTACGCCTACTTCGACGGGCACTCCACCGGCGGGCGCCAGGGCTGGAAGGTGGCGCAGGACTATCCGGAGTTCTACGACGGCTACCTGCTCGCCGCACCGGCCATCAGCAGCGCGCGCTTCGCGATGAACGCCTTCTACCCGCAGGTGGTGATGAAGACCGACCTGGGCTACAGCTCGGCCGACCCGGCCTTTGCGGCCGCCAACTTCCAGCAAAAGATGACCGAGGCCAACCGGCGTGCGGTGCAGGCCTGCGACAAGCAGGGCTTGGGCTTTCTGCTCGACCCTTTTGCCTGCAGCTACGACCCAGCCAAGGACGCCGCCGCGCTGTGCAGCGGTGTTGCCGGCGAGGGTGTGATCGGCAGCAACTCCGACGCCAAGACTTGCGTTGATCTGAAGGAAGCACGGGTCATCAACAAGCTCTGGTACGGCATCACCAGCGACGGCAGCTATGACGCGGCCGAGACCGCGCAGGCCCGCAGCGGCCTGTCCTTGGGTGCGCGGCAACTGTGGTGGAGCTTCCCGCGCGGCGCCAACTGGGGCGCGTTGATCGGCAGCGTCAACAACGCCGAGCGCTTGGCGATGGCTCTGCAGGACGTTCGCTATGCGCCGTCGAAGGCGGTGAATGCCGGCGGCGAGATCATCAACAGCTTCACCGCCGAGCGCGACAAATGGCGCGAGATCGACCACGCCGCACTCGCCGATGCGTTCAACAAGGGGCTGGCGCTGGACGGGGCGATGGGCCGCGTCAGCAGCGACAGCGCCGATCTGTCCCGGCTGCGCCAGCTGGGGCGCAAGGTGATCACCTATACCGGCCTGGCCGAGGACGCCATCCCGCCCGCCACGTCGGTGAACCACTATGAGCGCGTGGCAGCGGCCGCCGGTGGCATGGGCGAGGCGCAGACCTT
>JANNZD010000316.1:0-3049 GCA_031410435.1 Betaproteobacteria bacterium | reverse complement strand
GGAGATCAGCGTGGCCGGCACCACCACCAGCAGCGAGTCGACGAAGTAGCGCGACAGGCCGGCGCACTTCGGCCCGCCGGTGCAGGCGCTGGACCAGGCCGCGATCCAGGGCTCGATGGTCCACTGCGCCGGCAGGCCCAGTACATTGCCGGCCTGGATCTCCTTCAGGGGCTTGAAGGCATTGACGATGCCGAACCAGGCCGGCAGCGCGAAGAACAGCGCCGCCAGCAGCAGGCCGGCATAGACCAGCCAGCGGCCCCAGGACCGGCGCTGGCCGGGCAAACGCAGAGGGTCACGCATGGCGGCTCCGGGCGGCGATGAGGCTAGTCATGGCGCTGCTTGCGCAACTCACCCAGGATGTAGGGCACGGCAATGGCCACGCACATCATCAGCAAGATGCTGCCCGAGGCCGCGCCCAGGCCCATCTGGTCGCGGCGGAAGAAGCGGTCGAAGGTGTAGAAGGCCGGCAGCACACTGCTCTGGCCCGGGCCACCCTGGGTGAGCACCACCACCAGGTCGAAGGTGCGCAGCGCCGCCGGCAGCAGGATCAGCGCGGCGCTGAACACCGTGGGCCGCAGCGTGGGCAGCACGATGCGCCAGTAGATGCGCGGCAGGCTGGCGCCGTCGATCATCGCGGCCTTGAAGACCGAATCGTCGACGCTGCGCAGCCCGGCGATGAACATCGCCATCACGAAACCGGTGCCATGCCACACCGCCACCAGCGCCAGCGCATAGATCGACTGCCTGGGCTGGACGATCCAGTCGAACACCGCATTCGGGAAGCCCGCGCCGTGCAGCCAGGCCTCGATGCCGGTGTCGGGCGACAGCAACCAGCGCCAGATGGTGCCCGAGACAATCCAGCTCAGGGCCAGCGGGTAGAGGTAAATGGTGCGGAAGCCGCCCTCGAAACGCACTTTCTGATCGAGCAACACCGCCAACAGGCAGCCCAGCACCATCGGCACGCCCACCACGATGGGCAGGAAGCGCAGCAGGTTGCCCAGCGCGCGCCACCAGTTGTCGTCGGCCCACAGGCGCTGGTACTGGGCCAGGCCCACCCAGTCCCAGGTCAACAGGCCTTGCGACCCGGTGAAGGACACCGCCGCCACCCAGCCTGTCAGGCCGTAGAAGAACAGCAGGCTGACCACCACCGCCGGCGAGATCGCCAGTTGCGGCAGCCAGTCGCTCAGGCGCTGGGCCAGGGGGCTGCGGTGCATGGCCAAGGGCGCGTGATCGACGGGCTCAGGCAGGGCTGGCGGCGGCCTCAGTTGGCCTTGGCGGCGGCGGCCATCTTGTCGGCGGCCTGCTGCGGGCTGATGCCGTCGTCGTTCCAGAAGGCCAGCACCACGTCACGCCAGGCGGCGATGCGCGCCGGGGTCTGCAGCATCGCCGGGCCGGCGGCCAGGCTGCCGTTCTTGCCACCAGCCACGAAGTCGGCATAGCTCTGCCGGGCGCAGTCGTCGAACTTGGACACGTCGGCGTCCATGCGCACCGGCACCGAGCCCTTGAGCTGGCTGAAGGCCACCTGCGCGTCCTTGTCCATGAACACCGAGGCCAGTTGCAGCTGGCCCGGCGACTCCTTGCCATGCTTGAAGAACATGAAGGCGTCGGAGTTGAAGACATGGCCGTTGCCGCTGCCCGGCACGGTGGCGCACAGGTAGTCGACCCCGGCCTTCTTGCCGGCCAGCGTGAACTCGCCTTTGGCCCAGTCGCCCATCACCTGGGCCAAGGCCTTGCCCTGGATCACCATCTGGGTGGCCTCGTTCCACTTGCGGGTGCTGGCGCTGCGGTCGACATAGCTGCGCGCCTTGCGCATCACCTCGAAGGCCTTGACCATGCCCGGGCCCTTGAGCAGCCCGTCGTCGACATCGTAGAAGGCCTTGCGGAAGGCCTCGGGCTGCAGCGTGCCGTAAGCCACCTGGATGAACATGAAGTTGACCCAGCCGTCCTCGGCCATGGCCAGCGGCATGATGCCGGCGGCCTTGGCCTTGTCGGCCATCGCGAAGAATTCGTCCCAGGTCTTGGGCGCGGCGCTGGCGCCGATCTTCTTCATCGCGTCGGTGCTGATCCACATCACGTTCTGGCGGTGCACATTGACCGGCACCGCCACGTAGTTCTTGCCGCCCATCTTGGCGTAGCGCTGCACTGGCGCGGGCAGCACGGCGTCCCAGTTGCCCTTGGCGGCCAGGTCGTTCAAGTTGGCCACGTTGTCGGGGTTGGCGGCATAGGCGCGCACGTCCGAGTTGATCATCGCGGCATCCGGCGGGCTGCCCTTGCCAACCCGGGTCTTGAGCAGGGTGCGCTGGTTGTCGGCACCGCCCACGGCCAGGTCCTTCCACTCCACGCCCTTGGCGCTGAGCGCCTCCTTGAACTTGGCCACCGCAGCGGTTTCGCCGCCGCTGGTCCACCAATGGATCACCTCCACCGATTCGGCCGCCTGAGCGGCCGGCGCCAGCAGGCCACCCCAGGCAGCCAGCGCGGCCAGGGCCAGGGGCCGGACGGGGGTCAGTGAGAGCGACTTGTGCATGCTTGTCTCCGCAGGACGTCTAAGGGCTTGCCCGCCGCCGCGAACCCCATCCGGGGCGCCAAGCGGCGCTGGCGAGGAGCAATGTAAGCGGTTTCCCATTTTGCTAGAAATGGAGACAAACCCTAGCCATTTCACTGTAAGAACGGCTGGGCAAGCGATTGCCCGATTGACCATAATCGCGGCTGAACAATCACCCTCCCTGCGCAGCGACGCACAGCCTCTGGGCGCCCCCACATGCCAGCCGTCAAGCCGTCCATAGATGCTGTTGCCCAGCTCGCCGGGGTGTCTACCGCCACCGTCTCGCGGGTGCTCAACGGCAGCAAGCCGGTGGCTGAGGCCACCCGCCGGCGGGTGCAGTCTGCGATCGAGACCCTGGGCTTTCGCGCCAGCCCCTTCGGGCGCGGCCTGTCCACCGGCCGCAGCCAGCTGCTGCTGGTGCTGGTACCCAATATGGCCAACCCTTACTTTGCCGAAATCGTGCGCGGCGCCAGCGCGCAGGCCCGCCTGCAGGGCTACACCGTGCTG
>JANNZD010000315.1:0-3829 GCA_031410435.1 Betaproteobacteria bacterium | reverse complement strand
ACCAGTTGCGATGACAGCTCGCTCAGGCGCGCGTTCTCGATATCCAGCCGCTCATCGCTGGCGATGATGCCCTTCTCGCGCTGGTAGGTGGACACGCGGGCCTGGGCCCGCTCCAGCGCGTCGCGCGCTTCTTTGGATTGGATGTTGAAGAAGTTGGTGAACTGTTTGGCCGGGTCAACCCGAAGCTCCAGCGTGGTGGCGATATAGGCCTGCGCAAAGGCATTGGCCAGGCCGGCGGCAAAGCGCGGGTCGGGTGATTTGTAGCCGATCTGGATCACATTGCTCTCGCGTGAGGGCTTCACATCCAGCTTCTTCTGCAGCAAATCCACCAGCCATTGCTCGATGGTGCCCTTGCCCTCGGCCTCTTCTTGCCATTGCTGGCGCAGCTGCGGGCTGTCCAGCAGCTTCAGGTCGCGGATCACGCGCAGGGCCACACGGTCACTGGTGATGATGTCCACCTGGGTGGCCATGAAGCTGGGCATCGCCATCGACGGAAAGGCCATGGCCGACACCGGGTCAGGCTTGATGTCCACCACGATGGACGCGTTGCTGGTGTACTGCTTGGGCAGCAGCAGGCTCACGCCCACGGTGGTGGCCACCACCAGCAAGAACACCAGCAGCGCCGCCCATTTGCGGGCCCGCAGGATTGACAGGAACTGTCCGAAGGTCATGGAGGGCTTTCCTTAATTACCAGGGGTCGGCGTCAGTGAGCAGCAATAGCCTGGCGCACCCGACTCATGCGACCGCAATCGCGCAAAGATTGTGTTCTTGGGCTATTACAACCGCATGGCCCACAAGCGCATGGCGCAACGGCGCCGGCGTACCTTGATCGAAAAGTACCCGCATTCATGCCTCAGCCAACGCGCTGCCCGCTGCATGCTCCAGCACGGCGCGCGCTTGCGCCAACGTGACCCCAGGAAACCAGGCAACAAATTGCTGCACGGGCACATCGTCTTCCAGGTTCTCGAACAAGGCCGCCACCGGCACACGCGTGCCTGAGAAGACCCAGGCACCACTCATCACGTCGGGATGGCGCTCAGTGGATGTACAGCTTGACCAATCGATCATTTCGTACCTCTATTGCTGTGGTTCTTGACCAAGAGCGGCTTCATCGGTCTGTTTGGCTGTGAATTGCTCGTCACGCCGGCACCTCCAGCCATTGGGCCCGGCTGCGGGCGATGCGTGCAAACGCGCTGCCCGGGGTGCCGCGCTGCGTGGCCACGATGTCCACCGGCAGGTTCAGCGCTGTTTCCAGCGCCAGGGTGGCCCGCGCCCGTTGCATCAACGATGGGGGCTCAGGGCTCTCCACCAACAGGTCGACATCGCCGCCGCGCACCGCGTCATCCAGCCGGGACCCAAACAGCATCACCCCGGCGTCGGCACCAAACTGCTGGCGCACGCATTGCACGATCACACGGGTCTGGTCAGGGCTCAGGCGCATGGGTGTTTGTTTACTCGCTCAGGTGCGGGCCGCTGCTGGGTTTGCGGTCAGGATCATGCCGTGGCAGAGGTTTTCAATTCAGCGGCCAAAGTCTCAGGCGCGATGTCTTCGCCTTCGGGCCAAGTGGCAGCTCCAAACAAAATGGTTACCCGACTGAAATAGGCTGGGTCGCGCAACGCGCTGAACCCCGGCATTGCAAGGTGCGGCGTCATGTCAAAGTAGCCCTGCTGACCATCCGCCAATTCCACTTGAAGTCGGAAATCTGGCAAAGCCTGGATTTTCTTGGCGTCGAAGTTCAAGGCAGGCCTTAGAACAAGCTCTCACGCACATACACCACGTCCCCATCCAGCATCTTGTCGTCCAGCGCCGGGGTGATCACCTGCACCCGGCCGTCGGCGGCCTTGCGGTGCACGCGGATGCCTTTTTCGGTGCCGCGCTGGGTCAGGCCACCGCCGGTGGCCAGTGATTGCATCAGGGTCATGCCGCGCTCCAGCCGCATCGGGCCGGGGCGCTGCACCTCGCCGTAGATGTAGACCAGGGGCTGGCGGTCTACCCAGACCGCGTCGCCGTTGAGGATGGTGATGTCCTTGTCTTTGCCGCCGGGCGCAAACAGCATGGGCAGGTCGACTTCCAGCCGGTAGGCCTGGCCGTTGCGGGTGCCGGTGACCACCACGGTGTCGGCCCCGCCCTGGGCCGCCCCGCCGGCCATGGCCAGCAGGTCGGTCAGGCGCATGTCGGTTACCTCGATCGGGTAGCGCCCCGGGCGGTTTACCTGGCCCAGCACGCTGGCCTGGTTGCCGCGCACCTGCATCACCACCAGCGTCACCTGCGGCTGCTTGACGAAATTGCCGCTGCGCAGGCCGTCGGCGATCAGCTTCTCGGCGGCGGTAACGCTGATGCCGCCCAGGCGGATGGCGCCCAGCAGCGGGTAGCTGACGAAGCCGGCCTCGGTGACACGGGTTTCAAGCGTCAGGTCGGGGTTCTGGTAGACGTTGATGCGCACCACGTCGCCAGCGCCCAGCTTGTAGTCGGTGGCGGCCACGGCGGTGGCGGTGGCGCCCTGGGCGCGGGCGGTGCTAATGCCGCCGCAGCCCAGGCACAGGCCCAGGGCCAGCGCGCCATAGGCCAGCGGGGTGAGGTGCTTGGCGAGACGCTTCACTTCAGGCCCATCCCTTTGCTGATGTCGGTGGCGCTCAGGCCGCTGCTGCCGGTGGCTGCGGGGGCTGTGGCCGACGCCGGCGCGGGCATGGGCTTGGCGGCCGCAGCGGGTGCAGACGCCGCGCCCGGCGCGCCCTCGGCAAACTTGCCCACATATTCAATCTTGGCGGCGGCGCGCATGGCCTTGACGTCTTCTTCCACCAGCTTGCGCTTGCGCTCGTTCAGCAAGAACTGCTCGATCGCGGGCTTGGCCTGCTCTTCGGTCACGGGCTGGCTGCGCGAGCCGGCCAGCACCACCACCTGCACGCCGTTGGGGCCCTGGTTGATCATGGCCTGGCCGTCCTTCAACTTCGAGAAGGCGTCCAGCCCCTGCAGCGGCAGTTGCTCGGCAGTGCGCACTGCCTGGTTACCCGCAAACTTGAAGTCGCTGGCCTTCAGAAACTCAGTGAACTCAGCGATGTTCTTGGCCGCGCTGAGCTTGTCGCGCAGCAGGCCGATCTGCTCGGGGCGGGCCTCGATGCTGATCTCTTGCAGGCTGTAGATGCGCCGCTCAGAGAACAGCGCGGGCTTGGCGTCGTAATAGGCCTTGATCTCTTCGGGCGACGGCTTGGCGGCGGCCTCGCCCACTTTCTCAAGATAGGCGCGGGCGATGATTTCGCGCTTGGCGGCCTCCAGCTGCTGCACCACGCGCGGGTCGCGGTCGATCTTCAGGTCATCGGCCTTTTGCAGGGCCAGCTCCTGGTCGATCAGGCGCTCGAGGATCTGCTTGCTGGCGGCGTCGGTTTGCTCGGGTTTGATGCCGCGCTGCTGCTGCAGCACGAAATTGATCTGGTGCACCGTCACTTCGGATTTGTTGACCTTGACAGCCGTCTGGCTGGCGCCTTTTTCCTTCTTGTCGCCACAGGCCGACAACAGCAACATAGACGCAGCAAGCGCCACCAGTCCGATACGGGCAGTCAAGCGGCCGGGCTGCGGGAAATCGGGGGTCTTCATGTTCACTTGCGCTCCAAAGCCCGCTGGGGGGCCGTGACCGGGGACGATGCGCCTGGGCAGGCCACCCCGGGGGCGGTGCGCAGGCTTCACAAAATGGCCGGCGAAGTGTAACGGCGATCCAGGGCCCGGCAGCAGCCTGGCAGCCTGCAGCCAGGGGGGGCGGCACGGCTGCGCTGTGGCTTATGGCGCGGTCAGGCTGCCGGGCTTGGGCTGGGGCCGGGGCCGGCCCACAGCCCG
>JANNZD010000314.1:0-7623 GCA_031410435.1 Betaproteobacteria bacterium | reverse complement strand
TCGAAGCGCACCGTCACCGTCTCGGCCTTGACCTCAACCTCGGGCTTCCAGAAGGCCACCCCCATGATCGGGGTGACGATGTGCATGCCGGCGCTGAGCAGCTCCAGGTCCTTGGCCTCGTGGGTAGCGCCCAGCATATTGCTGTCGGTGGAATAGGCCTTCTCGACACTCATCTTGTAGTCGAAGCCGGCCGCCAGCAGGTATTCGCTCATCTCCTTGCGGCCGCCCAGCTCGTCGATGAAGGTCTGGTCCAGCCAGGGCTTGTAGATGCGCAGGGCCGGGTTGGCCAGCAGGCCATAGCGGTAGAAGCGCTCGATGTCATTGCCCTTGTAGGTGCTGCCGTCGCCCCAGATGTTGACCTGGTCTTCCTTCATGGCCACCACCAGTGCGGTGCCGGTGACTGCACGCCCCAGCGGCGTGGTGTTGAAGTAGGTGGCCCCGCCGGTGCTGATGTGGAAGGCGCCGCACTGGATCGCGGCGATGCCCTCGGCCACCAGTTGGGCGCGGCAGTCCACCAGGCGCGCGGTTTCGGCGCCGTAGGCCAGGGCCTTGCGGGGGATCTCGTCGTAGTCGGCCTCGTCGGGCTGGCCCAGGTTGGCGGTGTAGGCACAGGGGATGGCGCCCTTGGCGCGCATCCAGTGCACGGCCGCACTGGTGTCGAGCCCGCCGGAGAAGGCAATGCCGACGCGTTCGCCGGCCGGAAGCTGTTGAAGGATGTTGGCGCCCACGGGTTGCTCGCTCTGGGAAGGTAAACCCCGGATTTTAGGCGCGCGCCGGAGGCTGGCCCGACGCCGGCTTGCGCGGCCACAGGCCCAGCACCAGGGCTGTGCCGGCCAGGATCACCGCGCCGCCCAGCGCCATCGGCAGGCTGACCCGCTCGCCCAGCACCAGGCCGCCCCAGACGCTTGCAAACACCGGCACCAGAAAGGTCACGGTAGAGGCCTGGGTCGGCCCGACCCGGCTCAGCAGCCGGAAATACAGGATGTAGGCCACGCCCGAAGCCAGCACCGAAAGGGCTGCGGCGATGGCCCAGTCACGCCCGCTCGGCGCCTGGTCCGGCCAGGTCAGCAGCGCCGGCACCAGCAGGGCCAGCCCGGCAGCGGCCTGGCTGCCTGCGGCCAGCGCCATCGCTGGCACGCCGGTCAGGTAACGCTTGGAGAAGATCGCCGCATAGCCGTACATCAGCGTGCCCGCCAGGCAGGCGGCGATGGCCAGCAGTGTGGGCAGGTCGAACTGCAGCCCCCCGACCGCACCGCCGGCCAATGATTTGACCAGCGCCAGGCCGGCCACGCCGGCAAAGCCCAGGGCCAGGCCCAGGCTGCGCCAGCGGTTGAGCGCGTCGCCCAGCCAGAACCAGGCGATCAGCGCGGTGAACAGCGGTGTGGCTGCATTGAAGATTGCGGCCAGGCCGGCCGGCAGGGTGTAGGCCGCGTAACCAAAGCACAGAAAGGGCAAGGCAGAGTTGGCCAGGCCCAGCACGATCAAGGCCCGCCAGTGGCGGGCCAGCGCGGACCACTCGCCCCGCAGCGCCAGCAGCGGCAGCAGCAGCAGGGCCGCGCCGGCCACGCGCACGAAGGCCAGCCCCACCGGCCCAAAGGCCGGCACCACCAGGCGCATGAACAGGAAGGAGCTGCCCCAGATGGCAGCCAGCAGCAGCAACTCGGTCAGATCGCGGGTTTTCATCCGGGCATGATGCCTTCGAGCCGCAGCAGGGCCTGTTTGCGGTGCAGGCCGCCGGCATAGCCGGTGAGCGAACCGTCCTGGCCCAGCACCCGGTGGCAGGGCACCAGGATGCTCACCGGATTGCGGCCGATCGCAGCACCGGCCGCGCGCACCGCCGCCGGCGCGCCGGCCTGGGCTGCGATCCGGCCATAGGTGCTGGTGCTGCCATGCGGCAGGGCCAGCAGCGCCTGCCAGACGGCGCGCTGGAAGGGCGTGCCGTGCAGGTCCAGCGCCACCCGGGGGCCGGCGGCGGGGCGGCCGGCAAAGTAGTCCGCCAGATCTTGCGCGGCGGCCTGCAGCATCGGGTGGCCGGGCCGCTCGGGCACCGCGCTGGCGCCCGGGTGGTGGGCCTGGTCGTCGAACCACAGGCCGGCCAGGCCTTGGTCGGTGGCGGCGGCCATCAGCGGCCCCAGCGGGGTGGCCAGGCGGCATTGCGCGGTCAGGTGGGGATGGTGCTGGGGCATGGTGTTTCCAGTGCAGGGTTGACAGGCAAGCCGGACAAGGTGGGCTCCAGGCTGCGCCACAGCCGCATCACCGCATAGGCGCGCCAGGGCCGCCAGGCTTCGGCCAGCGCGCCGGCCTGGGTGGCATTGCGCTCGCCGCCGGTCAGGCCACGCAGCGCATTGAGCACGGCGATGTCCTTGGCCGGCCAGGCGTCAGGCCAGGCCAGCGCGCGCATCGCGATCAGGTGGGCGGTCCAGTCGCCAATCCCGGGCAGCGCGCACAGCGCGGCCAGGGTGGCGTCGACCGGCGCGCTGGGCTGCAGCAGCAGCCGGCCCGCGGCCACCTCGCGTGCCACCGCCTGCAGCGCCGCCACGCGCTGGCGCACGATGCCCAGGGTGCCGATGGCGGCCGGGTCGGCCTCGGCCAGCGTGGCCGCCGACGGGAACAACCGGTCCAACCCGGCAAACGGGGTCTGCAGCGGGCGGCCGAAGCGCTCGACCAGGCGCCGGGTCAGGGTGCGCGCTGCCGCCACCGTGACCTGTTGGCCCAGAATCACTCGCACCGCCATCTCGAAGCCGTCCCAACCGCTGGGCAGGCGCACCCCGGCCAGCGCCGGCCCCGGCAGGGGCGGGCCGGCGTCCAGCACCGCGTCGATGCGGGCCGGGTCGGCGTCCAGGTCCAGAGCCTGGCGGGTGCGGGCGATCAGGTTGCCGGCGGCCGGCATCAGCGCCGGCGCCAGGCGCAGCTGCAGCTCATGCTGCTCGGGCACGAAGCGGGCGCACAGCCAGCCGTCCAGCCACTGGCCCTGGTGCCACACCGACAGGCTGCGGCGCAGCACCCGGCCGTCCACCTGCTCAACCCCGGGCAGGGCGCGTTGCTGGAAGAAGGCCAGCACGCCGTCCAGATCGTAGGGCGGGCGCCAGGCCAGGCGCAGTGCGGCCTCGCGCAGCGGTGTGTCGCCGCGTGCCTGGCGCAGCCGGGTCGGGTTCATCCGGTAATGCTCGGCAAAGGCCGCATTGAAGCGGCGCAGGCTGGCATAGCCGGTGGCCAGCGCCACCTGCTGCACCGGCAGGGCGGTGTCGGTCAGCAGCTGCTTGGCCAGCAGCAGGCGCTGGGTGGTGAGCCAGGCGATCGGCGTCACCCCATGGGCCTTGAGGAAGATGCGGCGCAGGTGGCGGTCGGTCACGCCCAGGCGGGCGGCCAGGCCGGTCATCGTGGGATCGCTGCCGTCCTGCGCCGCCTGGGCCAGCCAGCGCGCGGCCTGGGCTGCCAGCACCTCGCTGGAATCGGTCAGCGACAGGCCGGGCGCCAATTCGGGGCGGCAGCGCAGGCAGGGCCGGAAGCCGCCGGCCTCGGCCAGCGCGGCCTGGCCGAAGAAGCGACAGTTCTCGCGCCGTGGCGGCCGCACCCGGCAGACCGGCCGGCAATAGATGCCGGTCGAGGTGACGCCGATGAACAAGCGCCCGTCAAAGCGCGCGTCGCGGGTGCGCAGGGCCTGGTAGGCGGCATCGTCATGCAGTGGCTGGCTGCGGCTGCCGGACGGGCGGGTGGGGCTGGGCATGGCGCCCATGATAGGCAGTGCCGGGCCGGATGCTGGCCGTTTTCGGACCTGTGCCTGGCCGCCTGGCGGCCGAACCGGGGCGCCGACTGCGATCCCTACAATGGATGAGATTCCCCCACCAGGACCCCCCATGCATGTGACGGCTTCGGCATTCAAGGCCTATGACATCCGCGGCGTTGTCGGCAAGGACATCGATACGGCCTTTGCCGAGCATCTGGGCCGCGCCTTCGGCAGCGAGGCGGTCGCCGCCGGCGAGAAGGCGGTGGTGGTGGGCCGCGACGGCCGCCTGTCGGGCCCGGCGCTGGTGGCTGCACTGGTGCGCGGGCTGGCATCCACCGGCCTGGATGTGGTGGACCTGGGCGCGGTGACCACGCCGATGCTGTATTACGTGGCCGCCACCCGCGGCGCGCAGGGCTGCAGCGCCGGCATCCAGGTCACGGGCAGCCACAACCCCAAGGACTACAACGGCTTCAAGATGGTGATGCAGGGCCGCGCCATCTACGGCGACGACATCCAGCGCCTGCGCCAGCGCATCGAGACCGAGACCTATACCCGCGCCCGGCGCGGCGCCAAGGGCCGCAGCGCCCGCATGGACATCCTGCCCGAATACAGCGCCCGCATCACCCAGGATTGCAGGCTGGCCCGGCCGATGAAGATCGTGGTCGATTCGGGCAACGGCATCCCCGGGGCCAGTTCGCCGGGCATCCTCAGGGCCCTGGGCTGCGAAGTCATAGACCTGTACTCGCGCGTGGATGGCGACTTCCCCAACCACCACCCCGACCCCAGCAAGCCCGAGAACCTGGCCGATCTGATCAAGGTGGTGCATGCCACCGGCGCCGAACTGGGCCTGGCCTTCGACGGCGATGGCGACCGGCTCGGCCTGGTCACCCGCGACGGCCACATCATCTACCCTGACCGCCAGCTGATGCTGCTGGCACGCGATGTGCTCAGCCGCAACCCGGGGGCCACGGTGATCTATGACGTCAAATGCTCGCAACGCCTGGCCCCGGTGATCCGCAAGGCCGGCGGGGTGCCGATGATGTACAAGACCGGGCATTCGCTGATCAAGGCCAAGATGCGCGAGGTGGGCGCGCCGATATCGGGTGAGATGAGCGGCCATATCTTCATGGGCGAGCGCTGGTACGGCTTCGACGACGCGATGTACACCGCAGCGCGCCTGCTCGAGATCCTGTCGCGCAGCCCCAACCCGAGCGCGCTGCTGGACGCACTGCCCACCTCGTTTTCAACGCCCGAGTTGAACGTGGCCTGTGCTGAAGGTGAGCCGCCGCGGGTGGTTGCGGCACTGCAGGCGGGTGCGCGCTTCCCGGGCGCCCGGATCAGCACCATCGACGGCCTGCGCGCCGACTACAAGGACGGCTTCGGCCTGGTGCGGGCGTCCAACACCACACCGGTGCTGGTGCTGCGTTTCGAGGGCCACACACCGGCCGCGCTGGCCCGCATCGAACACGACTTCATGGCCGCGCTGCGCGCCGTCAAGCCCGACGCCCAGCTTGCACAGGCGGCCCATTGATGCGCTGTGTGCCGCCAGTGCAGCTTGTCTGAGCGCCTGCCGGGCCGCTGGGCGAAGCCATGAAATCCTGGCTTGAGGCCCTGGTACGCAAGGCCTATGGCTGGGCCTTGTGCCTGGCCACGCCGGCCTATCTGTGGCGCCTGTGGCGGCGCGGGGCCAGTGAGCCGCTCTACCGCATGTGGTGGCCCGAGCGCCTGGGCTTCTACCGCGGCCGCCGGCCGATGCCGGGTGCGGTCTGGTTGCATGCGGTCTCGCTTGGCGAGGCGCGTGCTGCGGCGCCGCTGGTGGAGGCGCTGCGCAAATCCCACCCCGATATGCGCCTGCTGCTCACCCACGGCACCGCCACCGGCCGGGTGGCCGGGCGCAAGCTGATGCATGAGGCCGACGGCCAGGTCTGGCTGCCCTATGACACCCCGGGTGCGGTGCGCCGTTTCCTGCGTCATTTCCAGCCCAGCGTAGGGGTGCTGATGGAGACCGAGCTTTGGCCCAACCTGATGTGGGCCGCGCAAGGCGCCGGCGTGCCGATGATCCTGGCCAATGCCAGGCTGAGCGAACGCAGCGCCCTGAAGGGCCGGCGCCTGGCGTCGCTGATCCATCCGGCGGTGCGCCGGCTGGCGCTGGTGCTGGCGCAGACGGTGGACGATGCGCGCCGGCTGCGCCATGCCGGTGCGCCCAAGGTGATGGTCAGCGGCAACCTCAAGTTCGATGTGACCCCGCCGCCCAAGCTGACCGCGCTGGGCCTGCAATGGCGCCAGCGCCTGAACCGGCCGGTGGTGCTGGCGGCCAGCACGCGCGAGGGCGAGGAAGGGCCGTTGCTGGCCGCCTGGGGTGCGCTGCCGCAGCCCCGGCCCCTGCTGCTGCTGGTGCCGCGCCATCCCCAGCGTTTCGAAGAAGTGGCCGTGCTGGTGCGCATGCAGGGCCTGGCGGTGGACTTTCGCAGCCAATGGCTGGAAAACCCGCCGATCGGCGCCGACCAGGCCGATGTCTGGCTGGGCGACAGCATGGGCGAAATGCCGCTGTACTACGCCTGCGCCGATGTCGCCCTGTTGGGGGGCAGCTTTGCGCCGCTGGGTGGGCAGAACCTGATCGAGGCAGCGGCCTGCGGTTGCCCGGTGGTGATGGGCCCCTACACCTTCAATTTTGCCCAGGCGTCGCGGCAAGCCCAGCTGGTGCGGGCAGCGGTGAGCGTGGCCGACATCAATGAAGGCGTGCTGGAGGCGGTCAAGATCGCCACCGGCACCGAGCGCAACGAGTGGGCCCAGCGAGCCCTGGGTTTTGCCAATGCCCACCGTGGCGCCGCCACGCTGATGGCCCGCCATATCTGGCAGACCAGCCGGCCCGACGCCAGGCGCTGAAGCGTTCGCCGCGCGCTCAGTCGGCCGGCCGGGTCAGGTGCGCAGCAGCGGCAGATTGCGCAGGCCTGCGGTGCCCGGCAGCACCCACTGGCCGACCCGGGCGGGCGCCAGCCCGAGGTGCTCGGTCAGCACGGTCTTGAAGATTGCGCGCAGGTCGGTGGTCACGCGCAGGTCGCGGCCCTCGTGGCGCTGGGCCGGGGCCAGACCCGGCCAATCCGCCAGCACCCGCCCCCCGTGCACCGCGCCCCCCAGCAGCAGCGCGGCAGCGCCACTGCCATGGTCGGTGCCCTGGGTGCCATTGATCGCCACGGTGCGGCCGAACTCGGTCACCACCAGTACCACGGTGCGGCGCCAGGTGTCGGCGGCGGCAGCGCCGGTCAAGCCCTCGCGCAAGGCCAGCAGGGCGGCGTCCAGCGTACCCAGGTTGTTGGCCAACGGCCCGGTCTCACCCGCCTGGTTGGCATGGGTGTCCCAGCCGCCCAGGGACAACACCGCCGCTTGGGGCCCCTCGGGCTGGGCCAAGAAGCGCGCGGCCTGGCGCGCCAGCACCAGCAGGGCCTGCCGGCCGGCGGCCAGCGGGGTGGCGCTGGCCTCGGCCATGCCGGACGCCGCGCCGGCCATGCCGGACGCCGGGCCGGCCATGCCGGGGGCCTGGGCGGCCATGCCGGGGGCCTGGGCGGCCGCGCCCTTGGCGGCCGGCATGGCGGCGTCCAGCCGCAACTCGCGTGCCCGTGCCAGGGCTTGCGCCAGGCTCGGGTCGCTGGCGTACAGGCGCTCCAGCCGGGCCACCAGGTCGGGCGCTGGGTCGGGCTGGGTGGACGGCACCCAGGTGTCCACATCGGCATGGCCGCGCAGCACCAGCGGCACCGCCGTCTGCATGGCCAGGCCTTTGTGGCCGCTGCCGGCCAGCGCCCGGCCCAGCCAGCCGGTGTCGAGCGCAAACGGCTTGATGCCGCCAGACTCCAGCACCTGCTGGGCATCGAAATGCGACCGGTCGCGATAAGGCAGGC
>JANNZD010000313.1:0-5287 GCA_031410435.1 Betaproteobacteria bacterium | reverse complement strand
GATCGGCCGCACCTCGACGCCGGGCGAGGCCATGTCGACCAGCAGGAAGCTGATGCCCTCCTGCTTCTTCGCGTCACGCGAGGTGCGCACCAGGCAGAAGATCATGTTGGCATGCTGGCCCAGCGTGGTCCAGGTCTTCTGCCCGTTGACGGTGTAGTGCTCGCCCTGCGCATCGCTGCCGCGCACGGCAGTGGTCTTCACTGACGCCAGGTCGGAGCCGGCGCCTGGCTCCGAATAGCCCTGGCACCACCAGTCGGCGCCGTCGAGGATGCGCGGCAGCCAGTGTTGCTGCTGCGCCGGGCTGCCGTACTTGATGAGCACCGGCCCGAGCATGTTGACCCCGAACGGCACGATGCGCGGCGCATGCGCGAGCGCACACTCGTTTTCGAAGATGAACTTCTGCACCGCGTTCCAGCCCGGGCCGCCGTGCTGCGTCGGCCAGTGGTTGTCCAGCCAGCCGCGCTGGTTCAGGATGGCGTGCCACTGCTGATGATCGGCCTTGCTCAGGTGCCGGCCGGTGCGCACCTTCTCGGCCAGCCTTGCGGGCAACTTGTCGGCCAGGAAGGCTCGCACCTCAGTGCGGAAGGCTTGCTCTTCGCGGGTGAAGTTCAGATCCATCGCAGGTCTCCTCAATAGATTTCGAACAGGCCCGCAGCACCCATGCCACCCGCGATGCACATCGACACCACGGCGTACTTGACGCCGCGGCGCCGGCCTTCGATCAGCACATGGCCGGCAAGCCGCGCGCCCGTCATGCCGAAAGGGTGGCCGATCGAGATCGCGCCGCCGTTGACATTGAGGCGCTCGTCGGGGATGCCCAGGCGCTGCTGGCAGTAGATCGCCTGCGCCGCAAAGGCCTCGTTGAGCTCCCACAGGCCGATGTCGTCGACCGTCAGTCCGTGGCGCGCCAGCAGCTTGGGCACCGCGAAGACCGGGCCGATGCCCATCTCGTCGGGCTCGCAGCCGGCCAGCGCCATGCCGCGGAACGCGCCGAGCGGCTGCAAGCCCAGGCGCTCGGCATCGCGCGCCTCGACCATCACGCAGGCCGACGCGCCGTCGGACAGCTGCGACGCGTTGCCGGCAGTGACGAACTGGTCGGCGCCGTTGACCGGTGCCAGCTTGGCCAGCGCCTCGTAAGTCGTGCCGCGCCGGTTGCAGGTGTCGGTATCGACCGTCGCCATGCGCTGCGTCACCGCCTTGCTTGCCTTGTCGGTCACGGCCATGGTGGTGGTGACGGACACGATCTCCTCGCGGTAGCGGCCTGCCACCTGCGCCGCTTCGGTCTTGCGCTGACTCTCGGCGGAGAAGCGGTCCTGCGCCTCGCGAGAGATGCCGTAACGCGCGGCAACGATGTCGGCGGTCTCGATCATCGACAGGTAGAGCTCGGGCTTGTGCAGCGCGATCCACGGGTCCAGGCTGGTGTCGCCGCCGTCGGCGGCGCTGCGGCCGCGGATCTGCGAGATGCTCTCGACACCACCGGCGATCATGGCTGGCGCGCCGTCGACGACGATGCGCCCGGCGGCGATCGCGATGGCCTGCAGGCCGGAGGCGCAGAAGCGGTTGACGGTGCTGCCGGCGATGCCGATGGGCAGGCCGGCACGCACGATGGCCTGGCGGGCGACGTTGCGCCCGGTCGTGCCCTCGGGATAGCCGCAGCCGAGGATGGCGTCTTCGATCAGCGACGGGTCCACACCCGAACGCTCGACCGCCGCACGCACCGCGAACGCGGCCAGCGCAGGGCCGGGGGTGATGTTGAATTCGCCCCGGTGCGCCTTGGTCAGCGGGGTGCGGGCGGTCGAGACGATCACGGCTTCGCGCATGGCGGGCCTCCTTTTCGTGAGGGGTGTGGCCGCACGCCGTCACGGGCGCGGGCCGGTTGGGGATCAGTGAAGCTCAGGCGGCCTGGTTCAAGCTGTCGAAGTCCTGGCCGCGATCGACCAGGCCGACCAGCAGCGGCGAGTTGCTGGCCGCGATCTGGCCGGTGTCGATGTATGCGGTGTTGGTGGCCAGGACCGCGCCGCGCTTGCAGTCTCCAGTGGCTGTCGTTCTGATGTAGTGAATTGTTCGGCGTCGTGTTCTTCTTGACAATTCCATAGGCAATTGACAGAGTGTCAAAGTCGGCTTGACAGTTATGCAAGCCCGAAAGGCGAACGGATGGCGATGGACGTCAATGCGCTGACCCTGCTGGTCGAGATCCTCGATGCCGGCAACCTGAGCGAAGCCGCGCGGCGGCTGAAGATGACGCGCGCCAATGTGAGCTACCACCTGAACCAGCTGGAGCGCGCGATCGGCCAGCAGCTGGTACGGCGCACCACGCGGCGGGTCGAGGCCACCGAGATCGGCCTGCGCCTGTACGAACACGGCCAGACCATCCGCAACGAGTTGCTGGCGGCACGCGAGTCGATCGCCACGCTCGGACAGAGCCTGCAGGGTCGGGTTCGAATGAGCGTGCCCAGTGGCTACGGCCAGCTCGTGATGTCGCAATGGCTGCTCGACTTCAAGCGGCTCTACCCCGGCATCGTGCTCGACGTGGTCTTCGAGAACCGCGTGGAGGACCTGATTCGCGATGAGGTGGACATCGCGGTCCGTGTCATGTCAGAGCCGCCGCAGAACTTGGTGGCGCGCGACATGGGCCCGATGCACTACGTGGTCTGCGCCTCACGCGCCTACGCCGACGCCCACGGCATGCCCGCCGATCTGCAGGCGCTCAGCAGCTTGCCCTTGATCGCCTCCGCGGTGGTGGGCCGCCATCTTCGCGTGACGGCTTACCTGGCAAGCGAGCGGCATGAGGTGATCGTGCAGCCCACGCTGATTTCCGAGAACTACCTGTTCCTGCGCCAGGCCGTGTTGGCCGGGCTGGGCATCGGCCTGGTGCCCGACTACGTCGTGCAGCAGGACGTCGAAGGCGGCGATGTGGTGACCGCGCTCCATCAATGGCGGCTGAGCATCTTCGGAACCAGCATGTACATGCTGTACATGCCGAACCGACATCACACGCGTGCGGCCTCGACCTTCATCGAATTCATGTTGGAGCGGACGCGTCAGGTGGGCCGGCGGGACGATGCGGGTCGGTTGACGGAACGGAAACACCAGGTCGACGAGCCATCGCAGCTTGGCAACTAGAAGCGATCGGCCCGCTCGGTGACCCCGCGGCGCTGGTCCGACACGAAGCGCAGCAGGCCGCACTGCGTCCTGGCCACTAGCCGAGTTGGCGTTCGATTTCGGCCCGCAGCGCCTCGCACCACCTTCCCATGCGGCACGGTACCGCTGACGCCGCCGTCGGCGCGCATCAAGGCGCCATTGATGTAGGCCGCTTCGTCGCTGGCCAGACAGGTGGCCAGCGCCGCGCTGCCTTCGGGCTGGCCCAGGCGCGGCACGTGCCGCAGGCCGAGAAAGGCCGCCGTCATCGCCGGGTTGGCCCAGGCCTGCATCGCCGGAGTCTCGATCACCCCCGGCAGGATCGCGTTGCAGCGGGTGGCTTGCTTGCCAAAGGTCGCGGCAATCGTCTGTACATAGCCCTTGAGCATGGCCTTGGACCCGCCGTAGCTCAACTGCGCCACATTGCCGCCCAGTGAACGGGTGGGGAGGTGAACAGCATGGCCCCGCCGCCTTGCGCCAGCATGTGCGGGATCGCCAGCGTACGCTACCCAGCAGCCGATGGCAGCGGCGCCGACCCGTGCAACCCCATCCGCATGGCAACACCCCGGCGCTGGACTACGATAACCAGATCATCATCGAGACCGGTGTGATCAGGCTCTACCTGACCGACCTGTTCCCGGGCTCGTCCATCGGCGTGGCCATCGGCCAGCCGCTGCGGGCGCCCTACCTGAGCTGGCTGTTCTACCAGGTGGGCCTGACCGAGCCAATGCTCTCCATGCAGGGCCACCAGATGCTGGCGCAGGACCCAGCGATGACCCGCCTCAACGCCGCCATGCTGCGGCACATCGAGGCCACGCTGGCGGCGGGCCCTTACCTGCTGGGCGAACACTTCACGGCGGTGGTCATCCCCTGCATGAGCCTGTTCGAGTCGGCCCCGCAGCTCAAGTCGTTGATGCTGATCACGCCGAGCTTTACGGTATCCAAATTCGTAAAGAAAGACGTCACATGTCAGCGCCGACCACCATTTCGAGTAAAGGCCAAGTCACTGTGCCTCGAAACGTCCGCGAGAGGCTCGGTCTGCAGGCCAGTGACAAGATTGCCTGGTCGATGCTGAGCAACGGCACCATCGTATTGCGGCCCAAGACGCGGCGTCTGGCCGACTTGGTAGGCATCCTGACCCAACCGGGGCACCTGGTGCGACTGGATGAGATGCGCCTGCCTGAATGAGCATCGCCATCGACACCACCGTCCTCGTACGGATTCTTGTCCACGACCCGACCGCGCCGCACGCCTGCGGCGCGGAGACCTCATGCCATAGCGCGCCAGGTAGTCACCCTCGTTGCGCTTCATGGCGACGGACACGGGCAGCACCCGACCGTTGGCCAGCCGCGGGTCCTGGCAGGCTGACATGTGGAAAAAGAAACGCGACAGCCGGCCGTTGGCATCCATGAACGGGTGTGAGAAAACGAAGGCGAAGCCGGTGACCGCGCCGCGCACCAGGGCGTCCTAGCCGGTGCCGGGGTTGTTCGCGAAGCGCATGATCTCGAATTCGGAGCCTGCGAACCTTTCCGCCATGTTTTTCGACCGGTGAGCACAGAAAAGATTGCGAAAAAAAGTTTTGCACAGTTTTCTTCCGGGGTGCCATCTGCGGCCACGCGGCAAGGCCGTTCAAGGCCTGCATCTTGGGCCTTCTACCTTTGAGTGCCGGCCCTGGCCACAGCGCAAAGCCCAGCGGTCATCAGAGTCGAGTTGCCGCGTCCCGACAGCGCCACGCGCTTTGCCTGCTCAATCACCTTGCGGGCGGCAGCCAAGGCATGCCGGACGACGAAGTCCGTCATGGTGCGGGCGGGCCGTCTGGCAAGGCGGCGGGCGGTGGACAAGGGTGGCGCGGCTTGGTTGCCCCGGGTTCATTGGCCCCTTTGGGGTAAATCGGCCGGCGGCGCTTGACGGCCAAGGGACTCAACCGCTCGCGCGGCGGGCGCTCCGACGAGGACGGTGGTGATCCGCAGGCGGCTGTTTCTGCGATGTTGGTGAGCGAGGCAATCCGCCTGGCTCATCGACAGGAGCAGGACCATGGACATCTCGACTCCCACCGTCTCGCCGCAGCACGTGCAAGTGCCACGCACCTTGCCGGTGGTCTTGAGCCGCGAGGAGGCCGCCCGCTTGATCGCCGCAGCGCCCAACCTCA
>JANNZD010000312.1:0-2408 GCA_031410435.1 Betaproteobacteria bacterium | reverse complement strand
TTCAAGCTGAAGCCCTTGCCGGGCGCAATCGGCACCGCCGGGGCCGGGCCCGCGGTGCTGCAGCCAGTCCAGCACAGTGCAGCCAAGGTCATCACGACTAGATTTTTCATGTTCACCTGTCTCGGCAAGCGCTGCGGGCCGACCCGGTGCCCGGAGGCCGATGCTGCGCATCGGACCAAGGCGCTGGTCGGGGCAAACCCCAGTATGGCACCGGCAGGCATGGGGCTCGAGGGCGGCCCAGCCGCAGGCCCACCTGCCTGGACATCCCCCCGTTCGGGGGGATCGGGCTTACGAGCGTATACGGTGATTGCACCGGCGGCCTAGACTGCCAAGACGCGCGTAATCGAGTGCGAATCGCGATGGCCTCCACACCCTTCGTCCAGGGCAGGTCATTCGTCTTCAACCCATTGTTGCGGTGTCTGAGCCGCCCCGGAGTGTTCATGCCTCGAATCACAAGGCTCTTACCTTTGCTTGCATTGGCTGCGGCCATGATGACCCATGCCCACGCGCAACGCCAGGCGATCGATCCGGCGGGTGTCGCCCGCCTGGTGGCCGACAGCGGCGGCGTCGCCCAGGTGAGCATCCACGATGCCACCGGCGCCGCGCGATTCGTGCGCCTGGCGCCGGCCGGCACTGCGGCCCGCCAGAGTCGTGCCCGTGCCGCCACCGACGCCGCCAAGCAGACTGGCTCGGTCCAGTTCCTGTCCGATTACGGCAGCGTCTTCGGCATCACCAATGCGGCCAACGAGCTCGGCGCGGGCCGGCTGGCCAAAGACCGCCAGGGCGGCACCCACATCACCTACAACCAGGTCTACCAAGGCCTGCCGGTGATCGGCGCCGAGCAGAAGACCCACTTCGACGCGGCGCATGAACTCACCGCCGTGAATGGCACCTTCATCCCTGGCATCCAGGTCAACCCGCAGCCCAGCCGCTCTGCGGAGCAGGCCGCGAAGGTGGCGACGGCCAAAGTCCTGGCCGATCTCGGCCGGCCGGCCAAGCTGTCGACCACCCAGCCCACGTTGATGGTCTACCGCGACGGCCTGGCCAAGGGCGTGCCGGGGGCCAACCACCTGGCCTGGCAGGTGGAGGTGGGCAACCGCAGCGACGTGCGCGATTTCGTCTATGTCGACGCCCACTCGGGTAAGGTGATCGACAAGATCAGCGGCATCCACGAGGCCAAGAACCGCCGCGCCTATGACGGTACCGGCGCGGCCGCGCCGGGGCCCAATTATCCGAACTCGCCGTTGTGGGTTGAGGGCCAGGCCTTCCCGACCGGCGTGACCGAGGCCGACAACATGATCCTGGCGTCAGGCGAGATCTACGACCTGTTCAAGTTCGGTTTTGGTCGTGATTCATTCGACGGCAATGGCGCCACCATGGATTCGATCTTCAACCGCAGCAACGGTTGCCCGAATGCGTCCTGGAACGGTACCTTCATCTCCTTCTGCCCGGGCCTGACCACCGACGACATCACCGCACACGAATGGGGCCATGCCTACACCGAGTACACCCACGCCTTGATCTATGCCTGGCAGCCGGGTGCGCTGAACGAGGCCTACTCCGACATCTGGGGCGAGACGGTCGACCGCTTGAACGGCCGCGGCGGTGATACGCCAGACGCCGCGCGCACGGCAGGTTCTTGTACCGTCTCCACCCAGAAGGCCCAGGTCGCGATCACCGCACCGGCGCCCATTGCCGGCAACAAGACCACCGGCACTGCGGCTTTCGGCCCGCAGAACTTCAGCCTCGCCGCGACGGATGTGGTGGTGGTGAACGACGGATCCATCGTGGGCACCACCGCCACCAACGGCAGCGTCCTCGACGGCTGCCAGTCGCCGTTCGTGAATGCGGCGGCGATTGCCGGCAAGATCGCCTTCATCGACCGTGGCATCTGCGGCTTTGCCGTCAAGGTCAAGAACGCGCAAGACAACGGGGCCATTGGCGTCATCATCGGCAACAACCAGGGCGGCACGTCTCTGATCAACATGGGCGGGGCGGATGGCACGATCACGATCCCCTCGCTGTCGGTGTCTCAGAACACCGGCACGGCGATCAAAGGTGCCGCCGGAGTCAGGGCCACGCTGACCCGTGTGGCCGGCACCGATGCCTCGGTGCGCTGGTTGTTGGGCGAGGATTCCACCGCCCCCGGCCTGGTGGGTGCGCTGCGCGACATGTACAACCCGACCTGCTACGGCAACCCCGGTAAGGTCTCGGACTCGCAGTACAGCTGCACGACCGGCGACAGCGGCGGTGTGCATAACAACTCTGGTGTGCCCAACCACGGCTATGCCCTGCTGGTCGACGGCGGCGTCTACAACGGCCAGACGGTTGCAGCGATCGGCCTGACCAAGGCGGCACATATCTACTACCGCGCCCAGAGCGTCTACCAGGGCCCGACCAGCAACTTC
>JANNZD010000311.1:0-14046 GCA_031410435.1 Betaproteobacteria bacterium | reverse complement strand
TGTTTTTGCCGTCGGGCCAGGGCGCGCAGTTCATGAAGCAGTTTGGTGAGCGCGGGCTCGACAAATCCGGCATCAGGCTGATCGCCACCGGCGATGTCACCGACGACGACCAGCTCAACGACATGGGCGACGTGGCGCTGGGCGTGGTCACCAGCCAGCACTATTCGGCCGCCCACCCGAGCGCGATGAACAAGAAGTTCGTCGCCGACTTCCAGGCCATGAACAAGTTCCGCCCCAACTTCATGGCGGTGGGCGGTTACGACGGCATGCGCCTGATCGCCAAGGGGCTGGAGGGCAGCAAGGGCGCCGGCGGCGACGCGCTGCTGGCCGCGATGAAAGGCCAGATCCTGGAAAGCCCGCGTGGCCAGATCCTGATCGACGGCCAGACCCGCGAGATCGTGCAGGACATCTACACCCGCCGGGTCGAGAAGAAGGACGGCCAGCTCTGGAACATCGAGTTCGACGTGCAGAAGGCCGTCAAAGACCCCGGCAAACTGAAATAAGGCCTTCGCCGCAGCGCTGCTCGCCCGTCCGCCACCGATGCTGACCCTGCTCTTCGACGGCATCGCTTTCGGCATGCTGCTGTTCGTGCTGGCCCTGGGGCTGGCAGTGACCATGGGCTTGATGAACTTCATCAACCTGGCCCATGGCGCCTTCGCGATGGCCGGCGGCTACATCCTGGTGGCGCTGATGCAGCGCGCCGGCTGGCCCTTCCTGGCCTGCCTGCCGGTGGCCTTTCTCGTGACGGCGGCCCTCGGCGCCGTGCTCGAGCGCACCCTGTACCGGCCGATGTACGGCAAGCCGCACCTCGACCAGGTGCTGTTCTCGATCGGCCTGACCTTCATGGCGGTGGCCGCGGTCGACTTCATCATGGGCAGCTCGCAGCAGAACGTTCAGCTGCCCGACTGGCTGCGCCAGCGCTTCGAGTTCGGCTCGGGCCCCTGGATGCTGGGCATGGGCGCCTACCGCCTGTTCATCGTCACCACCTGCGTGGCGCTGGCGCTGGGCCTGCAGGCGGTGCTGACCCACACCCGCTTCGGCAGCCGGCTGCGCGCGGCGGTGGACGACCCGCGCGTGGCCGCCGGGCTGGGCATCCCGGTCAACCGCATCTTCCTGCTCACCTTCGCGGTGGGCTCGGGCCTGGCCGGCCTGGGCGGCGCGCTGGGCGCCGACATCCTGGGCCTGGAGCCGACCTTCCCGTTGAAGTTCATGGTCTATTTCCTGATCGTCTGCGCGGTCGGCGGCACCAGCTCGATCACCGGCCCGCTGGGCGCGGCCCTGCTGCTGGGCATCGCCGACGTGATGGGCAAGTACTACCTGCCCAAGCTGGGCGCCTTCATCGTCTATGTGCTGATGATCGCGATCCTGTTGTGGCGGCCGCAGGGCTTGTTCTCGCGCGAGGCCAGGCGATGAGCGCGCTCGCGTCCAAGCTGCTGGCGCCGTCGCGCTGGCGGCCCTGGGAGATGGCGCTTTGGGCGGCCATCTGGGCCGCGGCGCTACTGTTCGGGCAGCATGCCGCGCTGGTCAACGAGATCGCCATCCTGGCGCTGTTCGCGCTGTCGCTCGACCTGATCCTGGGCTATGCCGGCATCGTCTCGCTCGGCCATGCCGCCTTCTTCGGCGCCGGGGCCTATGGCGCGGCGCTGTTTGCCAAACATGTGATGCCCGACCCGCTGATCGGGTTGGCCGTGGGCACCTTGGTGGGCGGCCTGCTGGGCCTGATCACCAGCCCGATGATCGTGCGCGGCACCGACCTGACACGCCTGATGGTGACCATGGGCGTGGCCCTGGTGCTGCTGGAGCTGGCCAACAAGTTCGACGGCCTGACCGGCGGCGCCGACGGCCTGCAGGGCGTGGTGATGGGCCCGCTGCTCGGGCGCTTCGAGTTCGACCTGGGCGCCCGGGTGGCGTCCTTCTACTCGCTGACGGTGTTGTTCATCGCCTTCCTGCTGCTGCGCCGCATCGTCCATTCGCCGCTGGGCATCTCGATGCAGGCGCTGCGCGACAACCGGCTGCGCCTGATGGCCATCGGCCTGTCGGTGCAGGCCCGGCTGGCAGCCGTCTACACCCTGGCTGCGGCGCTCGCCGGCGCGGCCGGCGCCCTGCTGGCGCAGACGACAGGATTTGCCTCGCTCGACGTGCTGGAGTTCCACCGCAGCGCCGACGTGATGCTGGCGCTGGTGATCGGCGGCGCCGGCTGGCTGTGGGGCGGGCTGGTCGGCGCCATCGCCTTCAAGGTGCTGCACGACCTGATCTCGTCCTTCACCGCGCAATACTGGACCTTCTGGATCGGCGCGGTGCTGGTGGCGCTGATGCTGGTCGGGCGCGAGCGCTTGTTCCGGCCCTGGCAGTGGTTCAAGCGGGGGGCGTCTTGAGCGCCCCAAGGCCGGCCGGGGCCGACCGTCCCCCGGGGGGATCAAGGAAAGTGGTAAAGCCACATTTCCTTGAGACCGACGTGGTGCTGCAGACCCACCACCTGGTCAAGAAGTTCGGCGGCATCACCGCCACCAATGATGTGTCGATGACTCTCCGGCGTGGCGCCCGCCATGCGCTGATCGGCCCCAACGGCGCCGGCAAGACCACGCTGATCAACCAGCTGACCGGCGTGCTGCCGCCGACCTCGGGCCGGGTGGAGCTGGCCGGCCGCGACGTCACCGACCTGGCACCGCACAAGCGGGTGGCGCTGGGCCTGGTGCGCACCTTCCAGATCAACCAGCTGTTCGGCACCCTCACCCCGCTGCAGAGCCTGGCGCTGGCGGTGGCAGGACGACTGGGCCGGGCCGCGCGCTGGTGGTCGCCGATGGGCAGCGACGCCGAGATCGCCACCGAGTGCGAGGCCTTGCTGGCCCAGTTCCGCCTGACTGAGCTGGCCAACCAGCCCACCGCCAAGCTGCCTTATGGCAAGCGCCGCCTGCTGGAGATTGCGCTGGCGGTGGCCCAGAAGCCCAGCGTGCTGCTGCTGGACGAGCCTGCCGCCGGCGTGCCCGGCGCCGAGCGTGCCGACATCCTGGCCACCGTGGCGGCGCTGCCCGACGATGTGTCGGTGGTGCTGATCGAGCATGACATGGACCTGGTGTTCAGCTTTGCCAAAACCATCACGGTGCTGGTCAACGGCACCGTGCTGACCGAGGGCACGCCCGAACAGATCGCCGCCGACCCGCAGGTGCGGGCGGTCTACCTGGGAGACTCCGTGGCAGGAGCGGCCGCTCATGGCTGATTTGCTGCTGGACGTGCAAGGCCTGCGCTGCGGCTACGGTGAGGCGGTGGTGCTGACCGACGTCAGCTTCCAGCTGCCCATGGGCCGCTCACTGGCGCTGCTGGGCCGCAACGGCACCGGCAAGACCACGCTGATCGACAGCCTGGTGGGCGTGACCCAACGCCATGCCGGGCGCATCACGCTGGCCGGGCGCGATATCCAGTCCCTGCCGGTCTATGCCCGGGCCGCGGCCGGCATCGGCTGGGTGCCGCAGGAGCGCAACATCTTCAAGTCGCTCACCGTGGATGAAAACTTGAGCGCCGTGGCCCGGCCGGGTGCCTGGGATGCGCGCCGCGTCTACGCGCTGTTCCCACGCCTGGCCGAGCGCAAGAAGAACCTGGGCACCCAGCTGTCGGGCGGCGAGCAGCAGATGCTGGCCTTCGGCCGCGCACTGGTGCTCAACCCCAAGCTGCTGCTGCTGGACGAGCCGCTCGAGGGCCTGGCGCCCATCATCATCGAGGAGCTGCTGCGCGCCATCCGCCGCGTCGCGCGCGAGGAGGGGCTGTCGTCGATCGTCGTCGAGCAGCATCCGCACATGGTGCTGGGCGTGACCGACGACTGCATCGTGCTCGACCGCGGCGGCATCGCCTACCGCGCCGACAGCCAGGCCTTGCTGGACGACCCCGCGCCGCTCGACGCCTGGCTGGGCGTCTCGGCGCACTGACCTCACCCTTCCCCCCCGCACCCCGGAGACCCGGCATGACCCATCGCACCACGCCCCCGTTCCGCGCCGACCATGTCGGCAGCTTCCTGCGGCCCAAGTACTTGCTCGATGCGCGCGAGCAGTTCTTCGACAAGAAGGAGATCAACGCCGAGCAGCTGCGCGCGGTGGAAGACCAGGCGATCACCGAGATCGTCAAGTTCCAGCAGGATGTGGGCCTGCAGAGCATCACTGACGGCGAGTTCCGCCGCACCTATTTCCATATCGATTTCCTTGAGCAGCTGGGCGGCGTCAAGACCGAGGTGCCCTTCACCGTCAAGCGCCCTGACGGCAGCGAAGAGCTGGCCCCGCCGGTGATCCGCGTGATCGACAAGGTGCGCCATGTCAAGAACATCCAGCTGGCCGACTTCCAGTACCTGAAGAGCCAGGTCCGGGCCGGGCTGACGCCCAAGGTGACTATCCCGTCGCCCACCATGCTGCACTTTCGGGGCGGGCGCGCCGGTATCAGCCGCGAGGCCTATCCCGAGCTCGACCCGGCCTTCTATGACGATGTCGCCAAGGCCTATGGTGACGAGCTGCAATCGCTGGCCGATGCCGGCTGCACCAATGTGCAGATGGACGACACCAACCTGGCCTACCTCTGTGACGAGAAAATGCGCGAGGCCGCTCGCCAGCGCGGCGACGACCCCAACGAGCTGCCGCACCGCTATGCCCAGTTCATCAACAAGGTGGTGGCCCACAAGCCGGCCGGCATGACGCTGGCCATGCACCTGTGCCGCGGCAACTTCAAGAGCACCCATGCGGCGGCCGGCAACTACGAGCCGGTGGCCGAGGCCCTGCTGTCGGAGATGAAGCTCGACGCCTACTTCATGGAGTATGACGACGCGCGCAGCGGCGATTTCCGGCCGCTGCGTTACCTGGGCAAGGGCAAGACCGTGGTGCTGGGCCTGGTGACCACCAAGTTTGGCGCGATGGAGACCAAGGACGCGCTCAAGCGCCGCATCGACGAGGCCGCCCAGTACGCGCCGCTCGACCAGCTGTGCCTGAGCCCGCAGTGCGGCTTCAGCAGCACGGTGCATGGCAACAACATCGCCGTCGAAGCCCAGCGCAACAAGCTGCGGCTGGTCGTCGAGACGGCGCAAGAAGTCTGGCAGTGATTCAAAGCTGCGGCCGCCCGGGAGGGGCGCTGCGGCTGGCTTACAGCGCCATTGCCTGCTGGTACAGCCGCGTCGAGCGCGCGCCCGAGCGGCAGAAGGCCAGCACCGGGGCCGGCAGTTCCTTCAGCAGCTGGGCCATCGCGGCAATCTGCTCGGGCGACTGCCAGCCGCCGTCTACCGGCAGGTAGCGGTACTGCAAGCCGGCGGCGAGCGCCGCCGCTTCGATCGAGGCATTGGTGGGCTGGTCTGGCCCATGCTCGAAGTCGGGCCGGTTGTTGATCACGCTCTTGAAGCCGAGGCGGGCCAGCTCGGCCATGGCGGCGGCGTCCAGTTGCGGGGCCACACACACAGTGGCGGCGATCTGGCGAAGGGGCAGGGAGGTGCTCATGGCGCTCTAGCTTACCTGGACAGCGCGGCCTTGACGGCCGCTGACACGGCACCCATCTCGGCCTTGCCGGCCAGCTGGGCCTTGACCGCGGCCATCACCTTGCCCATGTCACCCGGGCCGCTGGCACCCAGGCTGGCAACGATGGCGGCCACGCTGGCAGTGATCTCGTCGCCCGACAGGCGCACCGGCAGGTAGGCCTGCAGCACGGCCAGTTCGGCGGTCTCGGTATCGACCAGATCGGTTCGGCCGGCGGCCTGGAAGGCGGCGATCGAATCCTTGCGCTGCTTGATCGATTTATCGACGATCGCCACCACGGCCGCGTCGTCCAGCACGATGCGCTCGTCCACCTCGCGCTGCTTGAGCGCGGCCAGCAGCAGGCGGATGGTGCCCTGGCGGGCGCCATCCTTGGCACGCATGGCCGACTTCATGTCTTCGGTGATCCGGTCTTTGAGGCTCATGGGTGTCCTGGGTGTCCTGGGTGCTTGGGGGCAAGGTGCGGCGCTGGCGGCCATGAAAAACGCCCGCCACGGCAAGCCGCGCGGGCGATTCCTGGAGCGGCGTCCGGAAGCTTAGAACAGCTTTTTGGGCAGCTGCATGCTGCGGACGCGCTTGTAATGACGCTTGACGGCGGCGGCCTTCTTGCGCTTGCGCTCGGAAGTCGGCTTTTCGTAAAACTCGCGGGCCCGCAAGTCGGTGAGCAGGCCCAGCTTCTCGATCGTGCGCTTGAACCGGCGCAGAGCGACATCGAAAGGCTCGTTTTCCTTGACGCGAATCGTGGTCATTTAACTCCAAAGTCCTAAGAGGTATGCGCTCGGGGGGACGCGGCCCGATCCGGCTGTCAACACCCGGTTTGTGTTGCCACAGGTCGGTGCATTCCAGGCGGGCCAGGCTGGTGATCCGACGCGCGGTTTGCCAGCAAAGCCGGCATTCTACTGCGAAAATAAGCACTGCGTCGTGCCGAAGATTCGGAGGTCGATGGGTGACGCACCTGCGCGACCCTTGCATCAAGGATGTGCGGCCATTGCCCCCGCGCAGGCCGCCGCACTGGCCCAGGCCCACTGGAAGTTGTAGCCGCCCAGCCAGCCGGTCACGTCCACCACTTCGCCGATGAAGTACAGGCCGGGCTGGCGCTTGCTGGCCATGCTGCGCGAGTCCAGTTCGCGGGTGTCCACGCCGCCGGCGGTGACCTCGGCCTTGCGCCAACCCTCGGTGCCGGTGGGCGTGATCTGCCAACGGCTGAGCGATTCGGCCAGGCGCTGCAGATCGCGGTCCCGCAGTTCAGGCATGGGCCGGCTGGCGTCCAGACCCAGATGGGCCAGCCAGACCTCGGCCAGGCGCTGGGGCAGGTGTTCGGCCAGGGCCTTGCCGAGCTGGCGCCGGCTGGTCTGCTTGGCCTGGGCCAGCCCGGCGGCCATGTCCTGCCCGGCCGCCAGGTCCAGCGTCAGGGCCTGGCCCGGACGCCAATAGCTGGAAATCTGCAGCACGGCCGGGCCGCTCAAGCCCCGGTGGGTGAACAGCAGGTCTTCCTTGAAGCGCCCTTGCTGGCGGCTGCTGCCGGTGCTGAGGTCGGCCTCCAGCGACACGCCGGCCAGGGGCACGAACGCTGCCCAGGTGACGGGGTCGAAGGTCAAGGGCACCAGGGCAGGGCGCGGCTCGATGAGCTTGTGGCCGAACTGGCGCGCCAGCCGATAGCCGAAATCGGTGGCGCCTATCTTGGGTATCGACAGCCCGCCGGTGGCCACTACCAGCCTGGGCGCGCGCAGGCTGCCGCGGTCGGTGTCCAACTCGAACTGACCGTCGGCATGGCGCACTTCAGCCACGCTGCAGGGCTGCCAGCGCTGCACCTGCCCGGCCGCGCATTCGGCCAGCAGCAGGTCGATCACCTGTTGCGACGCGCCGTCGCAGAACAGCTGGCCCTTGTGCTTTTCGTGAAAGGCCACACCGTGGCGCTGCATCAGGCCGATGAAATCGGCCGGCGTGTAACGCGCCAGTGCCGAGCGGCAGTAGTCCGGGTTGGCCGAGAGGAACTGGGCCGGGCCGGTGTCCCGGTTGGTGAAGTTGCAGCGCCCGCCGCCCGAGATGCGGATCTTTTCGGCCACCCGCTCGGCGTGGTCGATCACCAGCACCTTCAAGCCGCGCTGGCCGGCCTGGGCGGCACAGAACAGGCCCGCCGCACCGGCGCCGAGGATGATGGCGTCAAGGCGCGTGGCGGTATCGGCTGGCATGTCAGGCGATTATCGGCGGCCAGGCGGTGGGTCGGCCTGGCCGCCTGTCGCCGGCAGCGGGCGCAGCAGAGGTTCAGGCCTGCTTGACCAGCGGCAGCCCGCTGCCCAGGCGCTGCAGGCCGCGCATCACCAGGTCGACCTGCCGGTCCAGGGGGCCCGGGCCGGGCTTTTCGCCCGCCACCACCGCCTGGATATAGACCGCCACGGTGGCGGCGTCGATCTGACGGGGCAGCAGCGGCAATTCGGCCAGGCTGCCCTCCTGGGCCGGGCAGGACAGGTCGGGCTGCCAGATGCCGGCCTGCCATTGGTCGATCTTGGGGCAGCGGCGCGGGTCGGCCACGGCTTCGCCTTCGGTGCCGCGCAGCAGCATCAGATCGGCCGCGCTGCGCTCGGCCAGGTCGGCCAGCAGCTTGCCGAATTCAGGATGGGTATGGTTGGACAGGCGCAGCACCGGTGCCCCCTGCACCGGCTGCAGCAGCTTGGCCACGGTGTGGCCCGAGTTGCGCAGGCCCACCACCCAGCGCACGTCCAGCAGCTTCTGCAGGGCCGGGCAAAGGCTGTCGGTGGCGATGAAGGCGGGCTCGCGGCGCTGCCAGTGTTCATGGATGGCGCAGGGCTGGGCCACGGCCGGCAGGCCCAGGGCCTGGAAGATCTCGGCGCTGGTCACCCGGGTCGGGTCTTGGCGCGGGCCATGCACCAGGACCCGGGCGCCCTCCTGGGCCAGGCGCATGGCCAGCAGGGGGGTTAGATTGGGCAGGCGGCGGGCGCCGTTGTAGCTGGGGATCACCACCACCGGCGCGCTGCTGTCGATGGTGATGCAGCGTGCCTGGGTGGCCTGCAGAAAACCCAGCAGCTCGTCCACCGTCTCGCCCTTGATGCGCATGGCCAGCGCGAAGGCGCCGATCTCGAGGTCGCTGACCTGGCCGTCCAGCACCTGGGCCATCAGGTCCTGGGCCTGGGCCGGGTTGAGCGAGCGCGCGCCTGCGCTGCCGCGGCCGATTTCCTTGATGTATTGCGCTATGCCCATGGCCCGATCCGGAAGTGGGGGTGCTGAGAAGTCAGCATCATCGCAAGTTTCGGGCCGCGGGCCGGCCGCTTCAATGCCGCAACGGTGCCACCCCCACCTGCGGCATGTGGGCCAGGCCGATGGCGCGGGCGTGGTCTTCGAAACCCTTGTTCTTCCAGAAGAAGGCACCCGGCATGGTGGTGGGGATCACCAGCACATAGAACAAGGCGCGGCTGATGATGCTGCTGGCCAGCACGGCCAGGGCGATGGTGGCCAGCGCGGCCACCGCCGGCAGCCCCAGGCCCGGCCGGGCCAGCAGCAGGCCCAGCAAGCTGCCGCTGGCCAGCAGGCTGGCCGCCAGCACGGCATTGCGCAGCCTGAAGGTCTTGCCGAAGGTGGTGCCCTGTACATAGTAGGACGCCCCGCCTTCGTCCTCGGACGCCGCCATGGCCCGGGCATGGGCCCAATGGCCCAGGGCCTCGATTGCCAGGCCCAGGCTGAGCAGGCCGGTGCAGACCACCATCACGGTGCGCAGGCCCAGGCCCTGGGCCTGCAAGGCCGGCAGCATCACCGCAGCGGCCAACAGGCTGCCCAGCGACAGGGCCGTGCCGAAGAAAGCGGTGCTCACTTGCCAGTGGTTCCAGAAGGGCCGGGCGCGGATGCGGTAGCAGCGGGTCATGTAGTACAGGCCCACAGCGCTGGCCAGCACCGCGAGCAGGCCGCTGGCGTTGGCCAGGGGCAGCAGCGCCGGATGCTCGATCCGCCCGAGCCACGCTTGCACCCAGGGATGCTGGGGCAGATTGAGCAGCACATGCAGGCCCAGCATGGCCTGGAAGATCGCGATGCCCAGGCCCTCGCGCGACACCGGCGAATGGCGCAGGTTGTTGAAGCCCCGGTAGAAGCGCTTGGGCTTGCCCAGGTGCAGGGTCGACATGAACAGGCCGAAGCAGACCAGGGCCAGTTCGAACAGCGCCAGCGGCGCATACCAGGCCGACCCGGCAAACTGGCTGAAGCCCGACAGGCCGGCCCAGGCGCCCAGAAACTGCAGTGCAAACGCACCGGCTGCGGCCTGGGCCGCCAGGGTGAACATCACCAGCGGGTTCTCGCGCGAGCTGAGCCGGGCCAGATTCCAGTGGCGCGCCTTGTCCACCTTCTGGTCTATCGCCGGCCGGTAGCGGCCCTTGTCGTCGCGGTGGTACTTGACCGGCATCGAATCGGTGCGGGTCAACTCGTCCGGCATCTGCTTGACCTGCTGGAAGCGGATATTCGGATGGGTGATCTCGGGCGACGGAAAGCCCGGGATCTCGGCACGCGCCTGCTCGCGGCCCTTGGGGATGGTTTCGATCACGCCAAAGTCCAGCGCATTGCCCACGCAGGCGGCCACGCAGGCCGGCTTCAGGCCCACCTCCAGGCGGTCCACGCACATATTGCATTTCGAGACATGGCCCTTCACCGGGTCGAGCTGGGGCGCGTTGTAGGGGCAGACCCAGGTGCAGTAGCCGCAGCCGAAACAGGTTTCGGGATCCTGCAGCACCGCGCCGTACTCGGTGTGCTTGGTATAGGCCCGGGTCGGGCAGCCCTTCAGGCAGACCGGGTCATCGCAATGGTTGCAGGCCATCGAGATGTTCATGCGCTTGTAGTCGGGAAAGCTTCCGCCCTCCACATAACCCACGGAGCGGAAGGCCAGGTGGGCCGGGGTCTCGTTCTTCTCGGCGCAGGCGGCCTCGCAGGCATGGCAGCCAATGCAGTTGTCCGAGGTGAAGAAGAAACCGTGCTGCTTGTTGCGGTTGGGGTTGTCGCCCACCGCCGGGTTCTCGTTGATGTACATCGACCGCCCCACCGGCAGCTGGCCTTCGGTGTGCTCGATCAGGTCGATCTTCTGGCCATAGCGGTTGGTGACTGGCAGCTCGACCTCGGGCAGGAAGGCGAAGGGCTGTTCTTCGGTACGGATCTCCCAGATCGGGCGCAGTGGCAGCGCGCCGGTCAGCGAGGCTTCACCGGTGCGGGAGTTGACCTGGACATTGAGCATGGCGGTTTCCGGGGAGAGGGGTCGGGTGGATCAGAAAGCGCGCCGTTCCAGGTTCAGGCGGCCGGCCTCCTGCTGGTCGGTGCGCTCCACCCGCACCGCGTTCTGCTTGAACGCGGGCTGGCGCGAATAGGGGTCGAGCAGGCCCAGGGTCAGCCGGTTGACGCAGTCGTGGAAGTGAAAGGGGATGAACAGCATGTTGCGCGGCACGCGCTGGGTCAGTTGCACCATCACCACCGCGTCGCCGCGCCGGCTGACCACCCGCACATAGCTCTGGTGCGCTATGCCTTGCTCGGCGGCGGCATCGGGGTTCATCTCCATATAGGGCGTGGGGCTGAACTTGTTGCAATTGCCGATCTTGCCGGTGCGGGTGCGGGTATGGAAATGCTCCACCACCCGGCCTGAGTTCAGCCAGAACGGGTATTCGCCGTCCGGGCACTCGTTGTTGTTGAAGAAGCGCACCGGGATCAGCAAGGCCTTGCCGCTGGGGGTCTGGAACACGCCGTCGGTGTAGAGCCGGGCGTCGCCCTTGAAGGCCAGGGTCTTTTGCATGTCGTAGCCGGTGGCGTCGCGGCCGGCGGCCTGTGCATCCTGCTGGGCCCGCGCCTCGGAGTAGGGCCACTGGATGCCGCGCGCGGCCTCGATGCGGTCATAGGTCATGCCCGAGATGTCGAGCATGCGGCCGGCGTCTGAGGAGAGCTCGCGCATCTCGTTGAAGGCGCCCTCGGCGGTGGCCGGGTAGTGGATCTTGTTGCGGTCCTCGAAGCGTTTAGCCAGCTCGGTGAAGATCCAGAAATCGGGCTTGGAATCGGCATAGGCCGGCAGCGCATTGCGGGTCAGGTTGACCCGGCGTTCGGTATTGGTGTGGCAGCCCTCCTTCTCGGCCCACACCGCCGCCGGCAGGAACACATGCGCGTAGCGGGTGGTCTCGACGTCCTCGTACACGTCCTGCACCACCAGGAATTCCAGCTGCTCCATGGCCTTGATGATGCGCGGCTGGTTGGGCATCGAAGTCATCGGATTGGTGGCCACCAGCCACAGGCCCTTGATCTCGCCGGTCTCGATGGCCGGGAAGATGTCGGTCTGCGCCAGCCCGCGCTTGGGCGGGAAGAAGCGCTCGTCAATGCCCCAGAAATCGGCCACGCGCTTGCGGTCTTTCTCCTTCTCCAGCAGCCGGTAGCCCGGCAGGCCCGAGCAGGACGACCACTCGCGCGTGCCCATGGCATTGCACTGGCCGGTGATCGACAGGCTGGTGCCGCCGGGCCGGCCGATGTTGCCGGTGATCAGGTTGAGGTTGTTGATGCACACCACGCCGTCCGAGCCATGGGTGGACTGGTTGATGCCCATGGTCCAGATGCTCATCGCGGCCGGTGCCTTGGCATACAGCCGGGCCACGGTGCGGATGCGGTCCTCGTCGATGCCGCACACATGCTGGGCGGTCTTGGGGTCGTAGTCGGCCAGCAGCGCGCGCAGCCCGTCGATGCCCTGGGTGTGCGCTTCGATATAGGCCTTGTCTTCCAGGCCTTCCTTCAGGATCACATGCATCATCGCGTTGACCAGCACGGTGTCGGTGCCGGGGGTCAGCGGCAGGTGGATGTCGGCAAACTGCGCCAGCATCGTCACCCTCGGGTCGATCACGATCAGCGGGAACTTGCGTTTCTCCAGCGCTTCTTTCAGGCGCCAGTAGATGATCGGATGCTGCTCGGGCAGGTTCGAGCCGAAGGCCATCAGGCAATGGGTGTGCTCGAAGTCTTCATAGCAGCCGGGCGGGCCGTCCGAGCCGAAAGAGCGCTTGTAGCCCGACACCGCCGAGGCCATGCACAGGGTGGTGTTGCCGTCGTACTGGTTGGTGCCGATCTGGCCGCGCACCAGCTTGCCCAGGGTGTAGAACTCTTCGGTCAGCAATTGGCCGGTGGAGACCACCGCGAACGCGTCCCGGCCGTACTTGGCCTGGATCTGCTTGATCTTGGCAGCGGTCTGGTCCAGCGCCGCATCCCAGCTGGCTGGCTGGTAGGGCAGGTGCGCCTTGTCGCGCATCAGCGGCATCTTGCCCCGGCCCGGGGACTCGAACAGCTCCTGTTCGAGCAGGCCCTTGATGCACAGCTTGCCGCGGTTCACATCGGCCCCGGCATGGCCCCGGCTGGTGACGATGCGGCCGGCATCGTCCAGCCCCAGCTCGATGGCGCAGCCGGTGGAGCAGTAGTTGCAGGTGGTGTACTTCCATTCCTTCACGGCCTTGACCGGGATGGTGATGGGCTTGCGGTGCTTGCGTCCGAACAGCATGGCGGGGCCTGTCGTAGAAGGGTCAGGGGGTGCAGCGGCTGGCCGGGCCGGCCACCGGCCTGACCGCGTTCAAGGCCTTGAGGGCCAGCTCGTCGGCGTCGAGAAACACCTGGCCGTCGTCCACCTGGACTGCAAAGGCGGTGGTGCAGCCCACATCGGGCGCCGCGGCCTGGCCGTCGGCCAGGCCGATGGTCCAGTTGTGCAGCGGGCAGGCCACGCTCTGGCCGAACACGATGCCCTGGCTGAGCGGTCCGCCCTTGTGCGGGCAGCGGTCGAGCAGGGCAAAGACCTTGTCCTCGGCATTGCGGAACAGCGCCACCGCCATGCCCTGGGGCCGTTCGACCCGGCGCGCGCCCAGCACCGGGATGTCGTCGACCCGGCAGATGTATTTCCAGACGGCCATCACAGCACCTCCATGGCGCTGAACTGGCGCGTGTCGACCGCCGCCTTGTCGAACTCGAACCAGGGGTCGGGCTCGCCGTCCAGCGCGGCCTGCAGCGCCGCCCACAGGGCCTGGCGGCCGGCGTGGTCTGCGAGGATGCGCTGTTTCACATGGTCCAGGCCTACCCGGTTGATGTAGTGCACCGTGCGCTCCAGGTACCAGCCCTCGGTGCGGTAGAGCTGCATGAAGGCGCCGGTGTACTCCAGCACTTCTGCGGCGGTCTTGAGCTTGGTGAAGAAATGCGCCACCTCGGTCTTGATGCCGCCGTTGCCGGCCACGTACATCTCCCAGCCGCTGTCCACGCCGATGATGCCCACGTCCTTGATGCCGGCCTCGGCGCAGTTGCGCGGGCAGCCCGAGACCGCGAACTTCACCTTGTGCGGGGCATACATGCGCCACATCGCACGTTCCAGGGCCTTGCCCATCTGGGTCGAATCCTGCGTGCCCATGCGGCACCATTCCGAGCCCACACAGGTCTTGACCGTGCGCAAGGCCTTGGCATAGGCATGGCCGCTGGGCATGCCGATGTCCTTCCAGACGTTGACCAGGTCTTCCTTCTTCACGCCCAGCAAATCGATGCGCTGGCCGCCGGTGACCTTGAC
>JANNZD010000310.1:0-12885 GCA_031410435.1 Betaproteobacteria bacterium | reverse complement strand
ATGCCCATCCAGGCCTGGTACAGGGCCGGGCGCATCAGGTCGTTCATGGCCGCGTCGACGATGCAGAAGTTCTTCTCGGCGCCGGGCTTGAGCACCAGCACCTCGGTCAGCAGCACGCCGGCATTGCCCACCAGCGACCGGCCGGGTTCCATCAGCACCTCGCGCTGGCCATGGCCGCGGCGGTCGATGTGGGCCAGCAGCCGGCCCACCAGCACCTCGGCCGATGGCGGCTGCTCGTCGGTGTAGGTGATGCCCAGGCCGCCGCCGAGGTCGATGTGGTGAATGGGGATGCCCTGGGCTTCGACCTGCTCGATCAGGTCGAGCAGGCGGTCCACCGCGTCCAGGTAGGGCGCGATCTCGGTGATCTGCGAGCCGATATGGCAATCGATGCCAGTCACCCGCAGGCCGGGCAGGCGCGCGGCCAGCTGGTAAATGCGCGGCGCGTCGGCATGGGCAATGCCGAACTTGTTGCCCTTCAGGCCGGTGGAGATGTAGGGGTGGGTCTTGGCGTCCACGTCGGGGTTGACCCGTAGGCTGACGGCCGCGCTGCGGCCCAGGCCCTGGGCCACGGCCGACAGTGCGTGCAACTCGTCCTCGCTCTCGACATTGAAGCAGCGCACGCCCGCCTGCAAAGCCGCCGCCATCTCGGCGCGGGTCTTGCCGACGCCCGAGAAGACCACCTTGGCTGGGTCGCCGCCCACGGCCAGCACCCGGGCCAGTTCACCGCCCGAGACGATGTCGAAGCCCAGGCCCATGTCGGCAAAGGTCTTGATCACCGCCAGGCTGGAATTGGCCTTCATCGCATAGCACAGCAGGTGCGGCCGCCCGGCCAGGGCCCGCTGGTAGCTCGCGGCGGCGGCCTGCATGGCGGCCTGTGAATACACGTACAGCGGGGTACCGTACTCGGCGGCCAGCGGGGCCAGGGCCAGCCCGTCCAGGGTCAGTGACGCACCGTCACGGGCGAGAAAGGGGGATCCGGGCAGGCTCATCGGGTGGGTAGGGCTGGGTTGGCGTTGGCGTTGGCGTTGGCGTTGGCGTTGGCGTTGGCGTTGGCGCCGCGGGGGGCACTGGCGGCAGGCCCGGGGCTGACGATGCGCGCGGCTGCCGACCCGGGCTGCGTGGCCACTGCCGGCGGCAGGCTCAACGGCCCCTTCTGGCCGCAGGCGCACAGCAGCAGCGCGGCGCTGGCCCAGCCCAGCCAACCCACTGCACGCCGGGCCAGGCGGCTGGCTACACTTGAACAGGACATCATCAGCGGATTCTATCGACCATGACCTCCTCTACACCCGCTGCCACGGCCCTGAGCGACGCCGACTTCCATCGCCTGTCGCATGCGGTGCTGGCCCAGATCGAAGCCACCGTGGACCATTGGCTGGAAGACGACGTGATCGACATCGACAGCCAACGCACCGGCGGCCTGCTCGAGCTGAGCCTGCCTGGCGGCAGCAAGATCATCGTCAACACCCAGCCACCGCTGCACGAGCTGTGGCTGGCGGCACGCGCCGGTGGCCATCACTACCGGCATGTGGCGGGCCGCTGGCTCGACACCCGGGACGGCAGCGAGTTCTTTGCGGCGCTGTCGCAACATGCCAGCGCCCAGGCCGGGCAGGCGCTGGTCTTCGCGGCCGCCTGACCCCGGGCCAGGCCGCACGGCGCCGGGCTCAGCGGAACAGGTCGAGGATGCCCTTGCGCTCTTCCGGGTTGGGCGCCTCGGGCAGCTTGTCCTCCAGGCCCACGCTGCTGATGCCGCCGCCCGAGGCAAACTCTTCGAAGATCCAATCGCTGCCGCGCTGCACCAGCCCGGCCGGCACCTCGGGTGCCTGTTCGGGCAGCTTGCGCAGCGCATGGCCCATGAACTCCAGCCAGACCGGCAAGGCCAGGCCACCGCCGGTTTCCTTGTCGCCCAGCTTGCGCGGGTTGTCGTAGCCGATCCACACCACTGCCGCCAGCTTGGGCTGGTAGCCGGCAAACCAGGCGTCCATGGAATCGTTGGTGGTGCCGGTCTTGCCGGCCAGGTCCATGCGCTTGAAGGTCTGCCACACCTTGGCCGCCGTGCCCGAGCGGGCCACCTCGCCCATCAGCTGCGACATCACGAAGGCATTGCGGGCGTCCAGGGTGCGCATCGATTCGTCGATCACCGGCGGCGTGCTCTGCAGCAGCACCTTGCCCTTGTTGTCGGTGATGCGGGTGATCAGCATCGGGTTCAGGCGGTAGCCGCCATTGGCGAACACGCTGTAGCCGCTGGCCATCTGCAGCGGGGTGGTCGAGCCGGCGCCCAGGGCCATGGTCAGGAAGGCCGGATGCTTGTCGGCGTCGAAACCGAAGCGGGTGATCCAGTTCTGCGCAAACTTGGCGCCGGTGGATTGCAGCACCCGGATCGAGACCATGTTCTTGGATTTGGCCAGCGCGGTCTTGAGTGGCATGGCGCCCTCGAACTTGCCGTCGTAGTTCTTGGGCTCCCAGGGCTGGCTGCCGGTGGTGCCGGCGTCAAAGAACAAGGGCGCGTCATTGACCAGGGTCTGGGCGGTAAAGCCTTTTTCCAGCGCCGCCGAGTAGATGAAGGGCTTGAAGCTCGATCCCGGCTGGCGCCAGGCCTGGGTGACATGGTTGAACTTGCTCTTGCCGAAGTCGAAGCCGCCCACCAGGGCCCGGATGCCACCGCTGCGGGTGTCCAGCGCCACCAGCGCGCCTTCCACCTCGGGCACCTGGGTCAAGGCCCAGTCGCCCTTGGCATTGCGCACCGCGCGCACCACCGCACCGCGCCGGATCTGCTTCTGCGGCTCGGCCTTGTCGGCCAGGCCGGACGCCACCGGCTTCAGGCCGTCGCCGCTGACCGTGATCGACTCGCCCGATTGCAGCACCGCCACCACCTTGCGCGGCGAGGCCTCCAGCACCACGGCGGCCTTCAATTCGTCGTTGTCGGGGTGGTCGGCCAGGGCCTCGGCGATGCGGGTGTCCAGCAGGGCCGGGTCACCGGGCAGGTCGACATGGTCCTCGGGGCCGCGGTAGACCTGGCGCCGCTCATAGTCCAGCAGGCCACGGCGCAAGGCGCGGTAGGCCACGGCCTGGTCGGCGGCGTCCACCGTGACCTGGACGTTCAGGCCGCGGGTGGTGGTCTCGTTGCCGTACTGGCTGTGGATCAGCTGGCGCACGGCCTCGGCCACGTACTCGGCATGAACCAGGGTGGCCGACGGCTCACGCAGCTGCAGGTTCTCGGCCCGCGCGGCCTCGGCCTGTTCTTCGGTGATGAAGCCATTGGCTTCCATGCGGTCGATGATGTACTGCTGGCGGCGCTTGGCGCGTTTGGGGTTGGATACCGGGTTGTAGGCCGACGGCGCCTGCGGCAGGCCGGCCAGCATGGCCGCCTCGGCCACCGTCACGGCATGGATCGGCTTGCCAAAGTAGATCTCGCTGGCCGCCGCGAAGCCGTAGGCCCGTTGGCCCAGGAAGATCTGGTTCATGTAGACCTCCAGGATCTGCTGCTTGCTCAGCTGCCGTTCGATCTTCAGCGCCAGCAGAATCTCGTAGATCTTGCGGGTGAAGGTTTTTTCGGTGGACAAGTAGAAATTGCGCGCCACCTGCATGGTGATGGTGGACGCGCCCTGGCTCTTGGCCCGGTTGAACTGGGCCAGCCCGGCGCGCAGCACGCCCAGGTAGTCCACGCCGTTGTGGCGGTAGAAGCGGGCATCCTCGATCGCCAGCACCGCGTCCTGCATCACCTTGGGGATCTGGGCGATCGGCATGAAGACGCGCCGTTCTTCACCAAATTCGCCCAGCAGCACGCCGTCGGCCGAGATCACCCGCAGCGGCAGCTTGGGCCGGTAGTCGGTCAGCCCGCTGATTTCGGGCAGGTTCGGGTAGGCCACCGCCAATGCCAGGCCGACCGTCAGCGCCAGCAGCAGCAGCAGGCTGACGCCACCCGCCGCCACCCAGCCCAGCGCCAGCACCAGCCGGCGCGGCAGCAGACCGCGCCGGGCAGGGGCACCGGCCTTCGGGGCTGCCGACGCCGTTGCCGGATCGCGTTCATAGGGGTTCATAGAACATTTGAGTGTATAGAAGGCCGGCCCGGGCGCTGCCGTCCGGCCCGCCGCGGCCTGTCGCTTAAGGGGGCGGCGGGCCGATTGCGACTTGTTGCAAAACTGGTGGCGGGCGTCAGAAACCCGCAACGCCGACGCAGGGCCAAAAGGGTGAATTCCTTTGGGCTACAAAGGCTTTACTGCTAGCATTGAAGTAACTTCTTAAGTATTGACCACCCATGTTTGTTGCTGGGAGACGCAAGCCGTGAGCCTTCTGGACCTGCTTCTGGGCCGCAAGCATGTGCCGATGATCGGGCTGGACATCAGCTCGTCCAGCGCCAAGCTTGTCGAGCTGGGCATGTCAGCGACCGGCGACTACGTGCTTGAACGCCTGGCCACCGAGCCCTTCGAGAAGGGCTGGATCACCGACGGGCAGATTGAGAAGTTCGAAGAGGTGGTGGGCGCGGTGCGCCGGCTGCTTGACAAGAGCGGCACCAAGACCAAGCAGGTGGTGCTGGCCATGCCCCAATCGGCGGTGATCACCAAACGCATCAACCTGCCCGCCGGGCTGCGCGACGAAGAGCTGGAACTGCAGGTCGAGTCCGAAGCCAACCAGTACATCCCCTTCTCGCTGGACGAGGTGAGCCTGGATTTCTGCGTGATCGGCCCCAGCCCGACCAGCAGCGGGGATGTCGAGGTGCTGATCGCCGCGTCGCGCAAGGAGCGGGTGCAGGACCGCCAGGGCCTGGCCGAGGCCGCCGGCCTGAAGCCGGTGGTGCTGGACATCGAGAGCCACGCCGCCCTGCTGGCCATCGGCCGGGTGGTGGACACCCTGCCCAACCAGGGCCGCGATGCCTTGATCGCGTTGTTCGAGCTGGGTGCCGACACCACCAGCCTGAAGGTGCTGCGCGAGGGCGAAATGCTCTATGACCGTGACCAGTCCTTTGGCGGCAGCCAGCTCACCTCGCTGATCTCGCGCCAGTACGGCTTCTCCTTCGAGGAGGCCGAGCTCAAGAAGCTGGCCGGCGAACTGCCCGAAGACTACGAGAGCCAGATCCTGACGCCCTTTGTGGACAGCCTGTCGCAAGAGATCGGCCGGGCGCTGCAGTATTTCTTCACCAGCACGCCGCACCACAAGGTGCACTATGTGATGCTGGCCGGGGGCACGGCCACGCTGCCGGGGCTGAAGGCCCGTGTCACCGAGCTGACCGGTTTTGCATCGATGATCGTCAACCCCTTCGAAGGCATGAAGATCGGCAGCGGGGTGCGCGAGGCCAAGGTGCGCAAGGAGGCGCCGTCCTACCTCACCGCCTGCGGCCTGGCGATGCGGAGGTTCACCGCGTGATCCTGATCAACCTGCTGCCGCACCGCGAGGAAAAGCGGCGCCAGCGCAAGCGCAACTTCTTTGTCGGCCTGGCGCTGGCGGCCGCTGTGGGCCTGGCCCTGGCGGTGGTCTGGTTCGGTGTGGTGCAGCAGCTCACCGCCGCGCAGCAGCAGCGCAATACCTTTTTGCGCAACGAGATCGCGCGCCAGGAGGCGCAGATCAAGGACATCGCCAACCTGCGCGCCGAGATCGAAGGCCTGAAGGCGCGCCAGGGTGCGGTGGAAGACCTGCAGCTCAACCGCAACGTGCCGGTGCAGCTGCTTGATGGCCTGGTGCGCATGACGCCCGAAGGCGTCTACCTCAGCAGCATCAAGCAGACCGACGGCGTGGTGCTTCTCAGTGGCCTGGCGCAGACCAACGAGCGGGTGTCCGAGTTCTTGCGCAACACCCAAGCCAATTCGCCCTGGCTGGACCGAATGGAACTGGTCGAGATCAAGGCCATCACCCAGCCATCGGCGGCCAATGCGCGCGAGCAGCGCCGCCTGTATGAGTTCTCGCTGCGGGTGACGGTCAAGCAGACCAACGCGGTGCCGGCAGGCGCAGCGTCGGCCCCGGGTGGCGCGGCCAGCGCCCCAGCGCCGCGCCGGTCAACCTGAAGACGCGGTCCAACATGCTCAACACCACCCGCCCCGCGCATCTCGACGTGGCCACCGCCTTCGACAAGGCGTCGCTGCAATTCAGGGGCCTGAACCCGCAAGAGCCCGGCCAATGGCCGCTGCTGCCCAAGATCTGCGCCTGGATCGGGGCCGGCCTGCTGGCCCTGGGCCTGGGCTGGTTCCTGCTGGTGGCGGGCGAATCCGGCCTGCTCGAGACCGAGCGCCAGGTCGAGCCCAAGCTCAAGGACGACTACCGCAACAAGCTGTCGCAGGCGGTGAACCTGTCGGAATTGCGCAAGCAGAAGCAGCAGGTGCAGGAGTACGTGATCCAGCTGGAACGCCAACTGCCCGGCAAGGCCGAGATGGACGCGCTGTTGTCCGACATCAACCAGGCCGGCATAGGCCGCGGCCTGCAGTTCGATTTGTTCCGGCCCGGCCAGGTGGAGATCAAGGACTATTACGCGGTGCTGCCCATCGGCCTGCGGGTGACCGGCCGGTTTCATGACATCGGCGCGTTCACGGCGGACGTGGCCAATCTCTCGCGCATCGTCACGCTGCACAACCTGAACATCGCTCCGGTCAGCAAGGACAACACCGGCCTGCTGTCGATGGACGCGGTGGCACGCACCTACCGCTATCTCGACCCGGCCGAGCTGGCCGACCTGCGCAAGGCGCGTGACACCGACAACAAGACCAAGGGGGCGCGCAAATGACCGCCCGGGCGCAGGTCGTCCCCGCGCTGTCTGCGCCCGCCGGCCCCCAGCCCGGGGCGCCGCGCCGGCGGCTGCCGCTGCTGCTGGTGGTCGCGCTGGGCCAGGCCTTGCTGGCCGGTTGCGAGGGCGAGACCCAGGAGCTGCAGGCCTGGATGGACCAGCAAAGGCGTGAGGTGCGCCCGCGGGTGCAGGCGCTGGCGGCGCCCAAGAAATTTGACCCCGTGCCCTACGCCAATGCGCAGTTGCTCGACCCCTTCTCGAGCCAGAAGCTCAGCGTGGCCATCAAGCAGGAGACGCGCCAGACCAGCTCCTTGCTGGCGGCCGAGCTGAACCGCCGGCGCGAGCCACTGGAGGCTTTTTCACTGGACATGATGACAATGGTGGGTAGCGTGAGCAAGGCCCAGCGCCCGGTGGCGCTGCTGCGGGTGGACAACCTGCTCTACCAGGTCAAGGCCGGCGACTACATCGGCCAGAACTACGGCCGCGTCGTCCGCATCACCGAGACCGAAGTGACCCTGCGCGAAATCGTGCAGGACGCGGCTGGCGAATGGACCGAGCGCCCGGCAACGCTGCAATTGCAGGAGCGTGGGCAGGAGAAGGCGCGATGAAAACCCCGCAGGAGACAACATCCATGGTCAAGTGGCGTGCCCGGCTGGCCGCTGTCGTGCTGGCCTGTTCGGCACCGATGGCGGCGCTGGCCCAGGCGGCAGCGCCCGCGGCCCCTGAAGCTGGCCCTGCAGCCGCCGCAGGCATCACCATCCTGAGCGTCACCAGCACCCAGCAGGCCGGGGCCGATGTGGTGCGCATCGAGCTGTCGGCGCCGCTGGTGGCGGTGCCGAGCGGCTTTGCGGTGCAGGCGCCGCCGCGCATTGCGCTTGACCTGCCGGGCGTGGCCAACGGCGTCGGCCGCCCCCTGGTCGACATCAACCATGGCAATCTGCGCTCGGTGGCCATCGCCCAGGCCGGTGAGCGCACCCGGCTGGTGCTGAACCTGCGCCAGCCCGCCAATTACCGCACCGAGCTGCAGGGCAAGGTGCTGGTGGTGGTGGTGGACAACGCCAGCGCGGTGGCCGCCGCCCCGGCAAGCACCGAGCCGGTGCACTTTGCCCCGCCCCAGAACCAAGACCGCCTGCCGCTGCGCGACATCGATTTCCGCCGCGGTGGCGACGGCGCCGGCCGGGTGGTGGTGGCGCTGGCCAGCACCCAGGTGGGGGTGGACATCCGCCAGCAAGGCCAGAGCCTGGTGGTGGAGTTTTTGCGGTCCAGCCTGCCCGAGACCCTGCGCCGCCGCCTGGACGTGGCCGATTTCGGCACCCCGGTGCAGAGCGTGGCCACCTACCAAGCCGGTGACAGGGTGCGCATGGTGGTCGAGCCCAAGGGCAACTGGGAGCACAGCGCCTACCAGAGCGACAACCAGTTCGTGCTGGAGGTGCGGCCGGTCAAGCCCGACCCCAACAAGCTGACCCAGGGCCCGGGCTTCTCGGGCGAGAAGCTGTCGCTGAACTTCCAGAACATCGAAGTGCGGGCGCTGCTGCAGGTGATCGCCGACTTCACCAATTTCAACGTCGTCACCAGCGACACCGTCACCGGCAATGTCACCTTGCGCCTGAAGGACGTGCCCTGGGACCAGGCCCTGGACATCATCATGCAGAGCAAGGGCCTGGGGGTGCGCAAGAACGGCAATGTGCTTTGGATCGCGCCCAAGGACGAACTGGCCGCCAAGGAGCAGCTGGAGCTTGAATCCAGAAAGAAGATCGCCGAGCTGGAGCCGGTGCGCACCCAATCCTTCCAGCTCAACTATGCCCGCGCCGATGAAGTGGCCAAGGGCCTGAGCGGGCAGTCGGGCGGTGGCGGGCGCAACAGTGGTAGCGACGGTGCCGGCGGGGGCGGCGCGGGCGGCAGCAGCGCCGGCGGCGCAGGCAACAGCGGTGGTGGCGGCAACAGCGGCGGCGGGCAGCAGGCCCAGCGCATCCTGTCGCCGCGCGGCAGCGTGATCTTCGAGACCCGCACCAACCAGCTGTTTGTCACCGACATCCCGAGCAAGCTGGAGGAGATCCAGCTGCTGATCAGCAAGATCGACATCCCGGTGCGCCAGGTGCTGATCGAGGCCCGCATCGTCGAGGCCGACGACAAGTTCGGCCGCACCCTGGGCATCAAGCTGGGCGGGTCTGACCTGCGCGGTATCCAGGGCGGCATCCCCGGCTACTCGGTGGGCGGCGGCAACTATGTCACGGTGGGTGGCAACACCAGCAATGTGGGCAACCAGACCCTGCAGACCGGCCTGACCGGCATCGACGCCACCAAGGCCGCCTATGCCAACAGCAATTTCGTCAATCTGCCCGGCAGCATCATCAACTCGGTATTCGGCGGCCAGAGCCTGCCGAGCTTTGCGCTGTCGCTGTTCAGCCCGGCGGCCAACCGCTTTCTGAACCTGGAGCTGTCGGCACTCGAGGCCGACGGCAAGGGCAAGATCATCAGCAGCCCGCGGGTGATCACGGCCGACCAGAACAAGGCCATCATCGAGCAGGGCACCGAATTGCCCTACCAGGTGGCCACGTCCAGCGGCGCCACGTCGATCCAGTTCCGCAAGGCCAACCTCAAGCTCGAGGTCAAGCCCCAGATCACGCCCGAAGGCAGTGTGATCATGGTGCTCGACATCAACAAGGACAGCGTGGGCCAGAGCACGCCGCAGGGCTTTGCCATCGACACCAAGCATGTTCAGACCGAGGTGCTGGTGGAAAACGGCGGCACGGTGGTGATCGGTGGCATCTTCACCCAGACCGAAAGCACCGACATCAACAAGGTGCCGCTGCTGGGCGACGTGCCCTATGTGGGCGCGCTGTTCCGCAACACCACCAAGGTGGCGACCAAGACCGAGTTGCTGATCTTCATCACGCCCAAGATCGTGACCGAGCGCGCTGCGGCGCGCTGACCGGGCCGATGCTTGCGCCGGGCCCGTACGGGTGATTGGGAGATTTGATATGCGTTTTGTGAAGATCAGGTGGGCGTTGATCGGGTTGCTGGCGGTGCTGATCGCAGGCTGCGGCGGCGGTGGTGGTAGCGATGCGGGCAACCTGGTTTTGCCGGGTACCGGAGCGGGTGGTACTGGCGGCTCGGGCAGCACGCCCGTTGTGACTGTTCAGTTGGCCGTGAAGCTGTTGGATGCCAACGGCGCAGCCACCACCGCCATCGTGGCCGGCCAGCCGGTCCGGGCACAAGCCATCCTGACCAAGAACGGCGTGGCCGTCTCGAATGAAATCGTGCAGTTTGCGGTAGACACCGCCGACCTGGTCAAGATCGATCCGGTTTCTGGATCGCAGCTCAGCGATGCGGCGGGCCTGACCGCTGTCACCGTTTCATCCCTGGGCGCTGGCGCAGGTGCCGGGCGTATCACCGCAAGCGCCAAGGTGGGTGAAATCGTCGCCACCGGCGCGGCCAACTTCTTTGCCAGCGGCTCGGTGGGTTCGCAGCCTGCGACGCTTACGCTGGGGCCTGTGACTGTCGGTTCGGCGTCGGTTTCGGCCTATGGCACGACCAGCATCGAGGTATCAGTGCTGCAAAACGGCCAAGCCTATACATCGCCAGTAACGGTGAATTTCACCAGTTCCTGCGCGGCGGGCAAATCCACGATCACGCCGAGTGCCATCACGCAACCTTCCGGCAAAGCTGTTGCCACCTTTGTTGACAACGGTTGTGCGCAAACGGCGGACAGCACCGTCACGATCACGGCATCGATTGGCACCGACACGAAATCCACTTCGATGACCGTCAAGGCGCCCACCGCCGGCAGCCTGCGTTTTCTCTCGGTCGTGCCCAGCGACAAGTCGATCACGCTGCGGGGACAGGGTGGTAACGGGCGGCAGGAAAACGCCACTATCACGTTTAAGCTGGTGGATGTTGCCGGCAATGGGGTGGGCGACGCCGATGTGTGTTTCGACGTTACGACTTACGCAGGTGGCTTGAATCTGGACGGATTTACTTTGGGAAAGCCGCCAACTGTGCAGGGCAGTGACTTGTTGTGCGGTACTGATCTACTAAGCATCATCCGGTACAAAAAGCGCACCAATGCGGATGGAACAGTTTCTGTTCAGATCAACTCGGGCGTGGTGCCGACACCAGTAAGGGTGCGTGCTAGAGCGCTGTATCCGGCGTCGGCTATTGTGCCATTGGAAACCTTTTCAGACACTTTGTCGATATCGACTGGCCTGCCATTGCAGCGTTCATTCTCGTTGTCGGTCGATCAGGCAAATATTGACGGCGGCAACTTTGATGGGCAAATAGCCAAACTCACGGTAAGGCTGGCCGACCAATTCTCCAATCCTGTGCCTGACGGTACTGTGGTTAATTTCATTGCCTCTGGCGCGGCTGTGTGTACCGCAGACAATGGCTCCTGCAAAACCGTGAACGGGGTGTGCGGCTGCGACCTGGTGTCTCAGGCTAGACGACCAGCGGATAATCGGGTGGTTGTCACTGCCTACGCTGTAGGATTAGAGGATTATGACGACAGCAATGGGGACAACCAGTACAACAAAGGTGAGTCGTTTTTCGATTTGGCGGATGTTTATGTCGATGCCAATAAAGACGGCCTAGCGAACTCATTAACCATCAACGGTGATACCGATATTTTAGTGCCGTATCAGTTTGGCTCGACCTTTGCTCCCGAGGGGGACAAGGTTCGAGGGACCGCACACATTCGAGCTTCGACTGTCATCTATTTGAGTCAAGCTTCGTCCATTGGTGATCCCACGGCGGTACTTCCGACCGCACAACTTACACAGCAATTGAATCTTCTGGTCGATTCAGCTGGCTCATCGGCTAAATTCCTCAGGCTTGATCCGACTTGTCCGCAGGGTTCACCTCTGCCGCAGGCTACCCTTTCGATGGTGCTTGAGGACGGGATTGGCAATCCAATGGCCGCTGCAACCAGTCTGGCAGTCGTGGACTCGTCGGACAATGTTTCGCCCTTGGGTTTCCGGCCGTCATCGGTGTTGGCAATTGGTGCCCGGCCGCCTAGCCCGTATGTGGATTTGCCGAACCTGCGGAAGCCCATTCCGTGGAGTTTGGCTGGCGCAGAAGGAACAGTTGTTACGCCCCATTCGGTCAGTGTTCGCGGCGTTCAAGACAAGTGTTCAGGAGGTGGATCATTTGCTTTGGAAGTCGGGTCGCCGCGCGGTGGCAAAGCCACTGCGCGCGTACTTTATGATGGCGAGCCTCGTAAAGCCGAGCGGTTTTCCTTTGGGGTTCGCTATGTCACCAATAAGTTGGATCTGCAATTGACGGCCCCGACTTCGATTGGTGGCGCAGCGATTATTAGTAAAGCTGATTATGTGGGGCGCGCCGACGTTGTCAGGTACTCAATTGACTGGGGGGACGATAAGCCTGATAAGCCTGTGATTGTCGCTAATCTCCCTATTTCGGGTAACGATGCAAGGCACCAATATGGCAGTCCAAATAATTATTCTGTAACCCTAAGTCTTCAGCGTGTCGTTAGATTGAACCGCGAAGTATCTGCGATTGATTCGCTGACGGTAGTGACAGTCGATCCAGCCATCTTCGCTGGAATCGCGAAGGGAGGTAGCTTTAAAGTGGATTGGGGAGACGGTAGCGTTGCCACCGAAGGTACTCAACCCAGCGTTCCGACCCCGTTAACACATGTGTACAAGGTGCCTGATCACTACACGATAAGAATTTCATTTGATGAAACTGTCGTGTCTACAATAAATACACTGACAGTCCCGGCGCCTTGAGGTGCCGGTGTTGAATTTCACGCCGAAAACGGCAGTGGGCGCCATCGCCCTGGTCGGCATGCCCGGCTGCGGCAAATCCACCGTGGGCCGGCACCTGGCGCGGCAGCTGGGCTGGCGCTTCGTTGACAGCGACCATGAGATCGAGCGCCAGATCGGCGGGTCGATTCGCACCTTTTTCGAGCAGCAGGGCGAGGCGGCTTTTCGCGATCTGGAGCAGCAGACCCTGGCGGCGCTGACCCAGCAGCCGGCCACGGTGCTGGCCACCGGGGGCGGTGCGGCGCTGCGCCAGGCCAATCGCCACGCGCTCAAGGCCGGCGGCAAGGTGGTTTACCTGCGCTCCTCGCCCGAGGAACTGTTTCGCCGCCTGCGCCACGACACCCAGCGCCCGCTGCTGCAGGTGAAAGACCCGCTCAAGCGGCTGCGCGACCT
>JANNZD010000309.1:0-14895 GCA_031410435.1 Betaproteobacteria bacterium | reverse complement strand
TGTCGCTGGTGATCTCGGGCACCAAGCCGATCTACTTCAACGACACCCCCGAATTCCCGATGATCTCGCAAGAGTCGCTGATCGGCTGGCTGCTGCCGGCCCTGCCGATCCCGAACGCGGTGCTGATCCTGTTCGTGGTCGCGGTGCTGGCCAGCCTGGTGCTGAACAAGACCGTGCTGGGCCGCTACACCTTTGCGCTGGGCAGCAACGAGGAGGCGGTGCGCCTGTCGGGCGTGAATGTCGATTTCTGGAAGATCATCGTCTACACCGTCAGTGGCGCGATCTGCGGTATCGCCGGGCTGCTGATCGCCTCGCGGCTGAACTCGGCCCAGCCCGCGCTGGGCCAGGGCTATGAGCTGGACGCGATCGCGGCGGTGGTGATCGGCGGCACGTCCCTGTCGGGCGGCACCGGCACCATCCTGGGTACCATCATCGGCGCCTTCATCATGAGCGTGTTGACCAACGGCCTGCGCATCCTCAGCGTGGCACAGGAATGGCAGACCGTGGTCACCGGCCTGATCATCATCCTGGCCGTCTACATTGATATCCTGCGGCGCAAGCGCCGCTAGAGCGCGCTGAGTTCCCCCACCGCCGGCCACCGGCACTTTGTCCAAAACGATCCTTCGAGGAGACCGACATGATCCGCAGAACCGCACTCCACCTCGCCCTGGCCTCAAGCGCCGGGCTGGCCCTGGCCGGCAGCGCGCTGGCGCAGGAGGTCTACATCCCGCTGGTGTCCAAGGGCTTCCAGCACCAGTTCTGGCAGGCCGTCAAGCAGGGCGCCGAGCAGGCTGGCAAGGACCTGAAGGTCAAGGTCAGCTTCGAGGGCCCCGAGACCGAGGCCATGGTGGACAAGCAGATCGACATGCTGTCGGCCGCGCTGGCCAAGAAGCCCCAGGCCATCGGCTTTGCCGCGCTCGACAGCAAGGCCGCGATCCCGCTGCTCAAGAAGGCCCAGGCCGCCAAGATCCCGGTGATCGCCTTCGACTCGGGCGTGGACAGTGACATCCCGGCCACCACCGCCACCACCGACAACATCGCCGCTGCGGCGCTGGCCGCCGACAAGATGGCCGAGCTGATCGGCAAGGCCGGCGATGTGGCCGTGGTGGTACATGACCAGACCAGCCGCACCGGCATCGACCGGCGCGACGGCTTCGTCAACCGCATCAAGTCCACCTACCCCAACATCAAGGTGGTCAGCGTGCAGTACGGCGGCGGCGACCATTTGAAGAGCACCGAGATCACCAAGTCCATCCTGCAGGCCAACCCCAAGCTCAAGGGCATGTTCGGCGCCAACGAGGGCTCGGCCATCGGCGTGGTCAATGGCGCCAAGGAGATGAAGCGCAAGATCGTGATCGTGGGCTACGACTCGGGCAAGCAGCAGAAGGACGCCATCAAGAGCGGCGAGATGGCCGGCGCGATCACCCAGAACCCAGTGGGCATCGGCTACAAGACCGTGGAAGCGGCGGTCAAGGCCCTCAAAGGCGAGAAGCTGCCCAAGATCATCGACACCGGCTTCTTCTGGTACGACAAGGGCAATATCGCCGACCCCAAGATCGCCGCGGTGCTGTACGACTGATCTGCAATAGGCAGCGTCGTGGATCTGAAGCTTGCCGGCCAGGCCATCGTTGTCAGCGGCGGTGGCTCGGGTATCGGCGCGGCCGTTTCTCTGGGGCTGGCGCAGGAGGGCGCGCTGCCGGTGATCCTGGGGCGTGACCCGCTGCTGCCGGCCTTCGAGGCAGCCTTGCGGGCGGTCCAGCCGGCGGCCCTGTTCATCCGCACCGAACTCACTGACGAGGCCGCCTGCGCCATCGCAGTCGCCTCGGCCGTGGCGCGTTTCGGCGCCCTGCACGGCCTGGTCAACAACGCCGGCGTCAACGACAAGGTCGGGCTGGAGGATGGCAGTGCGGCCTTCCAGGCCTCGATCGACCGCAATCTGACGCAGTGTGTGACGATGGCCCGGCTGTGCCTGCCCCACTTGCGCGCCAGCCGCGGGCCCATCGTCAACATCGCGTCCAAGACCGCCCTCACCGGCCAGGGCCACACCAGCGGCTACGTGGCGGCCAAGGGCGCGCTGCTGGCGCTGACCCGCGAATGGGCCGTGGCCTACCGCCACGAAGGCATCCGCGTGAATGCAGTGATCCCCGCCGAGGTGATGACACCGATGTACCGCGCCGAGCTAGACCGCCTGCCCGACCCGGCTGCCGCCGAAGCGGCCATCGCGCGCCGCATTCCGCTGGGGCGCCGCTTCACCACGGCCGAGGAGATCGCCGACACGGTGCTCTTCCTGCTGTCGGCCCGCGCCAGCCACACCACCGGCCAATGGCTGTTCGTGGACGGCGGCTACACCCACCTGGACCGGGCGCTGGATTGACCTGCCATCCCAGACCCCTGGAGACACTTTGAACAAGCACAACGATTTCGGCCTGATCGGCCTGGCCGTGATGGGCCAGAACCTGGTGCTCAATGTCGAGAACCGGGGCTTCTCGGTCAGCGTCTACAACCGCACCCCGGCCACCACCGATACCTTCATCGCCCGCCACCCGGGCAAGCGCCTCGGCGGCTACCACAACCTGCCGGCCTTCGTGCAGAGCCTGGCCCGGCCGCGCAAGGTGATGATCATGGTCAAGGCCGGCGCGGCGGTGGACGCGGTGATCGAGCACCTGATCCCGCTGCTGGAGGCCGACGACATCATCATCGACGGCGGCAACAGCCTGTACACCGACACCGAGCGGCGCGATGCCTGGCTTGGCGCCCTGGGCCTGCGCTTCGTCGGCGCCGGCGTGTCGGGCGGCGAAGAAGGCGCGCGCAAGGGCCCGGCCATCATGCCGGGCGGGCCGCCGTCCACTTGGGGCCTGCTGCAGCCGATCTTCGAGGCCATCGCCGCCCAGGTGGAGGGCAAACCCTGCGTGATCCACATCGGCCCGGGCGGCGCCGGCCACTACGTCAAGATGATCCACAACGGCATCGAGTACGGCGACATGCAGCTGATCTGCGAGGCCTACAGCCTGTTCAAGGCCGCGGATTTGAGCGCCGACGAGATGGCCGCGGTGTTTGCGCAATGGAACCAGGGCGCGCTGCAGAGCTACCTGATCGAGATCACCGCGGTAGCGCTGGCCCAGAAGGACCCCGCCACCGGCCAACCCATCGTCGAGCTGATTCTGGACAAGGCCGGCCAGAAGGGCACCGGCCAGTGGACCCAGCTCAATGCCGCCGAGAACGCCGTGGTCATCAGCACCATCAATGCGGCGGTCGAGGCGCGGGTGCTGTCCAGCCAGAAAGACCAGCGGGTGGCCGCCAGCGCCTTGCTGCAGGGGCCGAAGCCGGTGCTGACGGTGGACAAGGCCGCGTTGGTGGCCCAGGTGCACGACGCGCTGTATGCCAGCAAGATCGTCAGCTATGCCCAGGGCCTGGACCTGATGCGCAGCATGAGCCAGAAGAAGGGCTGGGCCCTCGACCTGGGCGCCATCGCCGGCATCTGGCGCGGTGGCTGCATCATCCGGGCGCGCTTCCTGCAACACATCAGCGCGGCCTTCGCGGCCGACCCGGGCTTGAGCAACCTGATGCTGGCGCCCTTCTTCCGCGATGTGCTCAACCGCAGCCAGCCGGCCTGGCGCCAGGCGGTGGCGTTGGCGGTGGCCCACGGCATCCCGGTGCCGGCCTTCGGCGCATCGCTGGCCTATTTCGACAGCCTGCGCACCGCGCGGCTCAGCGCCAATCTGCTGCAGGCCCAGCGCGACTTCTTCGGCGCCCACACCTACGAGCGTATCGACAGGCCGGCGGGGGAGTGGTTCCACACCGACTGGCCCGAGGTGATCGACTGAGTCGGGCCTTGCGCGCACCCGCTTCGGGCAGCCACGCATGGTTCTTGCTAGCAGCTGCGGCTAAGCTTTGCCGCTGCACCCTAGCCCAACTGCCCCCCCGGAGCCCTGATGTACCCCTCTGCCCTCACCCGCCGCGCTGCCCTGGCCGCCACCCTGACTGCCCTGTTGCTGGCGGGCATGCCCGCCCGGGCCCAGGACACCCCTGTCAAGTTCCAGCTCGACTGGCGCTTCGAGGGCCCCAGCGCCTTTTTCCTGCTGCCGGTGGCCCAGGGCCTGTTCAAGGCCGAGAAGCTCAATGTCACGGTCGATGCCGGCAACGGCTCGGGCAATGCGGTCAACCGGGTGGCCTCGGGCACCTACGACATGGGTTTTGCCGACCTGGCCGCGTTGATGGAATTCCATGCCAACAACCCGACCGCGCCCAACAAGCCGGTGGCGGTGATGATGGTCTACAACAACACCCCGGCGGCAGTGTTCAGCCTGAAGAAGACCGGCATCAAGACCCCGGCCGACCTGGCGGGCAAGAAGCTGGGCGCCCCGGTGTTCGACGCCGGGCGCCGCGCTTTCCCGATCTACCAGAAGGCCAACGGCGTGGGCGCGGTCAACTGGGTCAGCATGGACCCGCCGCTGCGCGAGACCATGCTGGTGCGCGGCGATGTGGACGCGATCACCGGCTTCTACTTCACCAGTCTGCTCAACCTCGAGGCCCGCGGTGTCAAGGCCGAGGACCTGTCGATCCAGCTTTATCCGGCTTACGGCGTCAAGATGTATGGCAACGCCATCATCGCCGGCGAGGATTTCATCAAGAAGAACCCCGAGGCGGTAAAAGCCTTCCTGCGCGCCTTCGCCAAGGGCTCCAAGGCGGTGATCGATGACCCCAAGGCCGCCACCGCGCTGGTCAAGGAGCGCGACGGCATCGTCAACGCCGAGCTGGAGGAGCGCCGTCTGCGCCTGGCCATCGAGTCGTCGATCGCCACGCCCGATGCCAAGGCCGAGGGCTATGGCGCCGTGTCGGGCCCGCGCCTGGCGCTGATGGCCAGCCAGGTGGCCGATGCCTATGCCACCAAGAGCCGGGTCAACCCCGACGCGGTCTGGAACGGCAGCTTCCTGCCCAGCGCCGCCGAGCGCGACATCTTCGCCAAGCCCAAGAAATAAGGCGGCGCCACAAGCGCCAACTTCGGGCCACCTCGGGTGGCCCTTTCCATGCTGACAGGAGCGCGGATGACTGCGTTTGTGGATTTCCAGGATGTCTGGCTGGCCTACAACGACGAACTGCTGGCCCAGCGTCAGTTTGCGGTCGAGGACATCAGCCTGCAGGTCAAGGAGGGCGAGTTCATCGCCATCGTCGGGCCGTCGGGTTGCGGCAAAAGCACCTTCATGAAGCTGGCCACCGGCCTGAAGCGGCCCAGCCGCGGCACGGTCAGCATCGCCGGCCAGGTGGTGACCGGCCCGCTCAAGATCACCGGCATGGCCTTCCAGGCGCCCAGCCTGCTGCCCTGGCGCACCACGCTGCAGAACGTGCTGCTGCCGCTGGAGATCGTCGAGCCCTACCGCAGCAGCTACAAGCAAAAGCGCGCCGAGTACGAGGACAAGGCCCGCAAGCTGCTGCAGAGCGTGGGCCTGGGCGGCTACGAGGACAAGTTCCCCTGGCAGCTGTCAGGCGGCATGCAGCAGCGCGCCAGCATCTGCCGGGCACTGGTGCATGAGCCCCAGCTGCTGCTGCTGGACGAGCCCTTCGGTGCGCTCGACGCCTTCACCCGCGAAGAGCTGTGGTGCGCGCTGCGCGACCTGCAGGCGGCGCAGAAGTTCAACGTCATCCTGGTCACCCACGACCTGCGCGAGAGCGTCTTCCTGGCCGACACGGTCTACGTGATGAGCAAGAGCCCCGGGCGCATGGTGGTGCGGCGCGAGATCGACTTGGCCACCCCGCGCGACCTGGAGATCACCTACACCCCGCAGTTCACCGACATCGTGCATGAGCTGCGTGGCCACATTGGCAAGGTGCGCAACATCATCGGCAGCGCTGCGGCCGAGGTGGCGAAATGAGCAGCGCGGCCTTGACTGCCCGGCGCCTGGAGGCCGGGTCGCCCTGGCTCCTGCTGGTGGCCACGCTGCTGCTGTGGCAGGGGGTGTGCTGGGCGCTCAACGTCAGCGAGTTCATCTTCCCCAGCCCGCTGCGCATTGCCCAGCAGCTGGTGGAGTTCAAGGGCGAGATCGCCAAGCATGCCTGGCGCACCTACTGGGTGACGATGGCCGGCTTCGGCATCGCCATCGTGGTGGGGGTGCTGCTGGGCTTCCTGATCGGCAGCAGCCGGCTCGCCTATGCCGCCATCTACCCGCTGATGACCGGCTTCAACGCCCTGCCCAAGGCCGCCTTCGTGCCCATCCTGGTGGTGTGGTTCGGCATCGGCGTGGGGCCGGCGGTGCTTACCGCCTTCCTGATCAGCTTTTTCCCGATCACGGTCAATATCGCCACCGGCCTGGCCACGCTGGAGCCCGAGCTGGAGGACGTGCTGCGGGTACTGGGCGCCAAGCGCTGGGATGTGCTGGTCAAGGTGGGGCTGCCACGCTCGATGCCCTATTTCTTCGGCAGCCTGAAGGTGGCCATCACGCTGGCCTTCGTCGGCACCACGGTCAGCGAGATGACCGCCAGCAACGAGGGCATAGGCTACCTGCTGGTGAGTGCCGGCAGCAGCATGCAGATGGGCCTGGCCTTCGCCGGCCTGGTGGTGGTGGGCGCGATGGCGATGGGCATGTACGAGCTGTTCTCGGTGCTCGAGCGGCGCCTGACCGGCTGGGCCCACCGCGGCTCGCAATCGCATTGAATGCAGCCTGGGCCCAGCCGCCGGCCAGCACCGGCTGGCGCGGCCACCTGCAGCTGGACTACAGCCGCCGCGGTGAGCGCACCATCGCACTGGACCGCCACCACGGCCCGCTGCGGGTGCTGCAGCGGCTCTACCCGGAAGGCGAGGCGGTCTGCCACCAGGTGCTGGTGCACCCGCCCGGCGGCATCGTCGGCGGCGACGAGCTGGTGCTGCAGGCCACGCTGGCGCCCGGCAGCCATGCACTGATCACCACCCCCGGCGCCACCAAGTTCTACCGCAGTGCCGGGCCACTGGCGGTGCAGCAGGTGCAGGCCGACCTGGCCGCCGACGCCCGCCTGGAATGGCTGCCGCTGGAAACCATCGCCTACAACCGCTGCAATGCGCAGAACAGCCTGCGCTTCAGGCTGGCGCCGGGCGCGCAGATGATGGGCTGGGACCTGCTGGCGCTGGGCTTGCCAGCCGCCGGCCAACCCTTTGTCGACGGCAGTTACCGCCAACAGCTGGCGTTGCCCGGAGTGTGGCTGGAGCAGGGCCGCATCGATGGCAGCGACCGGCTGCTGCTGGATTCGCCACTCGGCCTGGCCGGTCACAGCGTGATGGCCACGCTGTGGCTGGCCGAGGCCCCGGGCCAGGCCCTGGGCCGCGCGCGCAGCGAGACCTTGATCGACGTCGCGCGGGCGTTGATCGACGCCAGCGCGCTGCCCACCACGGCCGGCATCAGCGCGCCGGCCGAATCCCTGCTGGTGCTGCGCGCGCTGGGCCACAGCGTGGAGCCGGTGATGGCCCTGCTGCAGCAGGTGTGGGCCGCCTGGCGGCAGATCCACTGGGGTCTGGCGCCCTGCCCGCCGCGGGTCTGGCGCACCTGAGCCGCGGCTCAGGCAAAGTCGTAGGGGCCGCCCCGCTTGAGCGCCAGCTGGTAGGCCGGCCGCGCGTGGATGCGCTTCAAGAACGCCATCAACTTCGGCCGGCTGGCATCCAGCCCGGCGCGCTGGGCCGCCGCTTCGAGCGGGAAGCTCATCATGATGTCGGCGCCCGTCAGGTCGGCGCCGGCGAACCAGGCACTGCGGACCAGTTCGGCCTCCATGAAATCGAGCTGGCGCACGATATTGGGCATCACGAAGGACGACAGCACCTTGGCGCTGATGCCGCGCGCGATCGGCTTGACGAAGAAAGGCATCGGCGCCTTGACCACCGCATCGAAGACCAGCTTCATCAGCAGCGGCGGCATCGCCGAGCCCTCGGCAAAGTGCAGCCAGTAGCGGTAGCGCAGCGCTTCGGGCGTGCCGGGGGCCGGCCGCAGGCGGCCACCGCCGTGGCGCTCGAGCAGGTACTCGACGATGGCGCCGGTCTCGGCCACCGTGACGTCGCCATCGGTGATCACCGGGCTCTTGCCCAGCGGATGCACTGCCATCAGATCGGGCGGCGCCAGCATGGTCTTGGCATCGCGCTGGTAATGCTGGATCTCGTAGGGCAGGCCCAGCTCTTCCAGCAGCCAGAGCACGCGCTGCGAACGCGAGTTGTTGAGATGGTGGACAACGATCATCGGCGGTGCTCCGGCGCTGCGGCCGGGCCGCGGAGCCAGGATTGTGGCGCGCGGGCTACCCCGCAGCCCGCCACCGGCCCCCGCACCCGTGAGCGAAGGCTTGGGCGCCCGGCCGATTCAGCGCCGGCGCGACACTGCGTGAGCTTCAGGCTGTAGCTGCCCGTGGCGCCCCCGCAGCGCGCCACGCCGACCAGGTAGGCGCTGGTGGCGCTGCCCTTGTTGCTGTAGACCACGGTGCCCACCGCACCGTTGCCGGCCATGCCGCTGGCGGCCAGGCTGCTGCCGCTGGCGGTATAGACGGTGACGCCGAAGGCCGGGGCGGCATTCGGCGTCAGTTGCGCCGTCAGAGTCTTGCCCACCGGCAGGCTGACCCGGTAGAAATCGACGTCGCTGCGGGCCGACAGGCTGCCGCTGATGCGCACATTGGGCAGGTTCACCACCTGCGCGGTCGACCCGGTGTTGTTGGGCTCGACCTCGGCCAGCGCCGTCAAGCTGGGCGCCGGTGCAGCAGCCGCCGCGGCCACGCCCTGGCAATTGGCCGGCATGCTGGCATTGGCATCGCCGGCCGAATTGCCGGCCGCCACCACCACCACCACCGCGCCCAGGCTGCGGACGGTGGTGATGGCAGGTTGGAAGGTGGTGCTGCAAGCCCCGCTGCTGCCCAGCGACAGGTTGATCACCCGGGCCGGTGTCGGGTTGGCCGGCACGCCGGCCACCGCGCCGCCGGCAGCCCAGACCATGCCGTCGGCGATGTCAGACATGTAGCCCCCGCACATGCCCGGCACCCGCGCGGACAGTGCCCTTTGGCGCAGCAACGCCGGCCCTTACGAATCGTCACGCCGGCAGCGCGCGCGGGCAGCCGGGCGCCCGCCACGCCAGCACACCCTGCGCCGCCGCCCGGCCGCTGGCCAGGCTGGCGCTGAGCAGATAGCCGCCGGTGGGCGCCTCCCAGTCGATCATCTCGCCTGCGCAAAAGACCCCGGGCAGTGCGGTCAACATCATCTGGGGGTCCAACGCCCCGAAGCGCACTCCGCCTGCGCTGCTGATGGCCTCGTCAACCGGGCGGGCGGCAGTCAAGGTCACCGGCCAGGCCTTGAGTTCGGCGGCCAGGCCGGCCGGGTCCCGGGCCACCCGGTGGCTCAGTGCCTCTGCGCTCCAACGCTCGCGCAACAGCGCGGCCTTGGCGCCGTCCAGGCCGGCATGCTCTTTCAGATGGTTGGGCAAGGAGCGGTTGCCGCGCCCCTTGGCCAGGCTGGTGGCCAACTGCGCGGCGCTGCGCCCGGGCAGCAGATCCAGCTGCAAGGTGGCCTGCCCCTGACGCGCGATCGCATCGCGCAGCCGGGCCGACGCGGCATACACCAGGCTGCCCTCGATGCCACCGGCGGTGATGACGAACTCGCCCTGCCGGTCGAAGGCCGGGCCCTGGCCGTCGTCGAAATGCAGGCGCACAGGCTTGATCGGCGCGCCGGCAAAGCGTTGTGTGAAATAAGGGCTCCAGCCCACGTCGAAGCCGCAATTGGCCGGCAGCAGCGGCGCCACATCGACACCGCGGCCGCCCAGCCAGGGCAGCCAGGCGCCGTCGCTGCCCAGGCGCGGCCAACTGGCGCCACCCAGGGCCAGCACCACGGCCGCGGGCCGGGCCCGTTGTTCGCCAGCGGGTGTGGCAAAGCGCAGCAGGGTCGGTGGGTCGCCCTCGGCCCAGCCGGTCCAGCGGTGGCGCATGTGCAGGCGCAGCCCGGCCGCGCGCAGCCGCTGCAGCCAGGCCCGCAGCAGCGGCGCAGCCTTCATCTCGGCCGGGAACACCCGCCCCGAGCTGCCGACGAAGGTGGTGATGCCCAGGCCTGCAGCCCAGTCGCGCAGCGCCTGCGGGCTGAAGGCCGAAAGCCACGGCGCCACCTGCGCGGCACGCTCGGCATAGCGGCCCAGGAAGGGCTCGATCGGCTCGCTGTGGGTCAGGTTCAGGCCGCCCTTGCCGGCCAGCAGGAACTTGCGGCCCACCGACGGCATCGCGTCGTACAGGTCGACCTGGGCGCCGCCTTGCAGCAGCAGCTCGGCCGCCATCAGGCCGGCAGGGCCGCCGCCGATGATGGCGACCTCGGAGGAGGACGTGCCTTCTGTCATGTCGTTCGGCAAGGCGTGCACATTCGCCAGTTTAGCGATGGCCCCAACAGGGAGCTTGGCGACACCCGTGCATTCAGGCCTCAATGGCCCGCCCGCACGCCCATTCAAATCGACACGCGGTCGCGCACCTGGTCGGCTTCCATGTTGGCCCCCAAGCCGCGGGCGATGATCTCGCCGCGCTCCATCACCAGGTATCGGTCGGCCAGCTCGGCAGCGAAGTCGTAGTACTGCTCGACCAGGATCACGGCCATGCGCTGGCCGTTCAGGCCGCGGTCGGCCAGCCGGCGGATCACCCGGCCGATGTCCTTGATGATGCTGGGCTGTATGCCCTCGGTGGGCTCGTCCAGGATCAGCAGCCGCGGGCCGGCCGCCAGCGCGCGGGCGATGGCCAGCTGCTGCTGCTGGCCGCCCGACAAGTCACCGCCGCGGCGGTGGATCATCTGCTGCAGCACCGGGAACAGCTCGAACAGCTCGGGCGGGATAGTCGTGCCACCCGGCTTGGGCGCCAGGCCCATCAGCAGGTTGTCCTTGACCGTCAGCCGGCTGAAGATCTCGCGGCCCTGCGGCACGTAGCCGATGCCGCGGCGCACCCGGTCATAGGGGGTGGCGGTGGTGATGTCGGCGCCATCAAACAAGACCGTGCCGGCCTTGACCGGCACCACCCCCATCAGGCTCTTGAGCAGGGTGGTCTTGCCCACGCCGTTGCGGCCCAGCACCACTGTCACCTCGCCCTGGCGGGCCTCGAAGCCGAGCTCGCGCAGGATGTGGCTGCCGCCGTAGAACTGGTTCAGGCCGTCGACCTTGAGCATCGCGGCGCCCGGTTCAGCGGCCAAGGTAGACCTCCACCACTTTCTCGTTGTTCTGCACCTCGGCCAGCAGGCCCTCGGCCAGCACGCTGCCCTCGTGCAGCACGGTCACGGTCTTGCGGCCCTGGGTGAGCTGGTCGACGAACTTCATGTCGTGCTCCACCACCACCAGGCTGTGCTTGCCCTCCAGCAGCAGGAAGAGCTCGGCGGTGCGCTCGGTCTCCTCGTCGGTCATGCCGGCCACTGGCTCGTCCAGCAGCAGCAGCTTGGGGTCTTGTATCAGCAGCATGCCGATCTCCAGCCACTGCTTCTGGCCATGGCTCAGCAGCCCGGCGGTGCGGCCGGCCTCGGCGCGCAGGTGGATGGTGCTGAGGATCTCGGCGATGCGGTCGAGCTGCTCGCCGCCCAAGCGCGAACGCAGCGCCGCGCGCACCCCACGGTCGCCGGCCAGTGCCAGCTCGAGGTTCTCGAACACGCTGAGTTCCTCGTAGACCGTGGGCTTCTGGAACTTGCGGCCTATGCCCACCTGGGCGATCTGCGGCTCGCTCAGGCGCAGCAGGTCGATGGTGGAGCCGAAGAAGGCCTTGCCGCTGTCGGGCCGGGTCTTGCCGGTGATGCAGTCCATCATCGTGGTCTTGCCGGCGCCATTGGGGCCGATGATGCAGCGCAGCTCGCCCACATTGACCGCCAGCGTCAGCGCGTTCAGGGCCTTGAAGCCGTCGAAGCTGACGGTGATGTCGTCCAGGTAGAGGGCTACGCCCTGGGTGAAATCGGGCACGCCCAGGCGGTTGATGCGGCCGTAGGCGGCGGCACGGCCCCCGCTCTCGGTGCTGCCGGCGGCCTGCTGACGCGCCGAATAGGCCTCGCGCCGGCGGGCGCCCTCCTCCATCAGATCGGGTGTCATGGGCGCCTCCCCATGGCATGGCGCAGCAGGCCGGCAATGCGTCCCGGCCTGCGCAGCAGGCCGACGATGCCGTTCGGCAAGAACAGCGTGACGGCGATGAACAGCGCCCCCAGGAAGTAGAGCCAGAACTCCGGAAACGCCACCGTGAACCAGCTTTTGGCCCCGTTGACGAAGAAGGCGCCGACGATGGGGCCGATCAGCGTGGCGCGCCCGCCCACCGCGGCCCAGATGGCGATCTCGATGCTGGCGGCCGGGCTCATCTCGCTGGGGTTGATGATGCCCACCTGCGGCACATAGAGCGCGCCGGCAATCGCGCACATCACCGCGCTCAGCGTCCAGATGCTCAGCTTGTAGGCCAGCGGGTTGTAGCCAGTGAACATCACCCGGGTCTCGGCATCGCGGATGGCCTGCAGCACCCGGCCGTACTTGCTGTTGACGATCCAGCGGGCCAGCAGGTAGAAGCCCACCAGCGTGCAGGCGCTGATGATGAACAGCGTGGTGCGGGTGGCCGGCGTGGCGATCGGCAGGTCGAGGATGCGCTTGAAGTCGGTGAAGCCGTTGTTGCCGCCAAAGCCGGTCTCGTTGCGGAAGAACAGCAGCATCGCCGCGAAGGTCATGGCCTGGGTGATGATCGAGAAATACACCCCCTTGATGCGCGAGCGGAAGGCAAACCAGCCGAACACCAGGGCCAGCAGCCCCGGCACCAGCACCACCAGCAACATCTGGGCGACGAAGCTGTGCGACAGCGCCCAGGTCCAGGGCAGTTCCTTCCAGTTCAGGAAGACCATGAAGTCGGGCAGCGGGCTCTTGTAGTTGCCGTCCAGCCCGATCTGGCGCATCAGGTACATGCCCATGCCGTAGCCGCCCAGCGCAAAGAACAGGCCATGGCCCAGGCTGAGGATGCCGGTGTAGCCCCAGATCAGGTCCATCGCCAGCGCGCAGATCGCATAGCAGAGGATCTTGCCGATCAGGCCCACTGCATAGTCGCTGACATGCAGCGCATGGCCGTCAGGCACCACGCGGTTGAGCAGCGGGATCAGCACGGTCAGCACCGTCAGCGCGGTGATCACTGCCAGCCAGCCGCAGGTGCCCAGCAGCAATCCCCGGGTCTGAGACAGCGGCGCCGCATCAAGCGGCCGCCGCAGATCCGGCTCCGCCGGTCTGCTGGCGGCGCCCCCCTGGGGGGGAGCGCCGAAGGCGCTACGGGGGGGGATCATATTTCTGCGCTCCGGCCTTTGACGGCGAACAGCCCCTGCGGCCGCTTCTGGATGAAGACGACGATGAACACCAGCACCATGATCTTGGCCAGCACCGCGCCGGCCCAGCCCTCCAGCAATTTGTTCATCAGCCCCAGGCCGAGCGCGGCATAGACGGTGCCCGCCAGCTGGCCTACGCCGCCCAACACCACCACCATGAAGCTGTCGACGATATAGCCCTGGCCCAGGTCGGGGCCGACATTGCCCACCTGGCTGAGCGCGCAGCCGGCCAGGCCGGCGATGCCGGCGCCCAGGCTGAAGGCCAGGGTATCGATGCGCGCGGTGTTGATGCCCACGCAGGACGCCATGCGCCGGTTCTGGGTGACGCCGCGCACGAACAGGCCCAGCCGGGTCTTGCCGATCAGCGCCGCCATGCCTGCCAGCACCAGCGCGGCGAAGACCAGGATCGCCAGCCGGTTGTAGGGCAGGATCAGGTTGGGCAGCAGCTGCACCCCGCCCGACATCCACGCCGGGTTCTCGACGCCCACGTTCTGCGCGCCGAACAGCGAGCGCACCGCCTGCATCAACACCAGGCTGATGCCCCAGGTGGCCAGCAAGGTCTCCAGCGGCCGGCCATAGAGCCAGCGGATCACGCTGCGCTCCAGCGCCGCGCCCACCAGCGCGGCCACCAGGAAGGACGCCGGGATGGCTGCAATGATGTAGTAGTCGAAGGCCCCCGGCAGCCAGGCCTTGAAGCCGTTCTGCACCACATAGGTGGCATAGGCGCCGATCATCATCAGCTCGCCATGGGCCATGTTGATCACGCCCATCAGGCCGTAGGTGATGGCCAGGCCCAGCGCCACCAGCAGCAAGATGCTGCCCAGGCTGGCGCCGGTGAACAGCAGGCCCAGGCGCTCGCCCCAGACCAGTTGGTCCTGCACGCTGTCCAGCGCCGCCTGGATGGCGGCCCTGGCCGCGGGGTCGGTCTCACTGCCCAGCTTGTCCAGCAGCAGCGAGCGGGTGGCCGGCGAGCTGCTGCCCGACAGCGCCTTGGCTGCGGCGGCGCGCCTGGCCGGGTCGGCCGACGAGATCAGCACTGCGGCGCGCAGCAGCACCAGCTTGGCCTTGAGCACCGCGTCGGTCTCGGCGCTGGCGGCCTTGTCGATCAGGCCCAGCTTGCCTTCGTCGACCTGGTCCTTCAGCCCGTCGATGGCGGCGGCGCGCACCGCCCGGTCGGGCGAGACCAGCTTGAGCACGGCGATCGCCGACTCCAGTTCGCGGCGCATGCGGTTGTTGTTGACGGCATCCTCGGCATCGGCCGGCAACATGGCCGGTACACCGCTGGCGGCCTCCACCGCCTTGCCGTCGGTGACGATATAAGCCTTGCCGGCGCTGGTCTTGACCGCGTCGTCGAGCAGGGCCTTGACGAAGGGCTCCAGCGCGGGGTCGGCCGTGGCCACCACCTCGTTGAGCGCCTTGACGCGCTCGTCGCTGTCGCCGGCGGCGATGCGTCCGGCTTGCGCCGGGGTCAGGCCTTGGGCCGGCAACGCGCCGACGACCAACGAGATCAAGACAATGAGACGACGCAGCACAGGCAGGTCCGGTCAGAAGGCAAGGGTCGGCTGCGGCAAGGCCCCAGCCCCCCAAACAAACCCCCCCCGCCGAACCCCCGCAGC
>JANNZD010000308.1:0-10211 GCA_031410435.1 Betaproteobacteria bacterium | reverse complement strand
GCGGCATGCGCAGCCACAGCACGCCGGGCGCTACCTGCTTGACCGTGCCGGGGGCCGGTGGCTCGCCGCAGGGGTAGCTCAGTGCATGGGCCGTGGCGGGGTCACCGGCAGCGGCGCCAGGCAGGGCCGCGTCGGGGCGGCCGTCGGAGGTGGGGGTTTCGGACATCGACCGATTGTCACCGCGGGGCGCCAACTCGGCTGTCACCTGCAAGCCAATCGGGGGGCGGGGCCAATCAGGCCCCCAGCCAGCCCAGCAGCCGGTGGTAGACCGCGGCGTCGCTCAGCAAGTCCAGGTGGTGGACGCCGTGGCCGATCCAGGTATGGGCTTTGCTCAGGCCCAAGTCCATCGCCGGGCGCTTGTGCCGGCCCAGCGCGCTGTCCACCCGCACCAGGCCATCGCCCAGCACCGACCCGGCGCTGTCGGGCGCGCCGGCGGTGCTGGCGATGGCAAAGCATTCCACCCCCTCGGGCAAAGGCAGCGGCAGGCGCAGGTCGCCGTGGTCGAAACGGCTGGCGCCTTGCCAGTCGCGCGCCAGCAGGTTGCCATGGCGCAGGTCGGTGATGCCCTCGCTGCGGATGCGCGACAGTCGCGTGAACGGCGCCACATAGGGGCTGATGTCCATCACCCGGTGCAACCAGTTGCCGGCCCGCTCCAGCGGCGCGCCGTGGTGGGGCGTGCCCAGGAAGACCAGCCGCGACAGGCGCTGCGGCCATGCCAGGCCCGCCGCCTGGGCCTGGGCGACCGCGCTGCGCGCCACCAGGCCGCCCATGCTGTGGCCGACGATGATCAACTCGTCCAGCGCCACCGGCCACTGCTGCATCAGCAGCGCCAGGGCCTGGGCCAGGTCGGCGCCGTTGTGCGAGATGTGCCGGCCGCTGTTGTAGCGCAGATACAGCGGCAGTGCGCCCAGCGCCTGGCCCAGCAGCGCACCATGGTCGTGGCCGTTGCGGCACCAACCGCCCTCGCCCATGCACAGGCCATGTACCAGCAGCAGCACCCGGCGCGGGGCATCGGCGCCCAGGCTGGCCGGGTCGAGCAGCCGGCCCGCATGGCGCAGTTGCAGCGGGATGGCCAGCGGATTGCCACTGCGCAACAAATGGTCGCCCAGCACGCCATTGAGGGCCGAGACCACCGCGTCGCGGCGCGGCGAACCCTGGTTGCCTGCCAGGGCCGCGTCCCAAGGCGCCAGCAGGCCGTCCAGGCCATCGCCCACCCATTGGGTGGTGCCCTGGATGCTGCGGTAGACCAGGCCAGCCAGGCCCTGGGCCCGTGGCAGGCCGTCCGCATCGCCGGCCAGCGGCCGCTCCGCCGCCGGCCGCCGGCGCAAGGGCGGTGCAATGCGCTGGATCTGGCCATGCATGGCCTCCACCACGCCGGTGATGTGGCGGGTGCCCGCCACCAGCAGGCGCAAGCCGCCGCGGGCATCGGCCACCAGGCCCTTGGGCGCGATGGCCGGGCCGGCAGGAAGCGTGAGGGGTTTGGACTGGGTGGGCATGGCAAGACGCTCCTGGGCGGGGGCCGGTGGCAGCGCGGCTGGGCTGCCCCGCTGGCGATGGGCCATTGGGCGCCGTTCGGGGCCCGGCCGGTGCTGAGGCAGGTCAATGTCAGCCCGGCATCGAGCTGCAAAGCAGCAGGAAATTACAGCATGCCCGTGCTGCATCAGATTGGGGCGCGCTCCCCAATCTGGCTGCGGCAGGCCGTGGCGCCGCAACGCGGCTCAATGATCGGCGCGTTGGGCGGCCCGGGCCGCCGGGCTGTCGCCCAGCACCGTCAGGCGCCGCGACCCGGCAAACAGGTCGCGCGGTTTCAGGCCGTAGACCTGGCGGATCGAATGGCTGAAATGGGTGGAGTCGGGATAGCCGGTGTCGAGCGCCACATTGACCAGATTGGTCGCGCGGGTCACATGGTGCAGCAGGCTGCGGGCCCGCTTCCAGGTGCGCAGGCTGCGAAAGGAACTGCCCGCCTCGGCCTTGAGCAGGTGCAGAAAGCGCGAGATCGACAGGTCGGCGGCCGCCGCACCCTGCTGCGCGGTCAACGGTGCTGCGGGGTCGTTGCGCATGCCCTCCAGCACCCGGGCAATGCGCGGGTCGACGCGGCGCGGGGCCAGACGCTGGCCGAAACAGAGTTCGTCAAAACCGGCGGTATCCAAGGCCAGGCCGCTGCCCAGGTCGCGCAGGCGGGCATGGGCCTGGCGCACCCGGTGCACCAGGGCCAGCGCGGCGCCGCCGTCGGTCGGCCGGACGCCGGCCCCCTGCAGCAGCCAGTCTGGCAGGGCGGCTTCGTCCACGGTCTCGGGCTCTATCGTCAGGCAGCAGATCAGGCGTTGCGCGCAAGCCACGCGGTGGGGCGTCCAGGGGGGCAGCACCGCCAGGTCGGCGCTGGACCAGGGGCCGGCAGCGGCCACGGCGCCGGCCCCTTCGACCAGGGCCAGGCGCAGCGGCGCCCCCAGCGACACATAGACCAACCAGCCGCCCATGGTGCGTTGGCTGACCTGGCCCAGCAGCCCGGCATAGAACACCCGGTCGTTGTTGAGCCACATCACCCGGTTGCGCCGGTCGTCAGCGGGCACGGCGGCGGGGGCCAGGGGCAGACAGGGATCGTCGGGTGTGGGCACAGCGGGCTGGGTTGGCGGAACGATCAAGCGCGCCGGGCTGGCCGGCGCGCGGGCCGGGCAGGCGCGCACCCGGGGTGGCCGCGACGCTAACGGATACGCCCGCATCCGACCACCGGGTAAACCGGGTCGCCGGCCCTGGGCAAACCGGCAAGCAGGGGCCGCACCAGGTCCTGCCGGGGCGTGCCCCGGCGACCTATTTGCTGCGCGGCCACTTGATCGGCTCGCCAGGCGGGCTCAGCCGACCCTCGCGCAAGGCCTTCACGGCCATGACCACCGCGCGCGCCACATTGCGGGTTTCCTCCTGCACCGCCTCGTCCTTGTCGAGCGCCTCGTGGCTGTTGTAGTAGGGCGCGTAATAGCCGATGTAGCGGTCCAGCTTGGCGGCGCTGCCGGCGTCGATCAGCCCCATCCATTCAAGCCAGTCGCTGAGGTTGCGGCGGTGCACCTCGACCCCGGCCACATCGCCGTGCACCACCACGCCATAGGCCCGGCCGGCCAGGTGTTTGGGATAGTCCCAGCCCTGCTGCTCGATGCGCTTGGCCTCGGCCACATGCTTGCCGTGGGTGCTGGTCGGGTCGGGGTTGCCGCCGTCGGCCGAGACCAGGCGGTCGATCATCAGCTTGAGCGGGCTGGGCGACTGGTACCAGTAGGTGGGCGCCAGGATGATCACCGCATGCGCGGCCACCCATTGCTCATAGATCTCGGCCATCCAGTCGTCGGCTTGGTTCAAAGCATGGTTGGGGTAGCAACTGCAGGGCCAATGGCACAGCGGCATGGCGCTCGACACGCAGCCCTTGCAGGGGTGGATGGTGCGGCCGTATTCCGAGGTCACCCGGCTCAGGTCCAGCAGGTCGGCCTGAAGGCCGGCGCGCTCGATCACGCGCTGTGCGATCTCGGTCAGGCGCCAGGTCTTGGAAATCTCGCCCGGGCAGGTGCCATCGTTGCGCGCGCTGCCGCAGATCAGCAGCACGCGCGACGGCGCGGCGCTGTCGCCCCACCGCTTCTGCGCCGCGATCAGGCGCCGGCGGGTGTCGAGCCACTGCAGCGACACGGCATAGCTCGGGTCGGCAAAGCCCGGCCCGGCGGGCTGGGTGAGCGGTGCCTTGCGACCCTGCTGCAGGGCGTCCCAGGCGATGGCTTCGAGCCGGCCAATGGCCTCGCTTTCGACCGCGAACGCCGGGTCGTAGAAGCGCAAGCGGAAGCGCTCGCTGAATTGGGCGCGGGTCAAGGGCGCGGGCGCCTGGCCGGTGCGGATATCGGTCATGGGCGCATGCCGGTCTGGCCCGGGGCCTGGCGCTCAGCCCCGGGGCTGCGCAACTGCGCGGTCGGCTGGCCGGGCAGGCGGTTTCGATCTGGGTGCATGGCAACTCCGTGTCAGGCGTGGGGCCCTGCGGGGCCGAGGGGGCCGCAAGGGCCCGATGGCCGGATGATCGGCGCGGGCCAAGAGGCCGTCAGTGCGTTGCCGAACACCCCGGCACCGGTGGCGCCAGATCAGGGCCGGCGTGCCTCGAACTGGACGCCGGCAGGGGGCTCGGCCGCCCGGTCCAGCAGCGTGGCGGGGCGGTCGCGCAGATGCCGGTCGAAGAAGGCCAGGCTGTAGGCATTGATGAGGGCGTGGGCCCGCCGCGCGCCGATCGGCCCGGTCAGCCCCAGCAGCGGGGCCAGAGGGGTCCAGCGCGGCGCGTCGGTGAAGTTGGCATGGAAGGCCCCGGGCACTTGCACGAAGTAGGCAGCCGCCCTAGATCTGGTGGCCGTCCGGAAACACCACCGCAGCCGCAGCACCGGGCTGGTCGATCCCGACCACGACAAAACCATGCGACACCAGATGCTCCACCTGGAGGGTATTCATCTGGCGGTAGCCAGTGGCGCCCTCGACAAACAGCAGCACCGGGTAGCGGGCGGGGCCGGGCGCCAGCGGCACGCCGCGCCTGGCAGGGGTGGTCACATGCCTGAACTGGGCAAACAAGAGGGCGGGTTGGCGGTGGAGGCGGGCAAAGGCCGCCATCACCGCGTCGGCGTCCGGCAGCTAGGCCGCTGGCGGGCCTGCCAGCCCGGACGGCGTCGGATACCAGACCTGCACCATCAGCTGGCGGCGCCGGGCCGGGCCGGTGGCAAAGACCTCGGCACGGGACCGGTCTGTCCACAAGTAAACCAGGGTGCCGATGCCGCAGGGCCCCGGCAGCGGCGGAAAGCCGAACACCGGCAGCGCCAGCGGCAAGGCCGCGGCCAGCGCCAGGACCAGCGCACCCAGGCCGACGGCGAACGGCCGCGCCCAACGGGCGCTGCGGGTCGGCCAGAACGCCACCCCTGCCAATGCCAGTTGCCGCCGCATGGCGACCCGGCCACCGCCGCGCCCAGCAAAGGCTGCAGAAGCCCAGCAGGTCGGCCAGCCTCAGCAGCGCTTCGAGCGTTCTCATGGCAGGGCCGGTGAGCGGGTGTGCGGCCGGGCCTGCTTGCCTCGCCAGCAGGCCCTTGCAGGCGCGCGGCGTTTCACAATGGCCCATCCAACCGGGACATGACGATGACCGACGCCTACCTGATCGGCAGCAGCTGCACCCGCTTTGGCAAGCAGCCTGGCGCCAGCTTCAAGGACCTGACCCGCCAGGCCTATCTGGCGATGCTGGCCGATGCCGGCCTGGACGACGGCGGCGCGATTGACAACGCCTGGTTCGGCAACTGCGGCATGGGCAGCTGGGGCCAGCGCAATATCCGCGGCCAGGTCTGCTTCACGCCGCTGGTTCGCGAGGGCCTGTTCCCCGAGCGGGTGCCGATGATCAATGTCGAGGGCGGCTGCGCCACCGCCAGCATGGCGCTGCACGGCGCCTGGAAGGACGTGCTTTCGGGCACCGCCGCGCTCAGCCTGGCCATCGGCGTGGAGAAGATCTTCGTGCCCGACAGCGTGGCTGACGCAGCCGCCCGCACCCAGGAGATCTTCGACGGCGGCACCCTGTTCATGGACACCTATGCGATGCAGGCCGCCTGGCATATGCGCCACCACGGCACCAGCGCCGCGCAGATCGCCGCCGGGGCGTCCAAGAACCATGCCATGGGCGCGCTCAACCCGCTGGCGCAGTACCGCTTCGCGCTCAGCCCCGCGCAGGTGCTGGCCGACCGCATGGTCAGCACCCCGCTGACGCGCGCGATGTGCGCCCCGATCGGCGACGGCGCTGCGGCCGCGCTGGTCTGCTCGGCCGCCTTCCTGCGCGGCCTGCCGCCGGCCGTGCAGGCACGCGCGCTGCGCATCTCGGCCAACGTGCTCACTGGCGGCAAGTACCGGCGCCTGGACGAACCGGGCCTGAGCCACCTGGCCGCGCAGCGCGCCTATGCGATGGCCGGGCTGCAGCCGGGCGACATCGACCTGGCCGAGGTGCATGACGCCACCAGCTTCTGCGAGATCTACCAGGCCGAGATGCTGGGTTTCTGCCCGGTCGGCCAGGGTGGCGCCTATTTCGCCAGCGGCGCCACCGCGCTGGGCGGCGAGCGGCCGATCAACCTGTCGGGTGGGCTGGTCAGCAAAGGCCACCCGGTGGGGGCCACCGGGCTGTCCATGATCTTTGAGCTGGCCCTGCAGCTGCGCGGCGAGGCCGGCGCGCGCCAGCATGCGCGGGCCCGGGTCGGCCTGGCCGAAAATGGTGGCGGCGTGATGGGCTTCGACGAGGCGGCCTGCGCGGTGACGATTCTCGAGAGGGCCTGAACCCGATGAACCCGACAGAACCCTGGCGCGACACCATCGACTTTGCCCTGGCCCATGAGGTGGCCTGGCCGCGCGACCCGGCCGCCGACCCCGCCGCCTGGGGCGTGCACCATGCCGACCCGCCGCCCTACAACCGCCTGCTCGGGCCGGTGCACCCGCGCGGCGGGGTCAGCGGCGTGGTGTTGCAGCAGGGCCGCGAGGTGACCGCCTGGGGCGAGCCCGACCGCGCCGACCTGACCTTCAGCGTGGCCAAGACCTACCTGGCGATGCTGGCCGGTGTGGCGCAGGCCCAAGGCCTGCTGCCCGACGTGGATGAGCCGGTGGCCGCACGCCTGCCTGGCATCGGCTTCGACAGCCCGCACAACCGCGCCGTTACCTGGGCCCAGCTGCTGGCGCAGACCAGCGAATGGGAGGGCGATTGCCTGGGCCTGGCCGACACCGTCGACCGCTGGCGCGTGGTGGCGCATGACCCGCGCCCGCCCGGCGGCCCCAAGGGCGGTGCCCGGCCGCTGGGCCCGCCGGGCAGCTATTGGGAATACAACGACGTGCGCATCAACCAGCTGTCGCTGGCCCTGTTGCACCTGTTCGGCCAGCCGCTGCCCGAGGTATTCCGCGCGGCCATCACCCAACCGCTGGGCCTGGCCGACGACTGGGCCTGGCGTCCCTACGACGCGGCCTGGGCCCAGGTGCACGGCCAGCGCCTGGCCTCGGTGCCGGGCGGCAGCCATTGGGGTGGCGGCGTGTCGATCGGTGCCCGGGCCCAGGCCCGGATCGGCCAGTTGCTGCTGGACGAAGGCCGCCACGCTGGCGTGCAACTGCTGCCTGCCGACTGGGTGCGCCGCATGCGCCAGCCCGGCCCGCTGGCACCGTTCTACGGCTGGCTGATGTGGCTGAACCCCGGCGGCAGCGCCTTCCCGGGCGCGTCGGCACAGGCCAGTTTCATGGTGGGCGCCGGGGGCCATTACGTCTGGGTCGAACCCGCCTTCGACGCGGTGGTGGTGGTGCGCTGGCTGGACAGTGCGGCGGCAGCGGGCTTCATGCAGCGGGCCCAGCAGGCGCTGATGGCCGGGCGCTGATGAGCGGGCCCTGAGGACTGGCCTCTGAGGGCCCCGCGCGCCAGCCCGGCTGCCGGTCAGTCGATCTTGACGCCGGCGTCCTTGGCCAGCTTGGCCCAGAAGCGGTTGTCGTCGGCCAGGAAGTTGCCGAAGTCCTCGGGCGAGCGTGACAGCGCCACCTCGGTGCCCTCGCGCGCCAGTGCCGCCTTGACCTCGGGCCGCTGCATCACCTCCTGCGCGGCGTCGAACAGCTTTTTGACGATCTCCGGCGGCGTGCCGGCCGGCACGAACAGGCCGTACCAGAAGGCCATCGCATAGGCCGGCAGCCCGGCTTCGGCCATGCCGGGGATGTCGGGCACCAGCGGCGAGCGCTGCAGGCTGGTCACCGCCAGGGCCTTCAAGCGCCCGGCCTGCACCATCGGCAGCACCGACGGCGGCGTGCCGAAGGTCAGCTGGGTGTCGCCGGCGATCACCGATTGGATCGCCATTGCGCCGCCCTTGAACGGGATGTGCACCATCTCGATGCCGGCGATGTGGCTGAAGTGCACCGCGCCCAGGTGCGGTGCCGAGCCGTTGCCCGAGCTGGTGTAGTTCAGCCCGCCGGGCTTCTTGCGGGCGGCGCCGATCAGGTCCTGCACCGACGCGATGCCGGCGGCCGGGTTCACCGCGATCACCAGCGGCGAGGTGGTGAGCTTGCCCACCGGCGTCAGGTCCTTGGCGCTGTAGCCCAGCTTGGGCTTGAGCGCGGGGTTGACCGAGATGCTGCTGGGGCTGGCGATCAGCAGGGTGTAGCCGTCGGGTGCGGCCTTGGCCACCGATTCGGCGGCGATGCTGGACCCGGCACCGACCCGGTTGTCGACCACCACCGTCTGGCCCAGCGCCCGGCCCAGCGGGTCGCTGAGGGTGCGGGCCACGTAGTCGGCCGCGCCGCCCGGGGCGAAGCCGATGACCAATTTGATCGGCTTGCTGGGGTAGGGCTGGGCTGCGGCCGGGCCACCCAGGCTGAAGCCGGCCAGGGCGGCCAGCGCCCAGACAGCGAACCGGGCGGGCTGGCGGTGCCGGCGGCCTGGGGTCATGCGGGCGCCTGCGCCGGCATCGTCAACACGATCTTGCCCAGGTGCTGGTTGGCCTCCATATGCGCCTTGGCCGCCGGCAACTGCGCGAAGGGGAAGACCCGGTCGACCAGCGGCACGATGCGGCCGTCGGCAAAGGCCGGCATCAGGTCGGCCACGAAGGCCGGTACGCCGGCGGCGCGCTGGTCGGCATCGCGCAGCTTGTTGGACACGCCGAACAGCGTGAGCCGCTTCGCATGCAGGGCCTGCAGGTCGATCGGCGCGCTGAGCACGCCATCCACATAACCCACGGTGGCCAGCCGGCCCTCGAAGGCCAGGCAGCGCAGGCTTTCGGCAAACACCGAGCCGCCCACGGTGTTGACTACCAGGTTCACGCCGCGGCCAACGGTGGCCGCCATCACCGCGGCATGGAAATCGGGCGCGCGGGTGGCCAGGCCCAGGTCCAAGCCCAAGGGCGCAAGCCGCGCCAGCTTGTCGGCCGAGCCCGAGGTGCCGATCACCCGGGCGCCCAGCGCCTTGGCCACCTGAAGCGCGGCCACGCCCACGCCCGACGACACCCCGGTGACCAGCAGCCAGTCGCCAGCGCGCAGCCGGCCCTGGCTGAGCAGCATGTCGTGCACCACCAGGAAGGTCAGCGGCAGCGCCGCCGCCTGCTCGAAGCCCAGGCTGGCCGGCACCGGCATGGCCTCGCGCCCGTCCATCAGCGCGAACTCGGCAAACGCGCCGGGGCAGCGGCCCATCACCCGGTCGCCCAGCTGCCAGCCGCTGACGCCCTGACCCAGCGCGGCCACCGTGCCGGCGCCCTCGATGCCGGCGGGCTTGGCCGCCCCGCCCTTGGCCTGCAGGCCGCCAGGAAGGAACTCGCCCCGGTTCAGCCCGGCCGCGTGCAGCCGCACCAGCAGCTGCCCGGGGCCGGGCATGGGCACGGCCACTTCGTCGAGTTGCAGCAGGGTCTGGCCGCTGTCGGACCGCATCGAATACGACTGCATCGCGTGCTTTCGGCAAAAAAAAGGGGGCGTCAGCGGCCGGTGAAGCGCGGCTTGCGCTTGGCCATGAAGGCCTGCCGGCCCTCGGCATAGTCGGCGCTGTCGAAGCAGGCGCGGATCAGCTCGCGGCAGCGTTCGGCGTCCAGCTCGGGCGAGGGCTTGAGGATCTCGGCGATGATGGCCTTGCCGGCAAACACCGTCAGCGGCGCGTTGTCGGCCAGCGCGCCGGTGTATTCGGCCAGCAGCGCGGGCAACGCCTCGGGCGCGGCCAGGCGCGACACCAGGCCCAGGCGCTGCGCCTCGGCGGCGTCGATGCGCCGGCCGGTGAAGAACAGGTCCTTGGCCGCGCCCACCCCGACCAGGTCGACCAGGTTCTTCAGCGCCGAGTAGCGGTAGCCCAGGCCCAGCCGCGCAGCCGGGATGGCAAACACCGCGTCGCTGGCGGCGATGCGCAGGTCGCAGGCGATGGCCACGTTGACGCCGCCGCCGATGCACCAGCCCTGGATGCAGGCCAGCGTGGGCTTGCGGCAGGTCTGGATGGCCATCAGCGCCTGCTCGGCCAGTGCCTCGTAGCGGGTGACGGCCTCGCGCGCGGCGCGCTGGTCCTCGAACTGCGAGATGTCGGCGCCCGAGACGAAGGCCTTGTCGCCGGCCCCCGAGAACACCACCAGGCGCAGCTGCGCGTCAGCCTCGGCCTGGGCCAGCAGGGCCGGCAGCGCGCCCCACATGTCGACCGACAGCGCGTTGTGGCGGGCCGGGTTGTTGAAACGGATGTGCAGCGTGGTCGC
>JANNZD010000307.1:0-11551 GCA_031410435.1 Betaproteobacteria bacterium | reverse complement strand
GACACCTCGGCGGCGCTGAAGCCCAGCTCGGCCAGCACGTCCCGGGTATGGGTGCCGGCGGCAACCGCCGGGCTGGGCTGGGCCGGCTGGCTGCGTGAAAAGCGCGGCGCCGGCGCCGGCTGCAGCACCCCGGCCACCTCGGTATAGGCCTGGCGGGCCTGGGCGTGCGGATGGTCGGCCACCTCGGCCAGGGTCAGCACCGGGGCGAAACACACATCGGTGCCTTCGAGCAGGGCACTCCATGCGTCGCGGGTCTTGGCGGCCATCAGCGCGGCGATCTCGGCGCGCATCGCGGGCCAGCAGCGGCGGTCGTATTGGCGCGCGACATAGCTGCTGTCCAGGCCGATGCGCTGCACCAGTTCAGCAAAGAACTTGGGCTCGAGCGCGCCGATCGACACCCAGCGCTGGTCGGCCGTGGCGTAGGTGTCGTAGAAGGGTGCGCCGCCGTCGAGCAGGTTGGCCGCGCGCGCAGCGCTGTCCCAGCGGCCCGAGGCGGCCATGCCGAAGAAGATGCTCATCAGCGAGGACGCGCCGTCCACCATCGCCGCATCCACCACCTGGCCCTGGCCCGAGCGGCTGCGCTCGAACAGGGCGGCCAGCAATCCGAAGGCCAGGTAGAGCGCGCCACCGCCGTAATCGCCCACCAGGTTGAGCGGGGGCACCGGCTTGGCGCCGCCGCCGATGGCATGCAGTGCGCCGGTCAGCGCGATGTAGTTCAGGTCATGGCCGGCGGCCTGGGCCAGCGGGCCGGTCTGGCCGAAGCCGGTCATGCGGCCGTAGACCAGGCCCGGATTGCGGCCACGGCAGTCATCCGGGCCCAGGCCCAGGCGCTCGGCCACGCCGGGGCGGAAGCCCTCGATCAGCAGGTCGGCGCGGTCGATCAGGCGCAGCGCCGCATCGCGCCCGGCCGGCTGCTTGATGTCCAGCGCCACCGAGCGCCGGTTGCGCCCGGCCACGTCAAAGCGCGTGTCCATCGGCACGCCCAGGCCGCTGGCCTCGGTGCGGTCGATGCGCAGCACCTCGGCGCCCAGATCGGCCAGCAACATGGCGCACATCGGGCCGGGCCCGATGCTGGCCAGCTCCACCACACGCAATCCGCTCAACGGTCCCATCCAGGCTCCTGCTCGGGTTTTGAAAAGACAGCCGCAAAGTGTGCCGCAGTGTCGGCACCGGCCGGTGTCCTGCCGGGGACGCCTGCCGGACCCAGACGCTCAGGCCGGGCGCGGCGGGCGCATCTGCCAAGCGGCCAGGGCCGCCACGCCCATCAACACCGCCATCAGCACGAAGATCTCGTGAAAGGCGCGCAGGACGCCGGCCGCGCCCTGCGCGGTGTAGGCCTGCAGGCGCCACTCCAGCATGATGCCCACCCCGTTCACGCCCATCGCGCCGCCCAGCTGGCGCAGGAAATTCATGGTACTGGCGCCGGCGGCGATGCGCGGTGCGTCCAGCACCCGCATCGCCGACAGGCTGAGCGAGGGGATCACGCAGCCCAGGCCGATCCGCCCCAGCACGGCCCAGGCGGTGAGCCAGACCAGGGCCGTCGTGCCGCCCACACCGGCCATCACCACGAAGGACAGGGTCATGCACAGCAGTCCCACGGTGAGGGTGCGGTAGAGCGGCACCTTGTCGGCCAGGCGGCCGGCCAGCGGGATGGTCAGGGCCAGCGCCAGGCCGGCCGGCAACAGCACCGAGCCCACGCTGGACGCGCCCATGCCCAGCGCCACCAGCATGAAGACCGGCAACAGGTAGGTGCTGCCGAACAGCCCGGCGCCGTAGATCACCGCCACCAGCGCGGCGCGCCGGAACACCGGCAGGCCGTACAGCGACAACTGCATCAAGGGCGCAGCCACCCGGCGCTGGCGCCGCACAAAGGCCGCCATCAGCACGCCCGCCACGGCCACCTGCGCCGCGCCCCAGCCCGGCGCAGCCGCCTGCAGCCCGACCAGCCCGTTGAGCAATGCCGCCAGCAGCGCGGCCAGCATCAGCAGGCTCCAGGGGTCGGGGGGCGGCGCGTCGGGGTTGACCAGCGCCCCGCCGGGTGCATTGTTGGGCATGTAGCGCCGGGCCATCAGGGCCGCCACCATGCAGAAGGGCAGCACGAAGAAGAAGATCGCGCGCCAGCCAAAGCCGTCCACCAGCAGACCGCCCACGCTCGGCCCCAGCGCCGGGGCCAGCACCGTGCCAAAGCCGAAGACGCCCATGGCCCGGCCCTGCTCATGCTTGGCAAAGGCATGCATGATGATCACGGCCGGGATGGTCTGAAGCACGCCTGCGGCCAGGCCCTCCACCGCCCGCATCGCCAGCACCCAGCCGATGCCCGGCGCCAAGCCGCCGGCCAGCCCGCCGCAACCCAGCAGCAGCAGCAGCGCAGCGTACAGGCGACGGTAGCCGTAGCGTTGCAGCAGCCAGGGCGTGCACAGCATGGACACCGTCATCGCCCCCATGAAACTGGTGGCCAGCCACTGCGCCTGCTCCTGGCCCAGCTGGAACTGGCGGCTGATCGCCGGCACCGCCACATTGACGGTGGTGGCCGCCATCAGCGCCGCCATGTGGCCGATCATCACTGTGGACAGCACATACCAGCGGTAGCGGGGCCCGAAGCGGGCTTGCAGCACAGGCAGGGATCGGGCGTCGTCGGCGGGCGTGGCAGGCATGCAGGCGGCATTGTGCGCGCCACCCGGTGCGGCGCGCCCGCCTGCGGCCGGGTGCCCTGGCGGCGCTGTCGCCTGGGCGGCGATGCGGCGCGGCCAGCGCCGGCACACTGTGGCTTCAGGCTGGCCTTGCGGCCGGCCCCACCGGAGACCCCCGCGCATGAGCCCAGCCGCCAGCCCCGATCCGATACGCCAGGCGGCGCTGGCCCAGGCCTCGGTGCCCACCTTGCTGATGTGCCTGGCGCAGATCACCCAGGACCCGCGCTGGCTGGCCGACCCCTTCCGGCCCAAGCGCGATATCGCGATCTTTGCCGAACCCAGCGGCGGGCTGACGCCCGAGGCCCAGCAGGCGGTGCGCAGCGCGCTGGCCCAGGTGCTGGACGAACTGGCCAGCGGCCAGCGCGCGCTGCCGCCCACGCCCGCGCCCGAGCGCCTGCTGGCGCTGATGAGTTGCTGCCTGGGCGAACCCCTGCCGCCCGAATACGTGCCGATGGCGATGGAGGAGATGGGCTTTGCCGACCGCCGGCTGGACTGGCGCAGTACACCGGCGCCGGCGCGGCGCGCTCGATTCAAGGTGCTGGTGATAGGCGCGGGCTTCTCGGGCCTGTGCGCCGCGCACCGCCTGCAGGAGCTGGGCATCGCCTTCGAGGTGATCGACAAGAACGCCGAACTGGGCGGCACCTGGTTCGAGAACAGCTACCCCGAAGCCGGCGTGGACACGCCCAACCACTTCTACAGCTATTCCTTCGCCCCCAACCTGGGCTGGAGCAGCAACTACGCCAAACGCGACGAAGTCTGGCAATACCAGCGCCGGGTGGCCACCGACCTGGGCCTGCTGCGACATATCCGCTTCAACACCGAAGCCACCGCGCTGCAATGGCATGAAGACCGACAGCAATGGCAGATCGACAGCCGTGAGCCCGACGGCAGCCCGCGCACCCGCTGGGCCGACGCCGTGATCACTGCGGTGGGGCAGCTGAACCGCCCCAAGCTGGCCTCCATCCCCGGCCTGGCCAGCTTTTCCGGCGCGCATTGGCATTCGGCCCAATGGCGCCATGACCTGCCGCTGGCCGGCCGGGATGTGGCCATCATCGGCACCGGCGCCAGTGCCATGCAGTTTCTGCGCAGCGTGGCAGATGAAGCGCGCTCGGTCACGGTGTTCCAGCGCTCGCCACAATGGGCCCGGCCGCCGCAGGATTACCACGGCAGCGTCAGCACCGAGGCGCAGTGGCTGCTGCAGCACGTGCCTTACTACTAAGCCTGGTACCGCTTCGGCCTGATGTGGCGCTTTGGCGACGGCCTGCTGCCCACAGTCAGGCGCGACCCGAGCTGGCCGCACCCGCAGCGGGCCATGAACCACCGCAACGACAGCCAGCGCCGCCAGCTCACCGACTACCTGCAAGGCCAGCTGGCCGACCGCCCCGACCTGCTGGCCCAATGCCTGCCCGACTACCCGCCCTACGGCAAGCGCATCCTGATCGACAACGGCTGGTACCAGGCACTCAAGCGGCCGAACGTGCGCCTGGTGTGCGCCGCCGTGGACCGGGTCGACGGCGACCATATCGTGGATGCCACCGGCCAGGCCCACCGCGCCGACGTGATCCTGCTGGCCACCGGATTCGAGCCCGGCAAGATGCTGGGGCCTTTGTCGGTGCGCGGGCGCTCAGGCCTGCCGCTGGAACAGCTGTGGGCCGGCGACAACCCGCGCGCCTACCTGGGCATCACCGTGCCCGACCATCCCAACCTGTTCATCCTGACCGGGCCCAACACCGGCCTGGCCCATGGCGGCAGCCTGATCTTCGTCAGTGAATGCCAGGTGCGCTATGTCACCGGGCTGCTGCGCGAGATGGTCGAGCAGGACCTGGGCAGCCTGGAGGTGCAGGCCGAGGCCCACGACCAGTACAACCTGAGGGTGGACGCCGAACATGCCGACCTGGTCTGGACCCACCCCGGCATGCGCAACTGGTACCGCAATGCCCAGGGCCGGGTGTTCTCACCCATGCCCTGGCGCCTGGTGGACTACTGGCAGATGACCCGCCAGGCCGACCTGCAGCCCTATCTGACGGCGCCGCGGGCGAGGGCCTAGCCCGGCCTTATTTGCGCCGGTTGTCCAGCGAGGACGGCGGGGTGTAGCCCAGCGAGCGCGCCAGGGCCTCGTACCGCGAGGCCTCCTGGACCTGGCCGGTGCCGCGGTAATACAAGGCCAGCCGGTAGCTGGCAATCCCGTTGCCCAAGGCGGCGGCGTACTGCATCCAGCCCTCATAGCGGCCGCTCTTGTCCACGCCCTTGCCCAGCACGCCGGTATCCGGGTGGTTGCGCTGGCCCAGGCGGGCGGCGGCGTCCTTGTCACCCCGGCCGGCCTTGACAATGTCGCTGGCCACATCGGCGGGCAGGTCGGGCCGGAGCTCGAAGGCGCTGCGGTAGAGCCGCATATCGCCGCTGCGCAGGATGGCCGCCGCCTCGCGCGCACCGTCGCGGGCCACCTGGGCGCTGCCGGCCAGTGCGCTGTCGGGGTATTCCTTCAGGTAGCTCACCGCCTCGCGCGCCACATCGGCCGGCCAGATCAGCTTTTCCAGGCGCGACCAGGCCACCGATTCTTCTTCCTTGCGCGGCGGCGGCGGCGGCGCGTCGGGCACGCGCGGCGCCAGGCGGCGGCGCACCCGGGTGTTCTCGGCGATGAAGGGCACCTGGGCAAAATCACGCAGGATCTTGACCGGGTGGTTCTGCATCGTGTTCTGGGTGTCGGTCTTGACCAGCCGGAACAGATCCTGGAACGGCGTCTCGCCCGACGCGCTGTTGAGCACCTTGACCAGCGACGCGGTGTAGAAGGTGTTGGCGTTCTCGTTGTCCGGCGCGATGGCCGGCTTGCCGGCGCCGGTGGCAAAGGCGATCAGGCAACCTGCCGGGGCCTCCACCTGGTTCAGGCCATCGGTGGCCGAGGTGGCCTTGAGCGAGGTGCGGCAGGCATCGATCACTGCGATCGTCAAGCCGTCCGGCCGGGCCGGCAGTTGGCCGATCACGTCCTTGGTCAGGGTCATGCTGCCGTCGGCCAGCACCTTGGCCTCGGCCTTGGGGCTCAGGCGCGCCGACACCAGCAGGTTCTCGGCGTCCACCTGGGCGCCGTGGCCCGAGAAGTAGAAGAACACCGTGGCATCGACCGACGCCGCCCTGACCCGGGCGGTGAATGCGGCCATGGCTTCGCGTGCCTTGGGCAGGTCCAGGTCCAGGCCCTCGGTGACGCTGAAGCCGCGTTTTTCAAGCACCACCCGCAGGTCGCGCACATTCTTGTGGATGGGCGGCAGATCATCACCCCCCGGGTATTCGCGGTTGCCGATCAACAGCGCCAGGCGCGCCGGCTCGGGGCCATCGGGGGGCGCGCCAGCCTGGCCATAGCCCGGTGCGGCGGCCCAGGCCGTGCCTGCCGCAGCACCCCATTGCAAGACCTGGCGGCGGCGCAGTTGAGAAGAAGCGGGATGTCGTGATGGCATGGTCATGGGCTCGGCGCAGAGTCAGGGGGCGGGGTCGACGACATCAGCGGCGGGCTCATTGCGCCGCGCAGCCCAGTGTGCCACCCGCCGGTTCGCACTTGTCCGGCCGCATCTTGTCGAGCGACCCGCTGGTGCTGGTAGCCGGCGTGCCCGGGCCGACCTCGGCGATCACACCGGCACGCAGCCGGATGGCCACGTTCTCGGTGCGGACGGCCTCCTCGAAACGCTCTTTGCGGGCGCTCTCGGACACCGACACGGTCGATGAAATCGAGCCCTGCACCTGCGGCGTCACCGCCGACACGCCGTTGTAGAACACCGGCACCTCGGACAGCAGGCTGGAGCCATCGTAGAAGAAGGCATAACTGCCGGCCACCGTTGGCCCATCAAGGTAGACCGCCGTGGTGCCCTTGGCGCCGTTCTTGGGCAACAGCGTGACAAAGCCGCTGTCGACCGGCAGCAAGGTGCGGGCGCCGAAGGCCTTGCTGCCGACGTCGATGTTGATGCCGGTGCCCGGCTGACCGAAGGTGAAGCTGGTCAGAAAGGCGGTGTCCGACAACTCCAGCGTCAGGCCAGGCAGGGAACTGGTGGTGCCCACCAGGTTGTCATAGGGCAGTTTGGCGACGATGGTGGCGCTACCCGGCGTGGACAAGGCATCGGCCTTGATCGCCACCACGTCGGCCTCGATGCCGCCGCTGCCGATCACCACCTGCTTGCCCACTATCCGCACCTGGTTCTGCACGGAGTAGTCGATCGAAGCGGCGTTGCCCGGGTCTTTCTGCAGATTGGTGGCCCAGGCCGTGCCGGCCGGCCCGCTGCGCACCGACACGCCCTTGCCGTCGAAATTGTTGGCCGCCGACAGCAGCGCCACCGAGCCCCCGGCGCTGGCCACCACCGCCAGCTGGCCGTCGCCGGCCACCTCGATGCGGCTGGCGGCGGTCTGGGTGACCACATCCCGGGTGAAGGCGATCTGCCGGTTGGCCGGCGTCTGTTTGCCCAACTGCGTGGCATCGGGCAGCACGAACACCGCGCCCTTGCTGGCGTCGAGCACCAAGGTGGCGCCGGTCAGTGAGGTCAGGGCCGTCAACTCGATGGCACCGGCCTCGATCTTGCCGCCACCGCCGACGCTGAACGCACCCAGCGACAGGTCGCGCCGGGCGGCGCCGGTGCTACCGTCGGTCGTGCCGGCCGACAGATTGACCGCGCCGGCAGTGTTGACCGCTACGCTGCTGCCCCAGACATTGCCCAGGTTGACCGCGTCGATCTGCGCCCCGGTGAGGGTCACCGCGGCGCCGCCGGTGGCGGTGACCGCGCCCTTGAGCGCCATCGCACCGCTGGTGGTCAGCTTGGACGCGATGGCCACCGTGCCGGTGGCATCGACCGCCTTGACCGTCTCGTCACCGGCCAGCACCAGGCCGGCGCCCGCGGCCACCACCACCTCGCTGGTGTCGGACAGGTTCTCGGCCGCCTCACTGGCCAGCCTGCCGCTGTTGACCCGGGTCTGGCCGCTGTAGGTCTTGTTGTTGTTGGCAAAGCTCAGGGTACCGACCCCCGCCTGCTCGACGGCGCCGGTGCCGCTGATGGGCTGGGGCACCCGCTGGGTATCGGCGCGGTCGAAGCGCAACACGCCGTCGACCACATAGTTGCTGGTGGCCATGGCCCCGCCGGTGGCATGGTCGCCCACCGTCAAGGTGCCTGCGGCGACCTGGGTCGGGCCGGTGTAGGCATTGCTGCCGGTCAGGCCGAAGGTGGTGGTGGCGCCCTGCTTGACGATGCCGCCGGTGCCATCGATGACGCCCGAGAAGGTAGTGGTCCCGGCGCTGCCGGTGCTCAGGGTCGCGGCGCCCAGGCCGACGCTGCCGGCGCCGGTCAAGCTGCCCAGGGTGTCGTCGCCGCCCAGGGCCAGGCGGGCGCCCGCGGCCACCGTCGTCACCGGCGTGGCCAGCCAGCGCTGGGCGCTGCCCAGCGTGAGGGTGCCCCCGTTCACGGCCACGGTGTCGGCGGCCGATGTGCCATTCAGGCTGCTGATGCCCAGGCTGGTGAGCGCACCGCTGCCCAGTTGAGCATCGGCGCGGCCACCGTCCAGGCCGTAGCTGGCGGCGCTCAGGGTGCCGCTGCCGTCCAGCGTGCCGCGCAGCACCAGGGTGCCAACCCGGTCGCTGCCGGTCAGCGTCAGGCGGGCGCCAGGGGCGACGCTGAGCGCGGTGCCGTCGGCCAGGCGGTCAGCGCTGGCCAGGGTCAGCCGACCGCCATCGACGGACACCGTGCCGGCCGCCGAACTGCCGGCCAGCGTGCTGGCGCCGGTGGAGGTGAGTGCACCCGCACCCAGGTTGGCATTGGCGGTGCCGCCGTCCAGGGCATAGGTGGCGGCCGTCAGGGTGCCGCTGCCGGCCAGGGTGCCGCGCAGCACCAGGCTGGCCACGCTGTCGGTGGCATCCATCTGCAGCGTGGCCGGGCTGGCCACGGTCACCGCCGAGGCATCGGCCAGACGGTCGGCGCCGGCCAGCACCAGGGTGCCCGCCGACACGGTGGTGGCGCCGGTATAGCTGTTGGCGCCGCTGAGGGTGAAGACGCTGCCGCCCTGCTTGGTGAGCCCGCCGCTGCCCGACAGCACGCCGGCAAAGGTGGACGAACCGGTCACGCCGGTGCCGAGCGTGGCCGCGCCCAGGGTGACGCTGCCGCTGCCCGCCAGGGTGCCGAAGGTCTCGTTGCCGCCCAGCGCCAGGGTTGCGCCTGCATCGACCGTGACGGCCGGGGTGGCCGTCATCCGGCCGGCGGATGCCAGGCTGAGGCTGCCGCCGTTGACCGCCACGCGGTCCAGCGCCGCATCGCCCGAGATGGTGCTGGTGCCACGGGACACCAGATCGCCGTGGCCCAGGTTGGCATTGACGCTGCCGCTGTTCAGGTCGTACGTGGCCGCCGTCAGCGTGCCGGCACCGGCCAAGGTACCCGCCAGTTGCAGGCTGGCCACGGTGTCGGTGGCAAGCAGTGACAGGGTGGCGCCGGTGGCCACACTCACTGCGGTGGCGTCCGACAGGCGGTCCGCCGAAGCCAGCGCCAAGGTGCCGCTTTCAATCACCGTGCTGCCGGTATAGGTGTTGCTGCCGGCCAGCGTGAAACCGCCGGTGCCCTGCTTGACCAGGCCGCCGGTGCCGGCGATCACACCGTCAAAGGTGGTGCTGCCGCCCACCCCAGTGCTCAGCGTTGCCGCGCCCATGGCCAGGGTGCCGGCACCGGCCAGCGTGCCGATGCGCTCGTTGCCGCCCAGCGCCAGCACGGCCCCATTGGCCACCGTCACGGCCGGCAGCGCAGTCAAGCGGCCGGCCGAACCCAGCGCCAACGATCCCGCTTGCACGGCCAAGGTCGACACCGCAGCCGTGCCGCCCAGCAGGCTGGAGCCGATGCTGGTCATGGCGCCGGTGCCCAGGTTGGCCAGCACCGTGCCACTGTCCAGCGCGTAGGTGTTCGCTGTCAGCACACCGGTGCCGCCCAGGGTGCCCAGCAGTGTCAGGCTGCCCACCGTGTCCGAGCCCGCCATCGTCAAGGTGGCCGGTGCAGCGACAGTCACGATGGCCGTGTCGGACAGCAAATTGCCGCTGCCCAGCGTGAGGTTACCGCTGGCAACCGTGATGGTGTTGGCCGCCGCGTCGGCATTGACGGTGCTGGCGCCGGTCGAATCCAGGCTGACGGTGGCCAGCGGCAGGTCGATGCGCCCGCCGTTGATGTTGAAGCGGGTGGCCGACAAGGTCCCCGTGCCGTTGACGGTGCCAGCCAGGGTCACGGTGTCCAGCGTCTGGTCCCCCGTCAAGGTCAGCGTGCCCGGTTCGGCCACATCGGCCGACCCGGCCGCAGCCAGCCGCCCGGCACCCGACAGCAGCAAGCTGCCGGCACTGAGCACGGTGGTACCCGTGTAGGTATTGGCACCACTGAGCGTCACGCTGTCGGCGGTGGTCTTCACCGCCCCGGCCGTGCCGCCCAGGATGGCCGACACCGTGCCGCTGCGCAGATCGAAGGCCGCCGTGCTGGTCAATACACCGGTGCTGCCGGTGATGCTGGCGCCATTCTGCAGGGACACCGAGGCCACGGTGTCGCTGTTGGGGCCCATGGCCAGGGTGCCGGCGTTCACCGTCACCGCACTGCTGTCGGCGATCACGTTGCTGGCGTTCAAAGCCAGCGTACCCACCAGCACGTTGGTGGCGCCGGTGTAGGTGTTGGCGCCCGACAGGGTGAAGGTGCCACTGCCGGTCTTGGTCAATTGGCCGCCCGCGCCCGCGATCACGCCGTCGAAGACTGTGCTGCCGCCATTGCCGCCCGTGGTCAGGCCGTTGGCAGCCAGGTTGACCTGGGCCGTGGTGGCGCCTAGGCCAGACAGGGAGCCCACCGCCTCGCTGGTCAGCAAGCTCAGGCTGGTGCCGTTGGCCAGCGTCAGCGCCGAACCATCCGGCACCGCAGCGCCGTTCTTCAGCTTCAGCTCGCCCACGGTCACCGCCGTGGCGCCGCTGTAGGTGTTGGTGCCGCTGAGCGTGACCACCCCGGCCTGCGCCGTGATATCGCCGGCGCCGCCCATGCCGCCCGACACCTCCAAGCCTGTACCCCCGTTGCTGTCCAGGAAGGAATTGGCGCCCAGGCTGCTGCTGCCGGACAAGGTGCCGGCGCCCGCCGTGTTGCCGATGGCGCCGCCCGCCAGCGTCACCGCATTGGCCACGTTGGCGCCGTTGTTGATGTTCAGGCGGTTGGCGCCCACCGCAATGGTGCCCGTGCCGGCCACCGCCCCGCTGCCGTTGACCACCAGCACACCATTGGCGATGTCGGTGCCGCCGCTGTAGGTGCTGGCGCCGTTGAGGGTGAAGCCACCCGCACCGCCCTTGACCAGGCGCCCGCCCGTGCCGCTGATGACACCGTCGAAGACCGTATTGCCGCCGTTGCCGCCGGTGGTCAAGGTGTTGCCACCCAGGCTCAAGCTCACACCGGTCGTGCCCGGTGCGGCGAGTGAGCCGATGGTCTCGCTGGCCAGCAGCACCATCGATGCCCCGGTGTCCATCGTCACGGGTGAACCGTCCGTGATGGCCTGGCCTCCGGCCAATTGCAGCTGGCCGCCTTGCACCGCAGTGGTTCCCGTGAACAGATTGACCCCACTGAGCGTGACGGTACCCGCCGTCGATTTGTTAGCGCCAGCCGTGCCCGCCAGGATGGCCGATACGGTGCCGCTGCGCAGATCAAAGGACGCCGTGCTGGTCAACACGCCGGTAGTGCCGGTGATGCTGCCGCTGTCTTGCAGCGAGACCGAGGCCACGGTGTCGCTGCGCGTGCCCATTGCCAACTCGGCCGTAGCACCGTTCACCACCACCGTGCTGGCATCTGCAAACACGCCATCGGCACCCAGCGCAAGCTTGCCGGCCGTGATCGTCGTCACGC
>JANNZD010000306.1:0-6304 GCA_031410435.1 Betaproteobacteria bacterium | reverse complement strand
GATGGTCAGCCACCTCCAGCAGCTGGGCCTGCTGGAGGCCACCGCCTACCACCAGGTGGCCTGTTTCGAGGCCGGGGTGCTGTTCGCGCGGGCCGAGGGCATCGTGCCGGCCCCCGAGGCCAACCATGCGGTCAAGGGCGCCATCGTCGAGGCGCTGCGTTGCAAGGCCGAAGGCCGCAGCGAGGTGATCCTGTTCAACCTGTGCGGCCACGGCCATTTCGACATGGCGGCCTACAGCAGCTACTTTGCCGGCAATCTGACCGATCAGAGCTACAGCGAGGAAGAACTGGCGATGGCCCTGTCGGGCCTGCCCTCAGTGCCAGCCTGAGGCCCGCGTGCGCTTGTAGGACTGGGCGCACCGGCGATCGGGCGGTGCGCTGATGGCCGCGCCGCGGACCTTGCGCAATGCTGATCTCATGCCCCTGCAGACCCGTTCCGGGACCGCAGGGACTTCAAGTCAACCCCAGGAGCCCCTCATGACCCCCAGCATCCGCACCACCGTGATCATCGCCATCGCCGCGTCCACCCTGACCCTGAGCGCCTGCGGCAGCATGACCGGCCGCGAGCGTGACACCGCCATTGGCGCGGCCGTCGGCGGCGTGGCCGGCTCTGTGCTGACCGGCGGCAGCCCGGTAGGCACCGTGGGCGGCGCCGTAGTGGGCGGCGTGATCGGCAACGAGGTCGGCAAGAAGAAGTGATCGGGTCGCAGGCCCGGCGCACGCGCGGCTGGGCTCAGACGATCCTGCTCTGGTGGCCCGCCCAGTAGCGGTCTTTCAGCAGTCGCTTGTACAGCTTGCCGGTGGGATGGCGCGGCAACTCGGCCTCGAAGTCCACCGATTTCGGGCATTTGATCGGTGACAGTTGCGCGCGGCAGTAATCGATCAGCGCCTGTGCCAGTTCCGGTCCGGCGTCGCGCATGTCGCGCGGCTGCACCACCGCCTTGACCTCCTCGCCGAATTCTTCGTTGGGCACGCCTAGCACCGCACAGTCGGCCACCTGCGGATGGCCGATCAGCACGTTCTCGGCCTCTTGTGGGTAGATGTTCACCCCGCCCGAGATGATCATGTAGGCCTTGCGGTCGGTGAGGTAGAGGTAGCCCTCCGCGTCGACATAGCCCACATCGCCCAGGGTGGTCCAGCCCAGCGCATGGGTGCTGCCGGCAGTCTTGGTCGGGTCCTTGTGGTACGAGAAGGGCCGGCCATTGGCGAAGTAGACCGTGCCGGCCTGGCCCGCCGGCAGCAGCGCCCCGCTGTCGTCGTCGACGATGCGCAATTCGCCGATCACCGCCTGGCCGACCGTGCCCTTGTGCGCCAGCCATTGGCTGGAGTTGACAAAGGTGGCGCCGTTGCCCTCGGTGCCGGCGTAGTACTCCCACAGCACCGGGCCCCACCAGTCGATCATCTGCTGCTTGACCGCCACCGGGCAAGGCGCGGCCGCATGGATGGCGCAGCGCAGGCTGGACAGGTCGTAGGCCTGGCGCAAATCGGCCGGCAGCTTGAGCATGCGTACGAACATCGTGGGCACCAGCTGGCTGTGGCTGATGCGGTACTGCTGCACCAGGCGCAGATAGGCTTCGGCGTCGAAGTGGGTCATCATCACCACCGTGCCGCCCAGGCGCTGCACACCCAGGGTATAGCGCAGCGGTGCCGCGTGGTAGAGCGGCGCAGGCGACAGGTAGACCGTGTCGCTGCCCATGCCGTAGAGGCGCACCATCAGATCGGTCAAGGGGTTGGGCGCGTCGATGGCGGTGTCCTGCGGTGGTACGGACACGCCCTTGGGGCGGCCGGTGGTGCCGCTGGAATACAGCATGTCGCCGCCGGCTTGCTCGTCGGTGATGCGCGCCACGGGTTGGGCGGCCACGGCCGACTCGAAGCCGGCCCAGCCAGCGATGGCGCCGTCCAGCATCCACCACGACTCGACCGCTGGGCAGGCGCCGGCCAATTGCTGCACTGCGGGTGCCATCGCCCGGCTGGCGATCACCGCCCGGGCGCCGCAGTCGTCGACGATGTAGCCCAGCTCGGCGTCGGTCAGGCGGGTGCTCATCGCGGTGTAGATCAGCCCGGCGCGGTGCGCGCCCCAGCAGATCTCGAAGTAGCGCGGGTGGTTCTCCAGCAGCAGCGCGATGTGGTCGCCACTGCGCAAACCCTGGGCGCGAAACAGCTGCGCCACCTGGTTGGACCGGTCGTCGAGCTCACGGTAGGTCACCACCTCGCCGCTGTCGGCCACGATGAGGGCGGGCTTGTCGGGCGTGGCCCGGGCGTGCTGTGACGGGTGCATGGCGGACCTCATGGGGCTGTGGGCACGCCCCGTGCCCTGCAAGCCTGGATTGAACGTCGGCCGCGCCGCCCGGGCTGTCGCCTGTGCTACCTTCGCCTGCGCAGGCCCGGCCCCCCTGGCCTGGTCAGCTTGACAGTTGCTGCCAGGCCTTGTCCAGGCGTTTGGCGCTCACTGGCTGGGGCGTGCGCAGTTCCTGGGCAAAGAAGCTGACCCGCAATTCCTCGAGCAGCCAGCGGTACTCGTCCAGCCGGGCGTCGGCTGTGCCCTTGTGCTCGGCCAGGCGGCGCAGGTAGCGTTGCTCGAGCGGGCGCAGTTCGGCCAGCCGGGCGGCATCGCGGGCCGGGTCGGCGCGCCATTTGTCCAGGCGCAGGGTGATGGCCTTCAAGTAGCGCGGGTAATGCTGCAGCTGGGCATAGGGGGCCTGCGGCAGAAAGCGCTTGGGCACCAGGCGCTGCAGTTGGGCGCTGATGTCATCGGCCACCTCCTTGGCCGGGCGGCTGTCCTTGAGCTTGCGTTGGGCCAGGGCGTACTCGACCAGCACCGACCCGGTCAGACGGGCCACCTCGGACGCAATCAGGTTGAGCCGGCTGCGGCCCTCACTGATGCGGGCCTGGAAGGCCGGCGCGTCCGCCGGCAGCGGGTCGGCCAGAAAGGCCCGGTCCAGCGCCAGGTCGATGACCTGCTGGCGCAGTTCGTCGGCCGAGCCCAGGGGCATGTAGGCGGCCGCCATCTTCACCAGATCGGGGATGTTTTTTTCCAGGTATTTCAGCGGCTCCTTGATGGCCAGGGCCACCAGCCGGCGCAGGCCGACCCGGTGGCGCTGGGCCGCAGCCTGCGGCTCGTCAAATACCTCGATCTCGACATGGCCGCCCTTGTCCACCAGGGCCGGGAAGCCGATCAGCACTTGGCCGGACTTCTGGATCTCCATCAATTCGGGCAACTCGCCAAAGGTCCACTGGGTGAAGGGCACCGGCGCGGCCGCTGGCTGGGCCGGCGCTGCTGCCGGCGCCACCCGGCGCGCGCCAGCACCGACCGGCTGCGCCGCCGGGGCCGCCGGCGCAGGCCCGGGGCTGCCCGGTGCCGGCGCCAGCGTGGTGCCGGCCAGCTTGAGCGAGGCCAGCGCCTGGAAGGCCGAGCGGGCCTGCCCGCCCAGATCGGCCTTGAGCGTGGCCAGGTGGCGGCCCATGCCGAGCTGGCGGCCATGTTCGTCGACCACCCGGAAGTTCATGAACAGGTGGGGCTGCAGCATGTCGAGCTTGAAATCATTGCGCTGCACCGCGATCTGGCTACGCTCGCGCACCGCCTTCAGCAGCACCTCCATCAAGGCGCCCTGGCCAAAGGCATGGGTCTCGATGAACTCGGCCACATAGTCGGGCAGCGGCACCAGGCGCGAGCGCGGCCGCTGGTGCAGGCTCTTGCACAAGGCCGTCAGCTTGGCCGGCAACCTGCCGGGCACCAGCCACTCGCAGCGTTCCTCGCTGACCTGGTTCAGCGCATAGATCGGCAGCGTCACGGTCACGCCGTCCTTCGGGTCGCCGGGCTCGTGCAGGTAGCTGGCCAGGCAATCCACGCCACCCAGCCGCAGCGTCTTGGGGAAGGCCGCGCCGGTGATGCCGGCGGCCTCGTGGCGCATCAGCTCGTCGCGGCTGAGCTTGAGCAGTTCGGGGCGCTGCCGGCTCTCGAACTTGTACCAGCGCTCCAGCGTGGCGGCCGAGTGCACATCCGCCGGCAACTGCTGGTCGTAGAAGGCATAGATCAGCGTGTCGTCGACCAGCACGTCCTGGCGCCGGCTCTTGTGCTCCAGTTCCTCCACCTGGGCCAGCAGCTGGGCGTTGTGGCCGACGAAGGGCAGCCTGGACTCCCAGTCGCCCGCCACCAGGGCCTGGCGGATGAAGATCTCGCGCGCTGCCCTGGGGTCAACATTGCCAAAATTCACCCGCTTGTTGGCATACACCACGATGCCGTAGAGCGTGGCGCGCTGCAGCGCCACCACCTCGCCGGCCTTCTTCTCCCAATGCGGGTCGAGCAGCTGGGTCTTGAGCAGATGGCCGGCCACGCCGGGTATCCACTGCGGCTCGATGCCAGCCAGACCGCGGCCGTAGAGGCGATTGGTTTCCACCAGCTCGGCGGCGATCAGCCAGCGCCCGGGCTTCTTGCTCAGGTGGGCGCCCGGGTGGCGGTAGAACTTGATGCCGCGGGCACCCAGGTACCCATCCTCGTCGTCGCGTCGTCGCCGGCCCCCATGCCCCCCGAGGAGGGCGCCGACTTGGGGCGGCCCGGCGTCGGCGCGGCAGCCCACATTGCCCAGCAGGCCGGCCAGCATCGACAGGTGGATCTGCTCGTAGGTGGCCGGGCTGCCGTTCAGGCGCCAGCCCTGCTCGGCCACCACGGTGTGCAGCTGGCTGTGGATGTCGCGCCATTCACGCACCCGACGCGGGTTGACTAAACTGTCGCGCAGGCGCTGCTCTTGCTGGCGGTTGCTCAACTTGTGGCTGTCGATGCGGGCCGGCGCGGCGCCCGCAGCCGGCTTGGCGGGGTGGCCGTGCACGCCACGGCCCTCCTCGATCCATTGCCAGAGCTTCAAGTAGCCCATGAACTCCGACTTCTCGTCGTCGAACTTCTTGTGCTTCTCGTCGGCCGCCTGCGCCACCTCCAGCGGCCGGTCGCGCACGTCCTGCACGCTCAGCGCCGACGCAATGATCAGCACCTCGTCCAGGGCTTGCCGGTCGCGCGCCTCCAGGATCATGCGGCCCACCCGCGGGTCCAGCGGCAGGCGGCTCAGGGCCTGGCCGATGGGGGTGAGCTCGTTGTCGTCGGCCACCGCGTTCAGCTCGCCCAGCAGGTCGTAGCCGTCGGCGATGGCCTTGGGCCGCGGCGCCTCCAAAAACGGAAACTGCTCCACCGTGCCCAGGCGCAGCGCCTTCATGCGCAGGATCACGCCGGCCAGCGAACTGCGCAGGATCTCGGGGTCGGTGAAACGCGGCCGGCCTGAAAAATCCTGCTCGTCGTAGAGCCGGATGCAGATGCCATTGGCCACCCGGCCACACCGCCCGGCACGCTGGTTGGCCGCCGCCTGGCTGATTGGCTCGACCAGCAACTGTTCGACCTTGGTGCGGTAGCTGTAGCGCTTGACCCGGGCCAACCCGCTGTCGATCACATAGCGGATGCCGGGTACGGTGAGCGAGGTCTCGGCCACATTGGTGGCCAGCACGATGCGCCGGCCGTTGCCGGGCTCGAACACCGCCTCCTGCTCGGCCTGCGACAGGCGCGCGAACAGCGGCAGGATCTGCGGCTGCGGGCCGCCCCGGTGCTGCTGGGCCAGGTGCTTGCGCAGGTGGTCGGCAGCGTCGCGGATCTCGCGCTCGCCGGGCAGGAAGACGAGGATGTCACCCCCGCCACCGCCCTGCCACAGCTCGTCCACCGCATCGGCAATGGCCTGGTCCAGGCCGTATTCACGTTTTTCTTCAAAAGGCCGCCAGCGCTGCTCGACCGGGAACAGCCGGCCCGAGACCTGGATCACCGGCGCCGGGCCCAGTGCTGATTCGAAATGCCGGGCAAAGCGCTCGGCATCGATGGTGGCCGAGGTGACGACGATCTTCAGGTCGGGCCGGCGCGGCAGCAGTTGGCGCAGGTAGCCCAGCAGGAAATCGATGTTCAGGCTGCGCTCATGCGCCTCGTCGATGATCAGGGTGTCGTACTGGCGCAGGTCGGGGTCACCCTGGGTCTCGGCCAGCAGGATGCCGTCGGTCATCAGCTTGACGCTGGCACCGGGCTGCAGCCGGTCCTGGAAACGCACCTTGTAGCCCACCACCTCGCCCAGCGGCGACTGCAGCTCGTCGGCAATGCGCTTGGCCACGCTGGTGGCGGCCAGCCGACGTGGCTGGGTGTGGCCGATCAGGCCGCTGCCGCCGGCGCCCAGGCCGCGGCCAAGCGCCAGCGCAATCTTCGGCAACTGGGTAGTCTTGCCCGAGCCGGTCTCGCCACAGACGATCACCACCTGGTGGGCGGCCAGTGCGCGGGCGATCTC
>JANNZD010000305.1:0-17555 GCA_031410435.1 Betaproteobacteria bacterium | reverse complement strand
GTGATGCCGTTGTCCGGGTGGCCTTGTGACCACGCAAAGCCCGAGCTGGTGCTGGCCAGCGCGGCGAAGCCCATGCCCTGCAGCATGCGGGCGCTGCCGATGTCCCAGGGGTTGGGGATCGCGAAGCAGCCGGCTTCGTGCAGTTGGCGGAAGTTGCGGCGCTTGTCGGCCACGCTCGGGCGGGTTGGGCTCATCGGGGCTCCCGGATCACTGTTTGACGAAGCCGATCTGCTTGATCATCGCGCCCCAGCGCTCGTAGGCGCTGCGAATCTCGGTGGCCAGCTCGGCGGGGGTGGACGGTGAGGTCTCGTAGGCACCCTTGGCGATGGCGTCATGCACCTGCGGGTTGGACAGGGCCTGCACCATCACCGCATTCACCCGGTTGACCAGCTCGGGTGGCATGCGCGCCGGGCCGACGATGGCGATCCAGCTGGTCAGGTCGATGCCGGGGACGCCCTGCTCGCTGATCGTCGGCACATTGGGCATGAAGGGGTTGCGCACCGGTGCGGCCACGCCCAGGATGCGGATCTTGCCGGTGCGCTCGTTGATGATGGCGGTGGGCGCGGCGTCGAAGTAGGCCTGCACCCGGCCCTCCAGCAGATCGCGCGCGGCGTCGGCCGTGCCCTTGTAGGGCACATGCGTCATCTCGATGCCGGCGGCCTTGGCAAAGGCCTCGGCGTACACATGCGACGAGGTGCCGGTGCCGAAGGACGCAAAGTTCAGCTTGCCCGGGTTGGCGCGGGCCCAGGCCACCAGCTCCTTGACATTGGTGGCCGGCACCGAGGTGTGCAGCGTCAGCACCAGCGGCCCGCGGGTGGCCAGCGTGATCGGCGTGAAATCCTTGAACGGGTCGTAGGGCACGCTGGCCAGGGTGTGCGGGTTCTGCGCAAAGGTGGACGAGGGCGCGTACAGCAGCGTGTAGCCGTCGGGCGCGGCGCGGGCCACCTCGGTGGCCGCCAGCATCATGCTGGCGCCGGGCTTGTTGTCGACCAGCACCTGCACGCCGGTCTGTTCGGTGAGCTTCTGCGCCACCACCCGGGCCTGGGCGTCGAGCGAGCCGCCGGCGGCCAGGCCCACCACCAGCCGGATGGTCTTGCCGGGCGCGGGGTAGGGCGCCTGGGCGGCACCGGGCGCCGGTGCGCCGGCCAGGGCGGAGGCGGCCAGCAGGGGGGCCAGGGGGTGCCAGAGGCGGGCGATCATAGGGGCAATCTCCAAGGGCAGGGCGGCAGCTTTTTTGGCCGCCAAGCCCAAAACGATAAGGGTCTGCCGCAGGGCTGTCAAACCTGTTTTGCTGGCACTGTGCGGCATGCGGGCAGGTCAGGATTGATTTTTTTGGACGGCTCGTCCATTATCCGCAATCATCCAGCCAGCCGCCAGGCCGCCCCATGAGAACCGTTGAACGCTCCGACGAACGCATCCTCAGCGCTGACATCTTCGAGCGCGATGCCAAGCAGCCGCGTGCCGACCTGGGCACCCACCACGAGGCCGCGCGCGACATCCCGGTCTACCGCGACTGCCAGGTGCTGGTGGTCGGCGGCGGGCCGTCGGGCACCGCCGCGGCGGTGGCGGCCGCCCGCAGCGGCGCCGACGTGGTGCTGCTGGAGCGCTACAACCACCTGGGCGGCCTGTCCACCGGCGGCCTGGTGATCTGGATCGACCGCATGAGCGATTGGCAAGGCGAGCTGGTGATCCGCGGTTTTGCCGAAGAACTGTTCCAGCGCCTGCCGGCCGATGCGGTGGCCGGCCCGGGGCGCAGCGACTGGGGCTCGACTGACGCGGCCAAGGCCGCGCATTGGTCGCAGCGCACCGCGGCCTACCACGGCATCGTCACCTGGTCGCCCACGCTCGACCCCGAGCGGCTCAAGCTGCTGTCGCAGCAGATCGTGATCGAGAGCGGTGCCAAGCTGGTGTATCACGCCTGGGCCTGCGCGCCCATCGTCGAGGCCGGCCGGGTGCACGGCGTCAGCTTCGAGAGCAAAGAGGGCCGCATGGCGATCCGCGCCCAGGTGGTGGTGGACGCCACCGGCGACGGCGACCTGTTTGCCCGGGCCGGCGCGGCCTATGCCAACGACATCGAAGAGGCCGATGTGCACCACTGCATGAACACCGCGTGGATGTTCGGCGGCGTCGACATGGACCGCTGGATCGCCTTCAAGGCCGGCCAGCCTGAGGCCTTTGCCGCTTTCATGGCCCAGGGCCGGGCCGAGTGCGGGCTGTTCGACCGGCCGTTTGTCAGCTGGCGCAACGATGTGGCGCTGTTCATGGGACCGCGCCAGACCGGCTATTCGGCGCTGGATGTTGACGACCTGACTGCGGTGGAGGTGCGCTCGCACCGGGCGATGGACGCCCACCTGCGCTATTACCGCCAGCATGCGCCGGGCTTCGAGGGCGCCTTCCTGATGCTCTCGGCGCCGCAGATCGGAGTGCGCCATGCGCGCCGCCTGACCGGCGTGGACGCGGTGTTGCGCAGCCGCTGGCCCGATGGCCTGGCGCTGCCCGACGAGATCGGCGTCACCCCGGCCGTCAGCCCCAGGTTCCCCAATATCTCCATCCCCTACGGCGCCTTGGTGCCGCAGGCCCTGGACGGCCTGCTGGCCTGCGGCCGGCATGTGTCTTGCGACAAGAATTCGCATGGCTTCATGCGCGAGATCCCGCAATGCTGGATCACCGGCCAGGCCGCCGGCACGGCCGCGGCGTTGGCGGTGCAGCAGCGGGTGGCCGTGCGGGCGGTGGACATCGCTGCGCTGCAGAGCGCGCTGCTGGGCCAAGGCGTTTACCTGCGGCCGGCCGCGGCCCAGGTGGCCGCGCCAATGGGCGTGGCCGCGTGAGCAGCGCCAAGCCGCTGATGGCCAAGGCCGGGCCCCGGGCCGCTGCCGCTGCCGTGGCCAAGCCCGCCGCGGCCCCCCAGGCCAGCCGCCGGGCGGCCGCCAAGGCCTCGCCGGGCACCGTCAGCGCGCTCGACCGCGGCCTGGCGCTGCTGCAGTGCTTTGGCGACGGCCACCCAGTGCTGGGCCCGACCGAGCTGGCCCGGCTGACCGGCATCCCGCGGCCGTCGGTCACCCGGCTGGCGGCCACCCTGGTGGCCCACCGCTGGCTGCGGCCCGAGCCGGGTGGCGAGCGCTACATGCTGGGCGCCGGCGTGGTGGCGCTGGCCCAGGTCTTTCTGTCCGGGCTGGACGTGCGCGCCGCTGCCCGCGGGCCGATGCAGGCGCTGGCCGAGCGCACCGGCGGGTCGGTCTACCTGGCGGTGCGCGACGGGCTGGAGATGGTGCTGGTCGAGGCCTGCCGGTCGCGGTCGACGATGCTGGCGGCGCGGCTGGATGTCGGATCGCGCGTGCCGCTGCCCAATTCGGCGCTGGGCCGTGCCTACCTGGGCGCGCTGGACGCCACCGCCCGGGCCCAGCTGATCGAATCGCTGCGCCTGGCGCGGGGCAGTGACTGGCAGGCGCTGGAGCCCGGCCTGCAGGCGGCTCTGGCCGAGCGCGAGCGCACCGGGGCCTGCATCTCGGCCGGCGAGTTCCACCGCGAGATCAACTCGGTCTCGGTGGCGCTGACCGGCTCGCGCGGCGAGGTGATGGCCTTCAACTGCGGCGGCCCGGCCTTTGCCTTCCCGGAAGTCCGGCTGCGCGACGAGATCGTGCCGGCGCTACTGGCGCTGGTGCAGGCCGTGGCCGACGACATCGGCGGCGTGGCCGCCATTCCACGCTGAGATCAAGCCATGCACCTGACCGACGACGAGAAAGCCATGCGCGACGGCCGTGATGGCCGGGCCATCGCCCGCGCGATGGACCTGCTGCTGCGCTATGGCCGGGCCCTGGGCGCCGAGAATTTGGTCGAAACCCGCAATGTCTGCGGCACGGTCACGGCCACCACGCCCTTCATGCGCGACTTCGCCTTGAAGCAGGGCGGCGAGGCCGGCAGTACATCCGGCCTGGACGCGGTGTTCAGCGAGTTCAACCTCGACAGCGCCGAGGTGGTGGCGGTTCCCAAGGTGCGCGCCTTCAGCTCGCACCTGCAACTGGGCTTCGACCCGCACCACCCGGTGGAGATGGGCGTGACCGAGCAGATGGTGCAGTTCTACCGCCGCAGCGAGGCCATGGCCGCGCGCATGGGGGTGCAGATGATGAACACCTGCACGCCCTACCAGGTGGGCAATGTGCCCACCCGCGGCGAGCATTGCGCCTGGATGGAATCGTCGGCGGTGGTGTTTGCCAACTCGGTGCTGGGCGCGCGCACCAACACCGAGGGCCGCGAAAGCACCAGCGCGGCGATGCTGACCTGCCGCATCCCCAATTGGGGCTACCACCTGGACGAACCGCGCCTGGCCACGCTGGGCGTGCAGCTGGACATCCCGGTGCAATCGGTCGAGGACTGGGGCCTGCTCGGCTACTGGCTGGGCGACTGGGTGCAAGACCAGGTGGCGGTGATCAGCGGCGTCAACACTGTCACCGCCGTGCCCAACCTGCCGCGGCTCAAGCACTTCGGCGCAGCGGCCTCGTCCTCGGGCGGGGTGGAGCTGTATCACCTGGTGGGTGTCACGCCCGAGGCGCCCACACTCGAGGCCGCCACCGGCGGCCGCCCGCTGCAGGACCTGCGCCACTACGGCGCGGCCGAGCGCGCCGCCACCTTAGCGCGCATCAACGCCACCGGGGTGGACCGCAAGGTCGACTATGTGATGCTGGGCTGCCCGCACTACACCATCGAGCAGATCTGGGAGGCCGCGCAGCTGCTGGAGGGGCGCCACCTGCACGCCGACTGCGCGCTGTGGATCTTCACGCCCTGGGCCATCAAGGCCCTGGCCGACCGCAACGGCTACACCGCCATCATTGAGGCGGCCGGCGCCAAGCTCATGACCGACAGTTGTTCGGCGATGAGCCGCGCGGTGCCGCCGGGCACCAGAGTGGTGGCGCTGGATTCAGCCAAGCAGGCCCACTACTTGCCGGCCATCCTGGGGGTGCAGTCCTGGTTCGGCACCACCGCGCAATGTGTCGAGGCCGCCTGCAGCGGGCAGTGGAGGGCGGCATGAAGCAAACATTTGAAATACATGGCCGCTGCGTGGTGCCCGGCGTGGCCGAAGCCGAGGCCCTGGTGACGACCGACCGCATCTCGGGCTGGGGTGGGGTGGACCCGCGCACTGGCACTGTGGTCGAGACCCGCCACCCATTGCGGGGGCAGAGCTTTGCCGGCAAGGTGCTGGTCTTCCCCGGCGCCAAGGGCTCGTCGGGCTGGTCGGCGCAGTTCCATGTGGCCCGCGCCATGGGCACCGCGCCGGCGGCCTGGTTGTTCAACCGCATGTGCACCAAGGTAGCCCTGGGCACGGTGGTCAGCCATGCGCCGGCCATGACCGACTTCGACCAGGACCCGCTGGCCCTGATCCGCACCGGCGACTGGGTGCGGGTGGATGCCAGCGCCGGCCTGGTCACCATCACCCGAAAGCCCGCCCCATGAGCGACCACGCCCGCGACACCGCGCCCCCCCGCAAGCTGCGCAGCAACTTCCCGCGCGGCTCCTACCTCTGGGCTGTGCGCAACGCCCAGTGGCAGGCGCTGGGCATCCCCGAGGCCGACTGCGAGAAGCCCAAGATCGCGGTGGTCAACAGCAGCAGCGAGCTGGCCAGCTGCTACAGCCACCTGGACGAAGTGTCCAAGGTGGTGAAGGCGGCCATCCGCGCCGCCGGCGGCGTGCCCTTCGAGATCCGCACCGCCGCGCCGAGTGACTTCATCACCGGTGCCGGCGCCCGCGGTGCCTATATGCTGGCCGCGCGCGACCTGGTCACCAACGACATCGAGGTGGCGGTGGAGGGCGCCCAGCTCGACGGCATGGTCTGCCTGACCAGCTGCGACAAGACCGTGCCCGGCCAGCTGATGGCCGCCGCGCGGCTGAACATCCCCACCATCGTGGTGCCCTGCGGCTACCAGGCCAGCGGCCAGCACCGCGGCCATCACTGCGACATCGAGGACGTGTTCGTCGGCGCGATGCATGTGGTCACCGGCGCGATGGATGTCGAGACCATCGTCGGCATGAGCCGCCAGGCCATCCGCTCGCCCGGCGTGTGCTCGGGTATGGGCACCGCCAACTCGATGCACATCGTCTGCGAGGCGCTGGGCATGGCCCTGCCCGGCAGTGCGCCGGTGGCGGCGATGAGCGACAAGATGATGGCCGACGTGCGTGCCGCCGGCACCCGCATCGTGCAAATGGTCTGGGACGACCTGAAGCCGCGCGACATCCTGAAGCCCGGCGCCTTTGCCAATGCGGTGCGCGCGGTGCTGGCGGTGGGCGGCTCGGTCAACTGCGTCAAGCACCTGCAGGCGGTGGCCACCGAGGCCGGGTTGGGTGGCAGCGTGGATGTCTATGGCATGTTCGAGCGCTTTGGCGCCGAGGTGCCGGTGCTGGCCGGCATCCGGCCGGTGGGCCAGCAATCGATCGAGGATTTCGAGGCCGCCGGTGGCTGCCGCGCGGTGCAGAAGCAGTTGCAGCCCTTGCTCGACACCACGGTGCGCAATGTCACCGGCCACACCCTGGCCGAAGCGCTGGCTACCTACCAGGTGAAAGACGCGGCCACCATCCGGACGATGGCCGACCCGGTGGCCAGGCGCCCGGCCATCGTGGTGCTGCGCGGCACGCTCTGCCCCGAGACCGGCATCGTCAAGACCGGCATCGCCGAGCGCAAGACCCGGCGCTTTCAGGGCCCGGCGCGCTGTTTTGAGACCAGCGACACGGCGGTGGCGGCGATCAAGGCCGGCGAGATTGCGCCGGGCTGCGTGCTGGTGATGCGCGGCGCCGGCCCGCGCGGCGGCCCGGCGATGGGCGGTGGTGCGTCACGGGTGGTGTTCGCGCTGGACGGCGCCGGCCTGGGCGACCAGGTGGCGATGCTGACCGACGGCCACCTGTCGGGCCTGGTCTGCAAGGGCCTGGTGGTGGCCGAGCTGTCACCCGAGGCCGCGCTGGGCGGGCCGGTCGCGCTGGTGCAGGAAGGCGACCGCGTGACCATTGACCTGGACAGCCAGCGCTGCGACCTGGAGATCATGCCCGAGGAGATGGACCGCCGGCGTGCCGCCTGGGTGGCGCCTGCGCCGCTGTTCGACCGCGGCTGGCTGCAGATCTACCGCGCCAATGTCGGCCCGCTGCCGCAGGGCGCGGTGCTGACCCGCAACCACACCTGAAAGCCTGACGATGACCCCTCTGGATATCGACCGGCGCCGCCTGCTCGCGGCCCTGACCGCGGGCGCTGCGGCCCTTGGCGCGCCTTGGGCGCGCGCCCAGGCCTTTCCCACCAAGCCGCTGCGCATGATCGTCGGCTTCGCGCCCGGTGGCGCGGCCGACGTGATGGCCCGCATTGTCGCCAAGGGCCTGGGCGCGCAGCTGGGCCAGCTGGTTAATGTCGACAACAAGCCCGGCGCCGACGGCATTATCGCCGCGCAGGAGCTGATGCGCGCCGCGCCCGACGGCTACACCCTGATGATGGGCACCAACACCGCCACCGTGGCGGTGCCGGCGCTGCGGCCGAATCCGCCCTACGACCCCTTCAAGGCCTTCACGCCGATCAGCTCGGCCGGCGAGTTCTCGATGTTTCTGGCAGTCTCGCCCGGCCTGCCCTCGCGCAACCTGGCCGAGTTCCTCGACCATGTGGCCGCCAACCCGGGCAAGTACAACTCGGGGTCCAGCAACAGCGCGGCCGAGCTGGCCATGCTGCAGCTGCTGGGCACGCGCGGCGCCAAGGTGGTGAACGCCCGCTACAAGGGCGATGTGCAGGCCATGACCGACCTGGTCGGCGGCCAGATCCACATGATGTTCTCGACCGGCACCCTGACCCCCACCTTTGCCAAGGACGGCAAGATCCGCCCGCTGCTCACGCTGCTGCCCAAGCGCAGCCCGCTGCTGCCCGAGGTGCCCACCGCGGCCGAGCTGGGTATCGGCAAGCTGACGATCACGCCCTGGGCCGGCTTCTTCGGCCCGGCCGGCCTGCCGGCCGAGCTGGTGGACAAGCTGAGCGTGGAGCTGCGCAACGCGCTGGCCCGGCCCGATGTGCACGACCAGCTGGTGGGGCAGGGATTCAGCAGCTACGGCATGTCGGCGGCCGATTTCACGGCTTTCTTCAAGCGCCAGTACGACGGTTTTGTGAACACCGTGCGCGAGAACAACGTCAAGTTCGAGTGACACGGCCGCCCTGCTATGGCCCGGGCGAAGCAATTCAGCTCAGCAAATCGCCCAGCGCACGCGCCAGCACCTGGGTGGCGCGGCGCAGGTCGTCCAGGTTGATGTGCTCGTCGGCGCGTTTGGCATTGCTTTCCAGCACGGTACGCGGCCCGCAGCCGTACAGCACCGCCGGGATGCCTTGCTCGCAGAACAGGCGCGCGTCGGTGTACAGCGGCGTGCCCGAGGCCTCGATCGGCTCACCGAACACCGCGCTGGCATGCGGGCACAGCGCGGCCACCAGCGGCTGGTTGCCGGGCAGGGGTGTCAGCGCGCGGGCCAGCAGCAGGCGTTTGACCTCCACCGTGATGCCGGCCGAAGACGCCACCGCATCGGCAATCACCTGGCGCAGGTTGGCTTCGACCTCGGCCGGGTTCTCCTCGGGGATCATGCGGCGGTCGAGCTTGAGCACCACCTTGCCGGGCACCACATTGGTGTTGGTACCGCCCTCAATCAAGCCCACATTCAGGTAGGGATGGGTGATGCCCTTGACCTGGCTGCGCACCTGCTTGTAGAGCCCGTTCTGGTGGTACAGCGCGGTCAGGATCAGCGTGGCCGCCTGCAGCGCATCGACGGCGGTGTCGGGCACTGCGGCATGGCCCATCTTGCCGTGCACCGTCACCTCCATCTGCAGGCAGCCGTTGTGGCCGGTCACCACCTGGTAGCTGAAACCCGCGGCAATCAGCAGATCGGGCTTGACCACGCCATGGCGCAGCAGCCAGCCCGGGCCGAGTTCACCGCCGAATTCTTCGTCATAGGTGAAGTAGAGCTCGACACCGCCCTTGAGCGGTGTCTTTAGCGACTCGAGCGCGCGGGTGGCGAAGGTGAAGGTGGCGAAATCGCATTTGCTTACCGCCGAGGCGCGGCCGTAGAGCTTGCCCGCCACCACCTCGCCGCCATAGGGGTCGAGGGTCCAGCCCTCGCCGGGCGGCACCACGTCGCCATGCGCGTTCAGGCCCACCGTGCGGCCCGGGCCGTAGCGGCGCCGCACCACCAGGTTGGTGATGCTCTGCAGCCCGGCCGCCTGCACCTCGGGCGCGGCCACCGCATGCCGCTCGACCTCGAAGCCGAAGCCCTGCAGCAGGTCGGCAGTGCGCTCGGCATGGGGCGCGTTGTTGCCGGGCGGGGTGTCGGTGGGCACCTGCACCAGCTGCTGCAGAAAGCGCACCTCGTCGTCGAAATGGGCGTCGACCCAGGCATCAAGGGCTTGGTGTTGTTCAGCGTTCATCACAGTTCCGTGGCAAGTTGTTCAAGCAGCTGGGCAAAGGCCTGTACACACAATTCGGTGTCGTCGTTGGTGATGGCCTCGAGCGGGTTGTGGCTGATGCCGGCATTCAACCCGCGCTGGAAAAGCATGGCCTGGGGCATCAGTTCATGCAGCTTCATCGCGTCATGGCCGGCGCCGCTGGGCATGCGGTGCAAGGGCAGGCCCAGCGCCTGCACTGCGGCCTCCCAGCGCTGCTGCCAGGCCGGGTCCGAAGGCGCGGCGGCCGCGCGCAGGGTTTCTTCCAGCTGGCTGTGCATGCCGCGCCGCTCGCAGATGCGCTGCAGCTCGGTGTGCACGTCGGCGGCGCAAGCATCGCGCACTTCATTGGTGGTGGCGCGGATGTCGAGGCTGAACTTGCAGCGCCCGGGCACCACATTGATCGAGCCGTTGGGCACCTCCAGCAGGCCCATGGTGGCCACCAGGTGGGGCACAGCGGCGCCGCGCCGCTCAACGAACAAGGCCAGCTCGGCGGCGGCGGTGGCGGCGTCGCGGCGGCGGTCCATCGGCGTGGTGCCGGCATGGCTGGCCATGCCGACGATCTCGCCCAGGTAGCGCACGCTGCCATTGATCGAGGTGACGATGCCCAGCGGCAGGTCGATCTCGTTGAGCACCGGGCCCTGCTCGATATGCACCTCGACAAAGCCAAGGTAGCGGTCCGCGTCGCGCTGCTGTGCGGGGATGTCGGCGATGCACAGACCGGCATGTTCCATCGCCGCGCGCATGGTGATGCCGTCGGCATCCTGCTGGTCCAGCCAGGCCGGGTTGAAATGGCCGGTCAAGGCGCCCGAGCCCAGGAAGACGGCCTTGTAGCGCTGGCCCTCCTCTTCGGCAAAGCCCACTACCTCGATGCCGAAGGGCAGGCGCCGGCCCTGGCGGTGCAGCTCGCGCACGCAGGCCATCGGCACCAGGATGCCCAGGCGGCCGTCGTACTTGCCGCCATTGCGCACCGTGTCGTAGTGGCTGCCGGTCAGCAGGCGCCGGGCGGCCCGGTCGCTGCCGTGGTAGACGCCCACCACATTGCCCACCGCGTCGATGGCGACCTCGTCAAAGCCACAATCGGCGCGCATCCATTGCGCCAGCTGCTGGGCGCAGGCGCGGTGCGCGTCGGTCAGGTAGGTGACGGTGAGCTCGCCGCGCTCGGCATAGCCCGGGTCGCTGTGGGTGGCCAGGCGCTCGGCCCAGTCCCACACCCGGTTGCCCAGTTCGGGCGTGTGCCCGAACTTGTCATCGAGCCGGAGCTCGGCGATGCGGTGGATGTTGCGCAGGCATTCGGCGCGCTCGAAATCGGGGTGGTTGTCGAGCCGGCGGCTGAAGGTGGCGATGATCTCAGCCTTGTTCAGACCCAGGCCGCGCGGCCCGCGCACCGCCAGGATGAAGGGGAAGCCGAACTTGGCGTTGTAGTCGGCATTGAGCTGCTGGATGCGGGCAAATTCTTCCGCCGTGCAGTCGGTGAGCCCGGCCTTGCCTTGTTCATGGGTCGATTCGGCGGTGAGGGTCTTGCTGACCATGGCCTTGCCGGCCAGCTCGGGGTGGGCCCGGATCAGTGTCAATTGGGCCTCGCGGCCGGCCTCGCGCACCACTTGGGCCAGTGCCAGCTTCAGCTGCACCAGGCTGTCAAACGGGCGCGCGCCCGCCGCCTGCGCGGCGATCCAGGGGGAATGCTCATAGGTGCCGTCCAGCAGCGCGACGAAAGCGTCGGCCGGGGCGGCGTTGATCTGGTCCAGGGTCAGCACGGGGGTCACTCCCAAACAAAGGCGGTGGCGGGGTCGAAGGCATGGGTGGCCTTCCAGTGGCGCGCGATGTCGATGCGGCGCGTCACCCAGACCCGGTCATGGGCCTGTACATGGTCGAGAAAGCGCTGCAGCGCGCGCATCCGGCCGGGCCGGCCCAGGATGCGGCAATGCATGCCGATGCTCATCATCGACGGGCATTCGTCGCCCTCGGCATAGTGCAGGTCGAAGGCATCGCGCAGGTACTGGAAGAAGGCGTCGCCGTGCGAGTAGCCCTGGGGCAGCGCGAAGCGCATGTCATTGGCGTCCAGGGTGTAGGGCAGCACCAGGTGCGGCGCCAGGGTCTGGTCGGTCTTGCGCACCTGCAGCCAGAAGGGCAGGTCGTCGCCGTAGTAGTCGCTGTCGTACTCAAAGCCGCCAAAGTCGGCCACCAGGCGCCGGGTGTTGGGGCTGTCGCGGCCGGTGTACCAGCCAAGCGGGCGCGCGCCGGTCAGCGCGGTGATGTGCGCCATCGCCAGGGCCATGTGTTCGCGCTCGGTGGCCTCGTCCAGGCCCTGGTAGCTGATCCAGCGCCAGCCGTGGCAGGCAATCTCGTGCCCCAGCTCACGGAAAGCGGCGGTCACCTCGGGGCAACGCTCGAGTGCCATGCCCACGCCGAACACGGTCAGCGGCAGGCCGCGGCGCTCGAACTCGCGCAGGATGCGCCACACCCCGACCCTCGCGCCGTACTCGTAGATGCCCTCCATGCTGAGGTGGCGCGCCGGGAAAGACGGCGGGTTGAACATCTCCGACAGGAATTGCTCGCTGCCGGCGTCGCCATGCAGCACAGCGTTTTCGCCGCCCTCTTCGTAGTTCAGCACGAACTGCACGGCCACCCGCGCCGCGCCGGGCCAGCGGGCCTGGGGCGGGTGGCGGCCGTGGCCGCGCAGGTCGCGGGGGTAGGCCTTGGACGATGCTGCGGTGTGGTTCATGGTGCGTCAACCCAGGGGGCGCAATGCGGCAGACAGGTCTGCGGTGTGGGGGTCCAGGCGCAGGTTCTGCTCCAGCGCCGAGATGTGGTGCTCCATCAGCCGGGCGGCAGCGCGTGCGTCGCGCTTTTCCAGCGCATCGACGATCTGCACATGTTCCTGCAGCGAATGCGCGGCCGAGTGCGAGGACTGGTACATCAGCGCGATCAGCGATGAGCGGCTGAGCAGGTCGGACAGGAGTTGGGCCAACACCTCATTGCCCAGCATACGGGCCAGCACCACATGGAAATCGGCCAGCAGCCGGGTGCGGCCCGACACATCGGTGCGGCCGATGGCGCCGGCCTCGTCGCGCAGGTGGGCGCGCAGATCGCCAATCTGCTTGTCGCTGATGCGGGCGCACAACTGCCGGGCCATCGCGCCCTCCAGCATCGCCCGCACCTGGAAGACCTGGCGCGCCTCGTCCACGCTGGGCATGGCCACAAAGGCGCCGCGCGCCGGCGCCAGCGTCACCAGCCGGTCGCGGCTGAGCTGGTTCAGCGCCTGGCGCACGAGGGTGCGCGAGACCTGGTAGATGTCGGCGATCTTCTGCTCGGACAGCTTGGTACCCGGCATCAGCCGGCGCTCGACGATGGCTGCAGTGATTGACTCGACGATGCGCTCGGTGGCGCCCTGCGGCGCCGCCGACTTGTCGTTGTCAGCCGCCTGCACCACTTTCAGCGGGTTTCGGGTTCTGGCCATGGGGGTTACATCGGGCTTGCGTTGTTTTCAGTAGTGTATACACTTTAGATCAATCCGCAAGCCATGTTCCTGAATCGCCGGCTGCCCTGCTGCAGACCGCCCGCCACTCACCCATTCCACGAAAGGACCGTTATGGGCCACCTCAGTACCCATGTGCTCGACACGATGAACGGCCGCCCGGCCGCCGGCATGCAGGTCACGCTGCAGCGCATGGACGGGCCGCAGGCCGTCACGCTGAAGTCGTTCACGCTCGATGCCGATGGCCGGCATGCGGGCGGGCCGCTGCTCGACGCCCAGGCCATGGCGGCCGGCCGCTACCGGCTGTTGTTTTCGGTAGCGCCTTATTTTCGGGCGCTGGGCGTGGCCCTGCCCGAGCCCGCCTTCATCGACCAGGTACAACTCGACTTCGGCATGGCCGACGCGGCCGGCCACTACCATGTGCCGCTGCTGGTCTCGCCCTGGGCCTATTCCACCTACCGCGGTTCTTGACCGCCTGACAGGATTCCGACATGACATCCCAACGCCAACTGTGGTTCGGCCTGGTGGCCGGCGCCATCGCCGCTTTGTCCGCCCCGGCCCAAGCGGCCTGGCCTGAAAAGCCGATCCGCATCATCGTCACCTTTGCCGCCGGCGGCGCCAGCGACATCGTGGCCCGGGCCATCGCCGAGCCGCTGGCCAAGGCCCTGGGCCAGCCGGTGGTCGTCGACAACAAGCCGGGCGCCGGCGGCACCCTCGGCGGCAACGAGGTGGTGCGTGCGCCGGCCGACGGCTACACGCTGATGCTGTCCAACTCCACGCCAACCTCGATCGGCCCGTTCACGGTGCCCAAGCTGCCCTACGACCCGGTGCGCCAGTTCACCCATGTGGCCATGCTGGGGGTGGCGCCGGTGCTGATCATGGCCAACCCCAAGTCCGGCCCCGCCACGCTCAAGGACCTGCCCGCTGCGGCCGCCGCGCCCGGCTACAACTTTGCCAGCGGCGGGCCGGGGTCGATCGGCCACATCGTTGGTGAAATGGCCAAGGACGCGATGAAGATCCGCATGACCCATGTGCCTTACCGCGGCGGTGCGCCGATGACCACCGACCTGATCGCCGGTGTGGTGCCGTTGGGCATCGACGTCATCACCGCCTTCGTGCCGATGGTCAAGGCCGGGCAGATCCGCGCGCTGGCCGTCACCACCCGGGCCCGGTCGCCGCTGCTGCCCGATGTGCCCTCGGTGGTGGAACTGGGCTGGCCCCAGTTGACGGCCGAGAACTATTTTGGCGTGTCGGGCCCGGCCGGCCTGCCCAAGGACGTGACCGACAAGCTGGCCAAGGCCCTGGCCGACATCGTCGCCGACCCGGTGATCGTCAAGCGTTTCGAGGAATTGGGCGTGACCACGGTGAAGATGAGTTCGGCCGAGTTCGCGGATTTTGTGGCCCGGCAGGTGCGCGATTGGGCCCCCGCCATCAAGGCCGCCGACCTCAAGCCCTGAGGCGGGCTCCGCTGCAACAGCAGGGTGTAGAGGGTTTTTACCGGTACGCACTTGATGTAGAAATTGCATACACTTTAACCATGTCGCCGCGGAGCCCCGCGGCCAGGCCGAAAGGGCTTGGCCTTCGGGTTCGCGACAGTCGCTTCTCACAGAGCCCGCTGTGGTGAGAGGAAGGTGCACCCTCCCCGGTGCGCCTTCCCTACCTTTCGGAGATTGCTGTGGATGCCTACCTGCTCGACTGGGCCAACCTGCTGCTGCGCTGGGCCCATGTGATCGTGGCGATCGCCTGGATCGGCTCGTCCTTCTATTTCGTCTTTCTCGACAACAGCCTGACCAAGCCCGACGACCCGGCGCTCAAGGCCAAGGGCGTGGACGGCGAGTTGTGGGCGGTGCACGGCGGTGGCTTCTACCATCCGCAGAAGTACCTGGTGGCGCCCGCGAAGATGCCCGAGCACCTGCACTGGTTCTACTGGGAGAGCTATTCCACCTGGCTCACCGGTTTCGCGCTGTTCACGGTGCTCTACCTGTTCAATGCCGGCACATTTCTGGTCGACAAGAGTGTCCATGACTGGTCGCCAGCGGCGGCCATCGGCGCGTCGCTGGGCTTTCTGGTGGTGTGCTGGCTGGTCTACGACACCATCTGCCGCGCCTTCGGCCAGAAGAAGAACGGCGACCTGATCGTCGCTGCCGGCGTGTTGGCCTTCGTGGTCTTCGCCGCCTGGCTGGCCTGCCAGCTGTTTGCCGGGCGTGCCGCCTTCCTGCTGGTGGGCGCGATGCTGGCCACCACGATGAGCGCCAATGTGTTCTTCTGGATCATCCCGGGCCAGCGCACCGTGGTGGCGCAATTGAAGGCCGGCCAGCCGGTCGACCCGGTGCATGGCTGGCGCGCCAAGCAGCGCAGCGTGCACAACACCTATTTCACGCTGCCGGTGTTGATCGCGATGCTGTCCAACCACTATGGCTGGCTGTACACCGGCCGGCAGAACTGGATCGTGCTGGTCTTGCTGATGCTGGCCGGGGCCTTGATCCGGCACAGCTTCGTGGCCCGCCACAAGGCCCTGGTGCAAGGCAGGCGCGTACCTTGGGAACATGCGGCCATCGGCACCGCCGCCCTCATCGGCCTGGCGATCTGGCTGGCTCCGCCGCCGCCCTCGGCCCAGGCCCGGCTGGCAGCGGCCGCACCAGTGAGCTTCGGTGCGGTCAAGACGGTGATAGCACAGCGCTGCGTGCTGTGCCACAACGCCCAGATGACCAGCAAGAACGTGGCTCTGCACACGCCCGACCTGATCCAGCAGCATGCGCTGGCGGTGTACCAGCAGGCGGTGGTTCTCAAGCTGATGCCGATGAACAACGCCACCCAGATCACCGAGGACGAGCGCGCGCTGATCAAGCGCTGGTTCGAGGCGGGCGCCCCGTCGAACTGATCACCCCCCGAGGCCTGCCAGGCTGTCAGGCTGCCCCGCAGCGCAATCCCGCGCGATCCCATCCAAAACGAGGAGACACCCATGAACCCATCCACCGTCCATCCCGTGGACGAGAAGCTGCCGGCAGGCCGGCTCGCGGCCCTCGGGCTGCAACATGTGCTGGTGATGTATGCCGGCGCCATCGCGGTGCCGCTGATCGTCGGCCGGGCGCTCAAGCTCAGCCCCGAGCAGGTGGCGCTGCTGATCTCGGCCGACCTGTTTGCCTGCGGCATCGTCACGCTGATCCAGAGCCTGGGCATGACCCGCTGGTTCGGTATCAAGCTGCCGGTGATGATGGGGGTTACTTTTGCAGCAGTCGGACCGATGGTGGCCTTTGCCAATGCGATGCCCGGGGTGGAAGGTGCGCGGGCGATCTTCGGCGCCATCATCGGCGCCGGCCTGATCTCGATGATCATCGCGCCTATCGTCAGCAAGCTGCTGCGCTTCTTTCCGCCAGTGGTCACCGGCACCATCATCGCCATCATCGGCATCAGCCTGATGCGGGTCGGTGTGGGTTGGGCGATGGGTGGCCCCGCCCCGCTGGCACAGAGCGTGGACGTACCCAAGCTGGTGGCGATGGTCGATGGCGCCAAGGCCGCCGCAGCTGCCGCCGCCGCATCGGCGGCCGCCACCGGCGCCAGTGCCGCGGCCCCCGCGATCAAGCTGCCCGGGCCGATCCCGATGGTCAACAACCTCAACTATGGTGCGCTGGACAACCTGGCCATCGCCGCGGCCGTGCTGGTGTTCATCCTGCTGCTGGTCAAGTACAGCAAGGGCTTTGTCGCCAACATCTCGGTGCTGCTGGGCATCGTGGCGGGCTGTGCGGTGGCCATGGCGATGGGCAAGATGAGCTTCGACAAGGTTGGCAAGGCCGCCTGGTTCGATGTGGTCACGCCCTTTGCATTTGGCATGCCCACCTTCGACATCGTGATGATCCTGACCATGACGCTGGTGATGATCGTGGTGATGATCGAGTCGACCGGCATGTTTCTGGCGCTGTCGGACATCACCGGCAAGCCCATCAGCCAGCCCGAGCTGGCGGCGGGCCTGCGCACTGACGGCCTGGGCACGCTGATCGGCGGCATCTTCAACACCTTCCCTTACACCAGCTTCTCGCAGAACGTCGGCCTGGTCGGTGTCACCGGGGTCAAGAGCCGCTGGGTCTGCGTGGCCGGCGGGGTGATCATGATCATCCTGGGGCTGTTGCCCAAGATGGCGGCATTTGTCGAGGCCATCCCGCAGTTCGTGCTGGGCGGTGCGGGGCTGGTGATGTTCGGCATGGTCGCGGCCACCGGCATCCGCATCCTGGCCTCGGTCGACTACAAGGGCAACCGCAACAACCTCTACATCGTGGCCCTGTCGATCGGCTTTGGTCTGATCCCGCTGGTGGCCCCGCGCTGGACCCAGCAGATGGCCTACAGCCTGCATCCGCTGCTGGAATCGGGCATCCTGCTAACCGCCGTGGCCGCAGTGGTGCTGAATCTATTCTTCAATGGCAGCCAGGGCGATGCCACCGCTGCGGTGGACGCCGCCAAGGCCGCCGAGGCGCATTGAGCGGCGGACAGTGCATGCGGCGGCAAGGGGCTCGTTGCAGTCCTGGCGACGGGCTGCTCTGGGCAGGCCTGATGCAGGCACTTTGACGCCCGCGCGAGGCCAAGGCCACCGGGTGGCCGGCTGCCTCCGTGCCATTGGCCAGAGGCCAATGGCGTTCGCCAGGCACA
>JANNZD010000304.1:0-2476 GCA_031410435.1 Betaproteobacteria bacterium | reverse complement strand
CATCGCTGTCCGCGCTGAAAATCGATCGCGGCGCGCCGCTGAAGCGGCGCCGCCGCTGGCCCTGGCTGTTGGGTATTCTGCTGGCCGCCGGGCTGGCCGCCGCGCTGTGGGTCCCGCGCAAAACCGAAGTGCAGACCAGTGCGGTGCTCGCGGCCTATCCCTCGCAGCAGTATGCCGAGCTCACCGCTTCGGGCTATGTGGTGGCGCAGCGCCGGGCGGCGGTGGCCAGCAAGGGCACCGGCCGGCTGGTGGAGTTGACGGTGCGCGAAGGCAGCCTGGTCAAGCAGGGTGATCTGATCGGCCGGCTGGATGCCAGCGATGTGCAGGCCGCCCTGTTTGCCACCCAGGCCGGTGTGGTGCAGGCCCAGGCGGCCAAGGCCCAGGCCGAGGCCGCGCTGGGCCAGGGCCGGGCCGAGTTGGCCAATGCCGAGGTCGAGCTGCAACGCCAGCGGGCGCTGCTGGCCCAGGGCTTCATCTCGCCGCAGGCGGTGGACGGCGCCGACCGGCGGGTGGCGGTGGCGCGCTCGGCCCTGGCCAGCCAGCAGGCAGCCATCGGGTCGGCCCAGGCCGGCATCGGCCAGAGCCAGGCCCAGGTGCGGGTGCAAATGGTCAACCAGACCAATACCGAGATCCGCGCGCCCTTCGACGGCGTGGTGCTGGTCAAGAACGCCAATGTGGGCGACATGATCACGCCCTTCTCCAGCGCCAGCGGCACCTCGGGCGCGGTGGTGACCATGGCCGACCTGCGCACGCTGGAGGTGGAGGCCGATGTGTCCGAGAGCAATGTGGCCCGCGTCAAGCCCGAGCAGCCGGTGGAGATCACGCTGGACGCGCTGCCAGACATGCGCTTCCGGGGCAATGTCTCGCGCATCGTGCCCACCGTGGACCGGGCCAAGGCCACGGTGATGACCAAGATCCGCTTCGAGGCCCTGGACGCCCGCATCCTGCCGGAAATGAGCGCCAAGGTGAGTTTCCTGTCCAAGCCCGCCACGGCCGAAGACCAGAAGCCTGTGATTGCCATCAACCCCAAGGCGCTGACCGAGCGCGAGGGCAAGAAAATCGTGTTCAGGCTCAGTGGCAACACGGTCGAGGCGCTGCCGGTGACGCTGGGCCGCAAGATCGGCGACCTGCAGGAGCTGACCGGCAGCCCCTTGAAGTCCGGCGACCGGCTGGTGCTGAGCCCGCCCGAGGGCCTGAAGGCCGGCGCCCAGGTCGTGGTGGCGGGCAAGTGAGCGATTCCCAGGCCCCGGCCCCGCCGCTGATACGCGTCCAGCACCTGAGCAAGGCCTATGTGCGCGGCGGCCAGGCCATACCGGTGCTGCTGGATATCGACCTGAGCGTGGCCCAGGGCGAATTCGTCGCGCTGATGGGCCCCAGCGGCTCGGGCAAGAGCACGCTGCTGAACCTGATCGCCGGCATCGACAAGCCCAGCAGCGGCACGATAACCATCGGCGGCGTGGACATCGCCACCCTGGGCGAGGGTGCGCTGGCCGATTGGCGCGCCGCCAATGTCGGCTTCATCTTCCAGTTCTACAACCTGCTGCCGGTGCTCTCGGCCTTTGACAATGTCGAGCTGCCGCTGCTGCTGACCGGCCTGTCCGCCCGCGAGCGGCGCCAGCGCGTGGCTGCGGTGCTGGACCTGGTCGGCCTGAGCGACCGGGCCGACCATTACCCCAGCGAGTTGTCTGGCGGCCAGCAGCAGCGGGTGGCCATTGCGCGGGCGGTGGTGACCGACCCGCTGCTGATCGTGGCCGACGAGCCCACCGGCGACCTGGACCGTGTCACCGGCGCCGAGGTGCTGACGCTGCTGGACCAACTGGTGCACGAACTGGGCAAGACCATCGTGATGGTGACCCATGACCCCAAGGCCGCGGCCCGTGCCGGCCGCATGGTGCACCTCGAAAAAGGCGTGCTGGTTGACGCGGTGGGGGCCTGAGGCTTGTTCCTGCTCAAGCTGCTGCTCAAGAACGCCTTCCGCCACAAGCTGCGCACCGGCTTGACCCTGGTGGGCCTGGTGGTGGCGATCTGCGCCTTCGGCCTGCTGCGCACCATCGTCGACGCCTGGTATGCCGGCGTGGAAGGCAGCAGCAGCACCCGGTTGGTGGTGCGCAGCAACATCTCGCTGACCTTCACCCTGCCGCTGAACTATGCCCAGCGTCTGCGCGCAGTCGAAGGCGTGCGGCAGGTGAGCTGGGCCAACTGGTTCGGCGGCATCTACATCACCGAGCGCAATTTCTTCCCGCAGTTCGCGGTAGAGCCGGCCAGCTACCTGGCGCTCTACCCCGAATACCGCATCCCTGACGATCAGAAACTGGCCTTCTACCGAGACCGGCAAGGCGCGGTGGTGGGCCGCAAGCTGGCCGACAAATTCGGCTGGAAGCTGGGCGACCCCATCCCCCTGCGCGGCACCATCTACCCGGGCACCTGGACCTTCACGCTGCGCGGCATCTGGGACGGCGCCGACGCCAAGACCGAC
>JANNZD010000303.1:0-18993 GCA_031410435.1 Betaproteobacteria bacterium | reverse complement strand
CCGCGCCTTTGCCAGCCGGCTGGGCGCGCCGCTGCTGGCGCTGCCCGGCAACCACGACATCCCGCTGTTCCACCTGGGCCTGCGCCTGTGCCGGCCCTATGCCCGTTACCGCGAGGCCTTCGGCCAGGACCTGGAGCCGGTACACGAAGCGCCTGACTGGCTGGTGTTGGGGGTCAACACCACGCGCTGGTGGCGCCATAAGAACGGTGAGGTGTCGGCGGCCCAGGTCGAACGGGTGGCCCGCCAGCTGGCTGCCGCCAGCCCGGCGCAGCTGCGCGTGGTGGTGGTGCACCAGCCGGTGGCGGTGCTGCAGCCCACCGAGGCCCACAACCTGCTGCGCGGCCAGGCCGCTGCATTGCAGCGCTGGGCCGCCGCCGGCGCCGACCTGGTGCTGGGCGGGCATATCCACCTGCCCTATGTGGCTGCCTTGGCGGGCCTGGCGCGGCCGATGTGGGCGGTGCAGGCGGGCACTGCGGTGTCCTGGCGGGTGCGCGCCGGCGTGCCGAACTCGGTCAATCTGCTGCGCTGGGGCGCAGGCCTGCCGGCGGGGATGTGCCGGGTCGAGCGTTGGGACCATGATGCCGTCGGCCAAGCCTTTGCCCTGCAAGGCGTGACCGATCTGCCGGTGCGGACCGCGCCGTGACGGCGAGCTTGGCCGGGGATGCAGGCGGGGCTGCGTGGGCCGGGGCGCATGGGCTGGCGCTCTACCTGGGCGGCCTGATGTTGGTGCTGGCCTGCAGCGCCGCAGGCGGGGCCTGGGCACGGCGCCGGGCCCCGCCTGCGCAGGCGGCAGCCGGCCTGGGGCCGCTGCTGCGCAGGCTGGGTTTGGGCTGCGCCCTGGCCGCCGTGGCGGCCGGCCTGTTTGCCGCCACGGCCTGGCAGCTGCGGGCTGGCAGCGCGCTCGGGGCGGCCGACGCCGCTTTCCTGCTGGCGCTGCGCCCGACCGTTTCGCCCGAAGTGCGGCTGGTCTTTGCCGGCCTCACCCATGCGGCCGACACCCGCACTCTGACGCTGCTTTGCATTGCGGGCGCCATCGCCTTGCTGGCACACCGGCAAACGGCGCTGGCCGCCGCTTGGGTGCTGGCCATCGCCGGCAACGGCCTGCTGAACGTCACCCTCAAACAGGCCTTTGGCCGGGTGCGACCGGCGCATCTGGAGGGCGTGCTGGCCACGCCAGGGCTGAGCTTTCCCAGCGGCCACAGCGCTGGCGCGGTGGTGGCTTATGGCATGGCGGCCTACCTGGCCTGGCGCCTGCTGGCGCCGCGCTGGCACCTGCCGGCGCTGCTACTGGCCGCAGCGCTGGCCTACAGCATCGGTGCCAGCCGCCTCGTGCTGCAGGTGCATTTCCCCAGCGACGTGTTGGCCGGTTTTGCGTCGGGCAGCGCCTGGTTGGCGCTTTGCATCACCGGCCTGGCTGCGGCACAACGGGGCGGCCTGGCACGGCAAGCGACCGCGCAGCCTTAGGCGCAAGTGCCAACGCCGGCCAGGCCGGCCAGCGCTACTTCTTGGCGTGTGACAGGCCGGCCTGCTCGGCGTCCCGCAAGGCCTGGGCGACCTCGGCAGACTCGGGCGCGGCCGCCTCGGCGGCGGGCTGCACCTTGCCGGCATCGACAAAGGCCTTGGTGGCATCCCGGTAATGGCGGTCGGCCTCGGTGTTGCCTTCGCCTTGCACGGCTTGGGGAGTAGTGGGGGTGGTCATGGGCGGGTCCCGGTGAGATGGCGAGAGCCACAGCTTGACCTGGCCACGCCAGGCGACGCAGCAGCCAAGCACCCGTTGCGATGTCGGACTCGGCCGACAAGCCGGCGCCGGTGCAGCCGGCACGCTGCGCCGACCTGCAGGCCCAAGCGGTTTGGAGGGCCAAGCAACTGGCCGACGGCTACGCATGCTGCCTCCGGCCCGGCAGCCTGCCGCAACGATCTGGCCCCGGGGCCACCGGAATCGCGTGCCGCCAGATGGGCGGCGCAGCGGCCCACCCTCCTAGTTTGACGCCAATGCGCCGGCACCTAGACGGCGCGCCAGCCCCCCAAGGAACGGGCGACTGGCTAGTATGGCTCTGAGTGCTGGAACCAGCAGACCATCGAAAGCCCGACCATGACCGCACACACTCGGTTGCACGCTGCACCAGGGGTGCTGCTGACCGCGCTGTCCACCTTGCTGCCGACCGGCGCGCAGGCCTACGAGATCGAGGCCTATGCGCGCACCACCGTCTCGGCGTTTTTCTCGACCACGGTCTCCGATGTTCAGACGTCATCAACGCTGATATCGGTCAGCGCTGCGCAATCGGGCCCCAATCCGTCCTTCGGTCAATTCAGCAGCCATTCGACGGCCGGCCTTGCCCCCGGTACGCTGCGTGGATATTCGTCGGTGCGCAACACCAACGCGCAGATGGTGCCGGGCTTGGTCACCGAGTCGACAGCGCGCATCGACGAAACCCTGTCCTTCGTGCCACCGCCGCTGCCCGTGCCACCGACGATCCCGGTGATCTACGTATTACACGTTCATGGTTCGTTTTCGAGCCTCTCCGGCGTCGCCAATGCTTATGGCCTGTTCTCGCTCTCCGGCAACGGCAGCGGCGACTATTTCACCGTCAGCTGCGACGCTGCCTGCAGCACTGTGCAGGTGAGCTTCAGCCCGCATGTCAGCGTCATCTCGTCGGCGCCGGGCTCCTGGGACGTCGACCTGAGCCAAACCTTCGTCGTTGACCCGACTTTGCCTTTCCAGTTTCATAGCAATATGAGCACGCAGGCATCCAGCTACGGCGCTGGCTCGGCGACGCTCGACGCCAGCAACACCGCCAGCATCCAGATGATCCTGCCCGCCGGCTACAGCTTCACCTCGAGCTCCGGCGTATTCCTCAGCGCGGTGCCGGAACCCGGCGCGGCGCTGCTCTTCGCCGCCGGACTGGTGGCCATTGCGCTGACGCAGCGCCGCTTCAAAGGCGGCTGAGCAAGCGGCTACAACCGTCCGTCAGCGGCGCGGCCAGCGCGCTTCATTCGGCGGCGCTGGCCGGGGGGTCAAAGGCCAATTCACCCGGGTACGGGACGATGCGCGAAAGGTGTCGGTTGCGTGCGAATGCCCTGTTGCACACGAAGTAGAGTAAAGCGTCGACTGACTTGCTCTGAACTCTGCCAAGGTGCCCTTGCTGCCCGCGACGAGACGCAAGAATTCTCTCCTGAAACAGCAAGACCCGGCGGGCAAGGCACGCCTCAAAGGCCTGCGCGAATGCCCGCATGGCGCCGCGCCGGCGCGGCAGGCAGGATGACCCGACCCTGGCCTTGACCCTGCCCGCCCCCACCATGCCGCCCCTGCTCAGCCCCACCACCCTGCACCCCTTCAATCGCCTGGATGTGCCCACGCTGCTGGCGCACCGCGCCGCCAGCCGGCGTGACCACCCCTTCATCGTCTGGGAGCCCTTCGAGGGTGACGCCGAGACCTGGACCTACGGCCGCTTCCACGACGCGGCCGGGCGCCTCGCCGCCGGCCTGCTCAAGCGCGGCGTAGTGGCCGGCGACAAGCTGCTGATCCATCTGGACAACTGCCCCGAGGCCCTGCTGGCCTGGTATGCCTGCACCTGGATCGGCGCGGTGGCGGTCACCACCAATGCCCGCGCCGCCGATGATGAGCTGGCCTACTACGCCGAGCACTGCGGCGCGGTGGCGGCCGTCACCCAGCCGAAGTTCGCGCAACGGGTGGCCGCGAGTTGCCGGGCCTTGCGCTGGCTGGTGGCAACCGACACCGACAACGGCACGCCTCCGGCCCAAGCGGTCGAGCCGGGCCAGCGCTTCGCCACCTTGATGGCCGCCGAGTCCGCGCCGCGCCGCGCGCCCGACCCGCTGGCGCCCTGCAGCGTGCAGTACACCTCGGGCACCACCAGCCGGCCCAAGGCGGTGCTGTGGAGCCATGCCAATGCGCTGTGGGGCGCCCGTATCAATGCGGTGCATGAAGACCTGCAGGCGGGCGACGTGCACCTGGTGCACCTGCCGCTGTTCCACACCAATGCGCTGGCCTACTCGGTGCTGGCCACGCTGTGGGCCGGCGGCACGGCGGTGCTGATGCCGCGCTTTTCGGCCAGCCGCTTCTGGCCGATCTCTTCGCGCCATGGCTGCACCTGGACCTCGATGATCCCCTTCTGCATCAAGGCCCTGATGGCCCACGAGGTGCCGGCCCGCCACACCTACCGCCTGTGGGGCGCGGCCGCCTGCGATCTGCCCAGCGACCCGCACTTCCGGGTGCAGACGATGGGCTGGTGGGGCATGACCGAGACCATCAGCCACGGCATCGTCAGCTGCCGGCACTGGCCCAGCCCGGCCTTGAGCATCGGCCGGCCCGCGCCCGAGTACGGCATCGCCATCGTCGATGACGATGCGCTGCCGGTGGCACAGGCCCGGGCCATCGAGCCCGGCGGGTCGGGCCAGCTGATGGTGCGTGGCATCCGGGGCTTGAGCCTGTTTCAGGAATACCTGGGCCATGCCGCGGCCACCGCGGCCAGCTACACCGAGGACGGCTGGTTCCGCACCGGCGACCGGGTCGACCTGCTGGCCGATGGCTCGATCCGCTTTGGCGACCGCAGCAAGGACATGCTCAAGGTGGGCGGCGAGAACGTGGCCGCCAGCGAGATCGAGCGGGTGGTCGCCACGGTGCCCGGCGTGCACGAGTGCGCGGTGGTGGCACGTAAGCACCGCATGCTCGACGAGGTGCCGGTGGTCTTCGTGCTGGCGGCCGAGGGCGCTGGGCCCGGCCTGGCCGCGCGCATCGCGGCGGCCTGCGCCGCGCAGCTGGCCGACTTCAAGCGGCCGCACGAGGTGCGGCTGGTGGCCGAGCTGCCGCGCTCGACGCTGGAGAAGGTGGCCAAGGCGCAGCTGCGCACGCTGCTGGCGGCCGAGGGCGAGGCCGGCTGAGGCGGGCGAGGGCGGCCAATCTGCCTCAAGCCGGCATGGCAGAAGCCCGGCCCGCGCACCGGCGCTGTCGGCCCGACCCGCCGGCCAGCGCCGCCAATGCCGCCAGCGCCCCCAGCGCCAAGGCCAGGCTGCCCGGCTCGGGCAACTGGGCGCCCGTGAAGCTGTGCAGGCTGCCATCGAAGGCCGAGTCCTCGCGCGTGCCACCGGTGCCGCTAATGCCGCCCGGGCCAACCCGGTAGAAATCCACGCACTGCCCCAGCCCGAACACCGGGCAGGCTGCCGTGGCCTTGTCGGTGTGGCGGTTGGCATTCGGGTCGTTGACGCCACCGTCGACGAACATCAGCAGCGGCGGCTGGGTCGACCAGTCCTGGTTGACCGACAGCATCTGGATCGGCAGCAGCGCAGGCACCCAGGTCTGGCCATTGTCCAGGCTCAGTTCGGTGAAGACATCGAAGAAGGAATTGAGGGTGCCGCCGTTGCCGCTGCCGTCACTGACCATCGTCATGGTGCCGCTGCTGGTCAGGGTGGGGGACTCACGCACCCGCATCATCGGGTTGGCGATGCTCACCAGCGACATCGCCACCATCTCGATGGCCACGTTGCAACTCGACCCGGCGCTGCTCAGCGACAGGCTGCAATCGCCCATGCGCCGCACGATGGTATCTGTGGTGCCGGGTCCTACAGCCAGGCCGGCCAAGGGGTTGAGCAGGCCGGTGATGGCCAGCGCAGTGGGCTGCACCGTCTGGTAATAGTCCGAGCCGCGCAGCACCAGATCGGCCTGCACCGGCTGGGCCGCCAACAGGCCCGCCAGGGCCAGGGCCTTTGCCGCCCGATGGCTTGCATGCAGGGGATTCATCATGGTCTCCAGGTTGGCCCAGCGGACGGTCGGCCCGCTATGCTTGACGGGCTCGGCCTGCCACCGGGCCATGCAAGAAACACACCCCCGGACCTGGCTGCTGGCGTCTGCGACAGAAGCATTCGCCCCCAGGCGCCGGCAGCGCAGGAGCATCGCCATGCACCGGCCAGCCCGACTGGACCCACAGTGCCTGCAACAGGCCCTGGCTGCGGCCTTGCACGGCTCGTGCGAGCGACGTTTCCTGCACCGTCTGCATGTGGTGCTGCTGGTCAGCCTGGGGCACAGCTGCCAAGATGTCGCGCGCTGGTTTCAGGACGAACCACGCACCGTTGCGCGCTGGGCGCAGGCCTGCGCCAGTAGCGGCGTCGAGGCCCTGCACAACCATCCCGCAGCGGGCCGCCCGGCGCGGCTGAGCACCGCGCAAGCGGCCAGGCTGTTGCACGACCTGGCCGGTGACCCGCAGGCCTGCGGCCATGGGCAGGCGCACTGGAGCGGCAAACTGGTGGCCCGACACCTGGCGCGCGAAGCCGGTGTCTGTCTGAGCGTGCGCCAATGTCAACGCCTGCTCAAGGCCGCAGCGACCCGGCGGACAGCGGCGCGCAACCCGGCCTGAGAGGGTGTTGACAAAAAGGCATGAGCCCCGCGAGCACCGGACGGACAAATCCAATGGCGCACGCCAGCCTGCTTAGCGGCCGGCGAGGCTGCTGCGCCGGGCCGCGCGCCCGACAGTGTCAATTTTCTCGACGGCCCCTCACAGGGCTGTGGTTTGGCCGCCGGGGCCGGGCTGTGCGGCGTCGGGCAACGCCGGTCTGACGCTCAGCCCTCGAAGCCGACGAACACTGCGGCCTGGTCCACCGACTTGCGCTGCGACACCACCGCATTGGCCGGGAAGCTTTCATCGGGCCAGCCCAGGGCCACGCAGGTCTGGATCACCTGGTCGTCCGGGATGCCGGCTTCGGCCCGCACCACTGGCGACTGCATGATGCCCTGGCTGTTGATCACGCAGCCCAGGCCGCGCGACCAGGCGGCATTGACCAGGCAGTTGACGACGCCACCGCAGTCGAAGGGGGCGATGTCGCTGCCCTGGATGGCGCGGTCGTAGGTGACGACGATGGACACCGGCGCATCGAACTGGCGGAAGCCGCGCAGCACCCAGTCTTGCCGCGCGGCCTTGTCGTCGCGGGCGATGCCCATCGCCGCAAAGAGTTGCTTGGCGATGCCGATCTGGCGCTCGCGGTGCACGCCGTCATAGCCCGGGCCCATGCGGAACTCGCGCGAGTCCGGCACGCCGGCCAGATTGCGTTCCACATTGCCGCGGCGGATGCGGTCGAGCACCGTGCCGGTGACGACGTAGAAGTTCCAGGGCTGGGTGTTGAGCGAGGTTGGCGCGCGCAGCGCCAGCCCGATCACCTCCCGGATCAGCGCCTTGGGCACCGGCTTGTTCAGGAAGCCCCGGATGCTGCGCCGCCCTAGCACCACTTCGTCAAAATCCATTGCCGCCCCTTGCAAGCCGCTACCGACCGATCACCCAAATTCCCGTTGCAGACGCAATGGGCATGCGGGGTGTCAATTGTCACCGCCTGGCGCGGTCGGCCGGTGACACCCGCGGGACTTCAGCCGGCGCGCAGGCTGGCCTGCAGGGACTCGACCAGGGCCGTGCGGCAGCCGCGCCGTAGACATAGAAGTCCGGCCGCACCAGCGCTGCAAGCTGCCCGATTGCGACCAACCATTGGCGGTAGACGCCGTCACTGTCGTGCAGCACGCTGCCAGACTCGTCATCAATACCCGCGTCGGCCACCACCCGCAGCACGCACGCCCCGATGCGGTCCTGGAACTGGCGCTGGGCCGCGCTTACACCGAGGATGAAAATCACGCCGCCCAGCATGATCGAGAAATCGATCAAGCGGCGCACAGGGGCCGCGCGCCCAGGGCCATAGCGGTCGCGCAGGCTGTCATCGGCATGGCCGCGCAGCAGCTGGTCGAGCCACCAGCCCTCTCGGGCCGCGCAGTGGCCGCCACCTCGGCCATGATCATGATCGGCTCGGCCATCGGGCCGATCCTGGGCGGCACCCTGGTCAAGGGCATGGGCTACAGCGGCCTGGGCCTGGCGGCGCTGCTGATCGACGCCCTGGCGCTGGCGATGTTCCTGCGCATGCGTCAGCCTTCGGCGCTGCTGGCGCCGGCCTGAACGGGGTTTGCCGGCGGCCCGCCGGCGCCCTCAGGCTGCAGCCGGGTTGAGCCGGGTATCCACCACCAGCCGCTGCTGGTGCAGCAGGCGCACCCGGGCGCCGGCCACCTCGGGCGAGAACACCAGGTTCCAGCTGGGGCGTGACACCGCACTGGCGATCACCAGCACACCGGGCGTGCTGAGCCAGCCGGCGCCAAAGCGCTGCTGGCCGGCGCTGGGCGTGCCACCGTGCAGCCAGGCCGGGTTGGGCAGGGCCTCGGGCAGCACCACCTGCACGCCGGGCTGGCCGTCGGCCAGCGGGTCGATCTGCAGGCAACTGAGCACATGCGGACGGGTGTCCAGCACCTCAAAACCACGGTGCACCGCCGCCTCGACCAGGCAAGTGGCCGGATCGAGGCTGCAGTAGACGGCACGCTGACCCTTGGGGTTCCAGCGCCCGCCAAAACGCTCGGCGCCTATGCCGCTGTGCCAGGAGGCGGCGTAATCCTGGGCATCGATGCGCCAGGCCAGCAGAGGCTGGGCCACGGCGGTGCCGGTCAGCACGGCGGGCAGCGGCGTCATGCGCAGCGCCGCGGGCGGGGTGCTCAGTTGTAGACCCCGTGCTCCAGCCGGCCCAGGAACTCGGTCACCAACTCGGCGCCCTGCAGCGTGCGCAGCAGGTCGATTGGGCGGGCGCCATCCAGGCCCATGGCCGGGCTCGCCATCCAGCGCTCGGCGGCGTCGCGCCCACCGAACACCGCGCTGGCCTGGGCCAGGGTTTCGGCCAGGAACCAGGTCTTGCTGGCCAGGTCGGGCGGCATGGGCCGGCCGGGCTGCTCTTTCTGGCGGCGCAGCGTGCGGCCGCTGATACCCACCGCATCGGCGACCTGGTCGAGGCTGAGCGCCGACAGGTGGTCGACCAGGTGCACCAGCACCGCGTAGGGCAGGCCCTTGACCAGCGCGCCGTGGATCTCGGCCCGGCTTTGCGGCCACTGCTTGAACAGCCGACGCCCGCCCATGAACTCGATCGCGCCGACGCTGACCGCCCCAGCCGCCGCGCTGGCGCCGGGCCAGCGTGGCTGCGGCTCACGGGCGGTGAGCGGCACGGCCGGGGTAGCGGCTGCGGCGGGTGGGGTGGCAAGGGTAGTGATGCGCATTTGGCCAATTGTCATTATCAAAAGGCCTTTTGTCAAATGACGGGGCTGCAAGCCGCCGGGCCGGATCAGCCCGCCAGCGCCTGCAGGCTGGCCACCGTGCCCAGGCAGGCCCGCGCGGCCTCGGCGCCCTTGACGACGAAGTGGTCCAGGAAGAACTGATGGTGTTCGGCATGGCCGTGGAAATCCTTGGGCGTCAGCACCACCGACAGCACCGGCACGCCGGTGTCGAGCTGCACCCGCATCAGGCCGTCGATCACCGCGTTGGCGACGAACTCATGCCGGTAGATGCCGCCGTCGACCACCAGCGCGCAGGCCACGATCGCAGCGTGCCGGCCGGCGCGCGCCAGTTTCTGCGCGTGCAGCGGGATCTCGAAGGCGCCGGGCACGCCGATCACGTCGACCTGCGCGGTGGCCACGCCGTGGCGGGCCAGTTCGGCCAGAAAGCCGTCGCGCCCGCGCTGCACGATGTCGGCATGCCACTGGGCATGGATGAAGGCCAGGCGCAGCGGCGCGCCGGCGCGGGGGGATGCGGGGGTGTCGAGCGGGTTCATGCACGGTCCTTGGGTCAGGGAAGGTCCAACACCAGGGCGTGCGAGCGTAGGCAGACAGCCTGTCCGCGCCGGCCGCATGCGGCAGCGCGGCGGGCAGCCCACCGGCGCTTCGCGCTCTCTCTCATCCGGACTGTGACCGTCGGCCCCGGGTTCACACCGGGTCTGCCTTCGCACCCTGCATGGCAGGGTGCGAGGGCTCGCGGGCTGGTGCGCCAAACCTTAGACGCCATCACCGCCGGTGGGGACTTCCGCCCCGCCCTGAGAACGCGCACCCGGGCCAAGCCCGGGTGCGCGGCGATGATAGCCAGCGCCGGGCCGCGGGCACTTCCCGCAGGCGACAAGGCTCGCGCCGCCGGCCGGCCCAGGCCAACTGGATGGGTAGTTCAACTGGTTGACATACCAACCAACTGCCGCCTAGAGTGCGCCCACCCCGACAAGCCGCCGCCAGCGGCGCCCTGGAGACACCCCATGCTGAACCGCCGCCACCTCGCCGCCGCGCTCGCCGCCACCCTTGCCTGCAGCGCCGCTGCCGCCGCCACCGTCAAGGTGGGCATCGTCGGGCCTTTCTCGGGGCCGTTTGCCCACTACGGCACGCTGTTCAAGGCCGGCGCCGAGGCCTATGTGGCCAGCCAGGGCGGCAAGCTGGCCGGACACGAGATCGAGTTCATCTACCGCGACACCGGCGGCCCCAACCCGGGCGGCACCAAGAACCTGGTGCAGGAGCTGATCGTCAAGGACAAGGTCGACTACCTGGGCGGCTTCGTCTTCACCCCCAATGCCTTTGCCGCCGCGCCGCTGGCCCAGCAAAGCAAGACGCCGATGGTGGTGTTCAATGCCGCCACCTCGGCCATCACCGACAAGAGCGAATACATCATCCGCACCAGCTACACGCTGTGGCAGGTGACGGTGCCGATGGCGCAATGGGCCGCGCAGCAAAAGCTCACCAAGGTGGTCACCGCGGTCACCGACTACGGCCCCGGCATCGACGCCGAGACCGCCTTCAAGAGCGAGTTCGGCAAGCAGGGCGGCACGGTGGTCGAGAGCATCCGCATGCCGATCGCCACCAGCGATTTCGCGCCCTTCATGCAGCGCATCAAGGCCAGTGGCGCGCAGGCGGTCTACACCTTTTTGCCGGGCGGGCCGCCCAACCTGGGTTTTGTGAAGGCCTACAACGAGAACGGCCTGGCCAAGGCCGGCGTGCAATTCCTGGGCACCGCCGAGACCGACGAGTACGACCTGCAGAAGTTCGGCGATGCGGCGCTGGGCCTGACCACCGCCTTCCACTACTCGGCGGCGCATGAGTCCAAGGCCAACAGCGCCTTCAAGGCCGCGCTGGCCCGGCAGAACCCGCAGGCGGTGGCCAATTACGCGTCGGTCGGCGCCTGGGACGGCATGCATGTGATGCACCAGATGATCGCCGCCACCGGCGGCCAGAAGGACGGCCTGAAGGCCATCGCCGCCGCCCGCGCGTTGCAATGGGAGAGCCCGCGCGGCCCGGTGCGCATCGACCCCAAGACCCGCCACATCGTGCAGAACGTGTACTTGCGCAAGGTCGAGAAGGTGGGCGGCTTGCTGGTCAACCAGGAAGTGACGAACTTCGGGCCGCAGATCGACTTCGGCCTGGACAAGTAAGCCGGATTCAGGCGCCGGCGATCCCGACATGCTCACGCTGGCCCATCTGGCGGTCGACGGCATCGCCTACGGCATGGTGCTGTTCATCATCGCGGCCGGCCTGACCGTCACGCTGGGCCTGATGCGCTTCGTCAACCTGAGCCACGGCGCGCTGGCGATGCTGGGCGGCTATGCCTGCGCAGCCCTGGTGCGCGATGCCGGCTGGAGCTTCTGGGCCGCGCTGCCGGCCGCCGTGCTGGCCACCGCGGCCTTTGGCGCGGCACTCGAGGCGCTGGTGCTACGCCACCTGTATGCACGCGGCGAGCTGGCCCAGGTGCTGTTCACCATCGGCCTGGCCTTCTTCCTGATCGCCAGCGTCAATGCGCTGGCCGGCTCGCAGGTGCAATTGATCGCCCTGCCGCCGCTGCTGGCCGGCACCGTGGACCTGGGATTCCGCACGCTGCCGGCGCAGCGCCTGCTGGTGATAGGCGCCGGCGCTGCAGTGGCACTGGGTGCGGCGCTGCTGATGGCGCGCAGCCGCTACGGCATCTGGCTGCGCGCTGCGGTGGACCATGCCGAGACCGCCGGTACCCTGGGCATCCCGATCCGCGCGCTGCAGTGCGCCAGCTTCGCGGTGGGCGCCGGTCTGGCCGCGCTGGGGGGCGTGCTGGGCGCCGAGCTGATGCCGCTGGAACCCTATTACGCGCTGAAGTACCTGGTGCTGGTGCTGGCCGTGGTGGCGGTGGGGGGCATGGGCAGCCTGCCAGGCTCGCTGGCCGCCGCACTGCTGCTGGGCACGGTGGAGACGGCAGGCAAGTACTACGCCTCGCAATGGGGCAGCCTGCCCTTTTTTCTGGCGATGGGCGCGCTGCTGGCCTGGCGGCCACTGGGCTTGGCGGGGATGTTCAAGCGATGAGCGGCGCCCTGCCCTCGGCGGCCACCCGCGCCGCCGCGCGCTGCGCCCCACCCTGGCGCGCCCCGCTGGTCGTGCTGGCCCTGGGCCTGATCGCCTGGTGGACCCTGCCCGATCAACTGGGCTTGCTGACCCGGGTGGCCATCACCGGCCTGCTGGTGCTGTCGCTCGACCTGGTGGTGGGCATCGCCGGCCTGGCCACGCTGGGCCAGGGGGCGCTGTTCGGCATCGGCGCCTATGCCGCCGGCATCGCCGCGCTGCGCGGCCTGGCCGACCCGCTGCTGGGCCTGCTGCTGGGCGGCGCGGCCGGGGCGCTACTGGCGGCCGTCTCGGGCGCGTTCCTGCTGCGCTACAGCGGCTTCACCTTCCTGATGCTGACCGTGGCGGTGGCGCAGATCCTGCAGAACCTGGCCGGCAAATGGCGCGACCTGACCGGCGGCGACGACGGCCTGTCGGGCTTCACGGTCGGCCCGCTGCTGGGCCACTTCGACTTCGACCTGGAGGGCAAGACCGCCTCGCTGTATGCGCTGGTGGTGCTGGCCATCGGCCTCTACATCGCACGCCGCCTGGTCGATTCACCCTTCGGCCTGGCGCTGCGCGGCATCCACCAGAACCGGGCCCGCATGGCCGCGCTGGGCACCCCGGTGCCGGCCCGCCTGCTGGCGATGTACACGGCGGCCGGCGCGATGGCCGGCGTGGCCGGCGCGCTGTCGGCCCAGACCAATGCCATCGTCGGCCTGGACAGCCTGGGCTTTGCGCTGTCGGCTGAGGCCCTGGTGATGCTGGTGCTGGGCGGCGCCGGCACGCTGGTGGGCGCGCTGGGTGGCGCGGCGGTGTTCACGCTGTTGCACCACACCGCCGTGTCGATCAACCCCTACCACTGGCTGTTCGTGGTGGGCGCGGCGCTGATGGGCGTGGTGCTGCTGCCACCGGCCACCGCCTGGGCCTGGCTGCGCGGGCGCTGCGCCGGGGAGGCGCGATGACCGCGCTGCTGCAGGTCGACAGCCTCGACAAGCACTTTGGCGGGCTGCATGTCACGCGCGGCGTGTCGCTCAGCCTGCAGGCAGGCGACCGCCTGGCCCTGATCGGCCCCAATGGTGCCGGCAAGACCACGCTGGTCAACCTGATCAGCGGGGTGATCGCGCCCAGCGCCGGCCGGGTGTGGCTGGGCGGGCGGGATGTCAGCGGCTGGGGCCAGGCGGCACGGGTGCGCGCCGGGCTGGCCCGCACCTTCCAGCTGACCACGCTGGCCCCGCTGCTGCCGGTGCAGCGCCAGGTGGAGATGGCGCTGTTCGAGCGCGAAGGCTTGACCGGCCGCTTTTGGCGCAGCATCGACGGCTACCCCGCGCTGGCCGCCGAGGCCCAGGCCCTGCTGGCCCGCCTGGGCCTGGGCGAGCTGGCCGGCCTGGCCACCGAGCGCCTGGCCTATGGCCAGCAGCGCCTGGTGGAATTGGCGCTGGCGCTGGCGCTGCGCCCGCAGGTGCTGCTGCTGGACGAGCCGATGGCCGGTGTGCCCCAGGGCGAGGGCCAGCGCCTGCTGGATGCGCTGGACGCGCTGCCGGCCCGCCTGGCGGTGCTGATCATCGAGCACGACATGGACCTGGTGTTCCGCCTGGCCCAGCGCATCGTGGTGCTGGCCGAGGGCGCGGTGCTGGCCGATGGCACGCCCGAGACCATCCGCAACGACCCCCTGGTGCGCAGCGCCTACCTGGGCCACTGACGCATGGCCGCGCTGCTCGAACTGATCGACCTGCACGCCGGCTATGGCCCGGTCACGGTGCTCAACGGCCTGGCGCTGCAGCTGCAGGCTGGCGAGCGGCTGGCGATGATCGGCCGCAACGGCGTGGGCAAGACCACCGCGCTGCGCGCCATCATGGGGCTGGCCGTGCTCAGCCAAGGCCGCGTGCTGTTCGACGGCCAAGACCTGCACGGCCTGGCGCCGCACCAGCGCGCCCAGCGCGGCCTGGGCTATGTGCCGCAGACGCGCGACATCTTCGCGTCGCTCAGCGTCGAGGAAAACCTGATCGCCGGCCTGAAAGCCCGCCCGCGCAGCGCGCTGGCCGAGGCCTACACGCTGTTCCCGCGCCTGGCCGAGCGCCGCCACAACCCTGGCGCCAAGCTGTCGGGCGGTGAGCAGCAGATGCTGTCAGTGGCGCGTGCGCTGCTGGGCCAGCCGCGCCTGCTGCTGCTGGACGAGCCGCTCGAAGGCCTGGCCCCGCTGATCCGGCAAGAGCTGCTGGCCGCCTTCACCTGCCTGGGCCGGCAGGGCGAGACCACAGTGATCATCGTCGAGCAGCAGGTGCGCGAGGCCCTGGGCTATGCCGACCGCGCGGTGATCCTGGACCATGGCGCGGTGGCCCATGCCGCGCCGGCCAGCGAGCTGCGCAACGACGCCGCCACACTGGAACGTTTCGTGGGCCTGGCGGTGCCCTGAGCCGGTCAGCCCAGACCGCCCATCAAGGAGAAGACCATGAACGCCACCACCGACACCCCCGTCGACCCCGGCATCCCGGCGCTGGACATCGACCCCTATGCCGAGGCCAACCTGCTCGACCCCTACCCGATGCACGAGCGCATGCGCGAGGCCGGCCCGGTGGTGCGGCTCACGCCCTACGGCATCTTTGCCTGCGCCCGCCATGCCGAGGTGCATGCGGTGTTCAACAACCACGCCAGCTTCATCTCGTCGGCCGGCGTGGGCCTGGCCAACTTCAACACCGAGACGCCCTTCCGCCCGCGCAGCCTGATCCTGGAGGCCGACCCGCCGCTGCACACCCAGACCCGCGCGGTGTTGTCGCGCATCCTCAGCCCCAAGGCGGTGCTGCAGATCCGCGCCGACTTCACCGCGGTGGCCGAGCAGATGGTGGACGCGATGCTGGCCCAGGCCCAGGCCAACGGCGGCCTGGCCTGCGGCATTCACGACCTGGCCCAGCCCTACCCCCTGAAGGTGTTCCCGGACGCGGTGGGCCTGGGCGCCGACGGCCGCGAGAACCTGCTGGTCTATGGCGACATGATCTTCAACTCGATGGGCCCGCGCAACGAGCTGCTGGCGCGCAGCGCCGCGCGCATGGGCCCGGTCACCGACTGGATCATGGGCCATTGCCAGCGCGCCAAGCTGCGCCCGGGCGGCTTTGGCGACCAGATCTACCAGGCCGCCGATGCCGGCGAGATCAGCCACGAGCAGGCCCCGCTGCTGGTGCGGTCCTTCCTGTCGGCCGGGGTAGACACCACCATCAATGGCCTGGGCAATGCGCTGTTCGCACTGTCCCGGCATCCGGCCGAGTACGCCCGCCTGCGCGCCGACCTGGCGCTGGCCCGCCCGGCGTTTGAAGAATCGCTGCGCTATGAATCCTCGGTGCAGACCTTCTTCCGCACCGCCGCCCACGACACCCAGATCGCCGGCCTGCCGATCCCGGCCAACAGCAAGGTGGTGTTGTTCCTGGCGGCGGCCAACCGCGATGCGCGCAAATGGCCCGACCCTACCCGCTTCGACATCACGCGCCGCCCCAACGGCCACATGGCGATGGGCTCGGGCATCCACGGCTGCGTCGGCCAGGCGGTGGCGCGGCTCGAAGGCGAGGTGGTGCTGACCGCGCTGGCGCAACGCGTGCAGGCCATCGCGCCCGCCGGCCCGGTGACGCGCCGGCTCAACAACACCCTGCGCGCGCTCGACACCCTGCCGCTGCACCTGACGCCGGCCTGATGCGCGCCGCGCCAGGACCTGCCACCCCACCCTGAACCCACCGGATAGCTGCCCATGCCCGACATCACCCTGATCGAAGCCAATGGCACCGTGCACAGCTTCGAGGCCCCCGCCGGCGTGTCGGTGATGCAGGCCGCCACTGGCTTCGGCGTGCCCGGCATCGTCGCCGAATGCGGTGGCTCGGCGATGTGCGCCACCTGCCATGTGATCGTGGACGAGGCCTGGATCGCCCACCTGCCCGCACCGCTGGCCAATGAGCTGGAGATGCTGGAGTGCACCGCCGTGCCGCGCACGCCGGGCAGCCGCTTGAGCTGCCAGATCCAGCTCACGCCGACCTTGCAGGGCCTGGTGCTGCACCTCCCGGAACGGCAATACTGAGCGATTGAACAGCCGTCGATCATGTCCGACAGCCCCGCCCCGCCGATCGACCTCGAGCACTACTCACCCGCCTACTTCACCTTCATCGCCAACAAGCTGGCGCGCGGCGCCTCAGCCCACTACCTGGCCACCTACGGCGTGGGCATCGAGACCTGGCGGGTGCTGGTGATGCTGGCCATCGAGAGCCGGGTCACCGCCCAGCGGGTGGTGCAGCTGATCGGCATGGACAAGGCCAGCGTCAGCCGCTGCTTCAAGAGCATGGCCGCGCAGGGCCTGATCCAATTCGAGTCCGATGCCGCCGACGGCCGCCTGCGCCATGCCAGCTTCACGCCAAGGGGGCGGGCCCTGCATGACCGCATCCGTCGCTTTGCGCTGCTGCGCGAGCAAGTCTTCCATGCAGTGCTCACGCCTGCCGAGATCCGCACCCTGCTCGACCTGCTGGCGCGCCTGCATGCCAACCTGGGCGCGGTAGAGGACGCCAGCGACGCCTTCATGGCCGAGGAGCGCCTGGCGCTGCCGGCCGAGTTGTCGGCCCGCCGCCTGCGCCGCAAGCCCACCCCACAATCCACCCCATGAACACCATCGTCATCATCGGCGGCGGCCATGCCGGCGCCCAGCTCTGCGGTGCATTGGTCGAGGCCGGCCTGGGGCCCCGGGTACACCTGGTCTGCGCCGAGCCCCTGCTGCCCTACCACCGCCCGCCCTTGTCCAAGGCCTTCCTGAAGAGCGAGACCGAGGGGCCCCAGGCCCACCGCGGCGACGCCTGGTATGCCAACGCCGGTATCACCCTGCACCTGGACGACCCGGCCGTGGCCCTAGACCGCGCTGAACGCAGCGTGCGGCTGCGCTCGGGCGCCACGCTGGCCTACAGCCAGCTGGTGCTGGCCACCGGCGCGCGCGCCCGGCGCCTGGCGGGGCTGCCGCCCGGGCTGGCCAATGTGGCCGAGCTGCGCCACCTGGCCGACGCCACCGCGCTGCGCGCCCGCCTGGGCCAGGCCAAGACCCTGACGGTGCTGGGCGGCGGCTTCATCGGCCTGGAGGTGGCGGCCACCGCGCGCACGCTGGGCCTGGCGGTGCAGGTGATCGAGGCCCAGCCCCGGCTGCTGTCACGCTCGGTCTCGGCCGAGCTGGCCGCGCACATCCTGGCCACCCACCAGGCCGCGGGCATCGTGTTCCACCTGGACGCCAAGCTGGGCGCGCTGGACCACGACGGCCAAAGCCTGCAGGCGATCGAGGTCGACGGCCAGCGCCTGCCGGTCGACCTGCTGCTGCTGGGCATAGGCGCCGAGCCCGACCACGGCCTGGCCACCGATGCCGGCCTGGCGCTGGACAATGGCATCCTGGTGGATGCCGCGATGCGCAGCAGCGACCCGGCCATCCTGGCCATCGGTGACGTGGCCCGGTTCCCGGCCGCGCCGGCCTGGGCCCCCGAGGGCAGCCGGCTGCGGCTGGAATCGGTGCAGAACGCCAACGACCAGGCCCGCACCGCGGCGGCCACGCTGCAGGGCCAGGCTGCGGTCTATGCCGCGCTGCCCTGGTTCTGGTCCGAGCAAGGTGCGATGCGGCTGCAAATGGCCGGGCTGATGCCCGGCCCCGGCGAGCCCGGCGTGGCCCGCTACCGCCGGCCCGGCGCCACGCCGGCCAGCTTCTCGATCCTGCACTACCGCGGCGAACGCCTGGTGTGCGTCGAATCGGTCAATGCGCCGATGGACCACATGATGTCGCGCAAGCTGCTGGAGGCCGGCAAGCACCCGGCCCCGGCCCAGGCCTGCGACCCGGCGGTGGCGCTCAAGAGCCTGCTGTAGGCCGCCGGCGGCGGCCGGCGCCTCAGGCCGGTTGCGCGCAGAAGGCCGGCGGCACCACGGCCCAGTAGATGCGCCCGCCGCTCTGGCCATGGATGGCCATCGAGTCGACCATCACGCCATGCTCAGGCAGGTCGGCCGGGTCGGTGGCCACATAGACTGCCCCGAAGGCAGCCACCTCCTCGGCGCGGACCCAAGGCGATTTGCGGAAGTCGCCGCCCTCCAGCACCTGGGGCGGATGGGGCAGGTAGGTCGAGACCATGCCGCCCTCGAACTGCGGGCCGACCACGAACTTCAGCGGGCAACCCGTCATACGGGTCCAGTCGCGCTCGACGGCCGCGGCCAGCGCGCTCGCCGGGTAGGACGGGTCGAGCCGACGGCCCGAGGCCCCGATGTCCTTGGCCTGGGCCACCAGCCACCAGCCCATCGCCACCAGCTGCACCGCCACCGCCACCGCCGCGACCACCCGGGCCGGCCGGCGCGTCATGCCGCGCAGCTGCCAGGCGCCCCACAGCGCGACGAACTGCAGGCACTGGAAACCCCAATGGTTCTGCAGCTTCAGGCCGAAGACCGGGCAGGTCAGCAACGTGATCACCAGCGGGAAACCGATCAGCGCCACCATCCAGGCGCGGCGCCAGCGCTGGGCTTGGGCGCCTTCGGCTTGGTCCAGGTCGGCCGCACGCGGCGCGACGCCGACGGCTGCCGCCCCGCGCAGGCGCAGGCCCGGCAGCAACCACAACAGGCCGGCAAACAGCAGCGCCGGGAACAGCAGCCGCAGCTGCTGGGCCAGGAAGCTCAGCACGCTCAGGCCGCGCTCGCCCCAGGGCACCCCATGCCCGCCCTGGCCGGCATAGCGCAGCGTGGCGAAATCATGGTTGACCATCCAGGCCAGGTGCGGCGCAAAGCCCAGCGCAGCCACCCCCATGGCGAGGTACAGGCCCCGACGCATGTCGCGGCGC
>JANNZD010000302.1:0-25963 GCA_031410435.1 Betaproteobacteria bacterium | reverse complement strand
CGGCCGCAGCGGCTGATGAAGCTGCGCGGAAAACCGGCATCCCCGTCAAGCACCGCGCCTCTGATGGAACGCGCTAAGGGCTGCCGGCGTCAGCATTTGCGGCCGACGGGGCGGCCTCGGTGAGCGCTGGCGCCACGGCGGTGGACGGCGCCACTTCACCTAACGCGGCCAGTACGCGGTCGGGGTTCATGGCCTCCTGCATGGCCGCTGCACGGGGGTCGTGGCGGTCGGGGATGCCAGGGGCGTCGCGCCGCAGTTCTTCCAGCAGGTCGATCATCTTGGCCGCCTTCTGCTCGATCAACAGCGTGACCTTGAGGTCGAGGTGGGCGCGCTGCTCCTCAAGCCGGGCCACCCGGTTCTGCTTGATCAGCACCACGGTCGTGATGAGCAGCGCGCACAGGCTGACCAGGCCCTGCAGCCAGAAGTAGGGCGCCGGGTCCCAGGCCGCCAGGCCCAGCAACTGGCATGCCAGGTTCACGCCGATCCATACGGCGACAAACAGGGCGATCCCGACCAGGAAGTAGGGGTGCCCCACTGCATTGGCGATGCGCTCGGCCAGGCGCTGCGACAGGCTCAGATCGCGCGACTGATGGGCGTAGAAAGCCTGGACGGCGGCGATGTTCTGGCCGATTTCGTCAGACTCTGTGCCTCGCTGCCGCGCTGCGGCGGGCGCCACCGCTTCTGGCAGCTTCGCCTTGGCGTGGCGCTGACGGGCAGACACCGCTCAGTTCAGCTTCATCGCACCGGCACCCAGCAGGCCGATAAGCCCGATCATGATGAGGTAGATCGCCACGATGTAATTCAGCAGCCGGGGCATGACCAGGATCAGGATCCCGGCCAGCAGTGAAATGAGGGGCGTCAGCCCGAGGTGCATGTTCATCGCGGTTTCTCCGTTGCGGCAACGCCGGCAGCCCTGTGCCGCCGCCATGCCCAAGCTGGCTTGAGCATGGCCGGGTGGCGTCCGCTCGCCTAGCGGCAGCCATGCCGCCTGCCTGTAGGCCGATGCCCACAAGGCAGGCCGCGCCGTCAACTTCGACATCCACTGTCGCGTGGACAAAGACCTGCGCTACCCAACGCTGAAGGACCGGGTGCGCGCCTGCTGGGCGACCTGTACTGCAATGCCCTGCGCCCGCTACTGCGGCCCGAAGGTCCTCGGTTCATGGGGGCAGGCGCGCAATTTGCGCGATGCCGCACCGCTTCATGGCGTAGGCCTCGGTGCTTGCGATGGCCCGCCTCTCGACCGACGTCCTGATGCGTGCCATGAGCTTCGAACTGCATTCAAACTTGCGCTGGTTACTGCTGCGCCCGGATCTGCTCTGGATGGCAAGGAGGCTTGCCTGGGGCTTGTGGGGCTGAAAATCGGTTCGGCCGCCTGCGTGCTTCCAGATCGGCAGGTATCACTTCCGCTTGACGGCCCACACGACGACGCCAACAACGACCACGAAGAGCAGGATCTGCCCCCCAGAGCCCACCGAAGCCGCCCATCCATCCCCCAGCCCGCATGCCGCCATTCATCATCGGGCCGTTCTGTGCAAACACGGTGTCCGTGGGTACACCGGCCCCAGGTCAAGGCCAGCGCGCCTCCCGTTGCAACATCAGCGACCGCTCCAATGTCGACGCCGCGGTAGTCGAGGCCGCAGTAGCCGAGGCCGCAAAGGCGCTGCGCCCCGCGATGTGCCGGTGAACAACGCCGGCTGGGACGACTTCATGCCGCTTACCAAGACCGTGCCGGCGCACTGGGACAGGCTCATCGCCATCCATCATGTCGTGCCGCCTGCCCGCGGTCTGTAGCGCGGCCTTGCTGGCCTGCGTGAGCCTGACTGCGGTGGGCCAGCAATCCGCAGGGCCAAACAGGCCCGCGCGCAGGGTCGGCGGCATCGCTCCCCTTGGCGGCACCGACATCATGGCGCGCGCATCGGCGCCGCGCTGACGCTGACGGCGTCGGTGGGCAATCCTTCGTTGTCGACAACAAGGCCGGCGCGTGCGCCATGCTGACCCGCTTCATGCGTGCGCTTGGCATCGACGGCTTCGAGGCGCCGATCAAGCACGCCAGCCCGGACCCGTCCGGGTTTCACGACGCGCAGAGCCGCTTCGTCGGCTACCGCTTCGTCCGTACGAACCTGCGCCGGATCGCGGCGAGGGCAAGCCCTTCGCCCACTGGTGCTCGGGCAGCGAGACCAACGTGGTGGTCCATTGACTCGAACGGCGGCGGGGCACCAAGGACTATGCGCAGACGGCGTTGATCTGGGAAGGCGAAGGCCATGCGGTGCTCCTCTGGATCCGTGACGCACGGCCTGCGGCAACGCCAAGACCGCCCTGCACCTGCTCAAGCGCTTCGGCGCGCACAAGGCGATGGTCTGCGACGCGGTCATCGCCGGCGGCGGGCCGACAGCTAGGTGGGGTTTGCGCCGACAAGGGCAATGCGCCGGCATAGCCCGGGGCGCTGGCGGTTCGACGCTCGGATCATGGCCCCCCTGCAGCACGCGCGCCTTTGATCTGACATAAACCCATCCAGGTCAACTTCATAGATAGAATTGCGAATCGTTTACATTTGCAATTCAACCGAGAGTCGATGTTCTGAGGAGTTGGGTTTGCTGAATCGGGTTTTCATGGCGTGGGCCGGCATCGGCCTGAGTGCAGCCTTGTTGTCCGCCTGCGGTGGCGGTACGCCGGCATCGGCGGCCAGTGTGCCGGCGGATGCGCTGCTCTCAGCACAAGCCGCGCTGGGCCAGAAGATCTTTGCTGACATCTCGCTGTCGGCTTCGGGGCGCCAAGCCTGCACAAGTTGCCACAGCCCCGACGCAGGCCATGCGCCAAGCAACGGACTGGCCGTCCAGCTTGGCGGTGCGTTGCTGAACCTGGCCGGCGCTCGTGCGGCGCCAGGCATCAAGTACGGGTCGACCAACACCGACTTCCATTTCGCCGCCGACGGCACGCCGACCGGCGGATTTTTCTGGGACGGGCGCGTTGCCTCGTTGCAGGCGCAAGCGCGCGAGCCTTTCCTGAACCCGATGGAAATGGCCAATGCCAGCCCGGCCGACTTGGTCGACAAGCTGTCGCGCGCGGCCTATGCCGACGAGTTCAAGCGCGTGTTCGGTGCCGACATCCTCACCCGCCCCGACGACGCGTTGGCCCGCGTGGCGCTCGCTCTGCAGGCGTACCAGCTGGAGGACACCGACTTCCGCCCCTTCTCCAGCAAGTACGACGAGTTCCTACGTGGCCGTGCGGCGCTATCGGCGCAGGAGACCCGCGGCCTGGCGCTGTTCAACAACCCGAGCAAGGGCAACTGCACAGGCTGCCATCCGTCGGGCAAGGCCGCCGACGGCGGCTTCCCGCTGTTCACCGACTTCACCTACGACAACCTCGGCGTGCCGCGCAACATGGCGATCGCCAAGAACGCCGACCCGGCCTACTTTGACCTGGGCTTGTGCGCCCGCGCCGACTTGGCTGCGCGCAGCGACCTGTGCGGTGCATTCAAGGTGCCTTCGCTACGCAACGTGGCGCTGCGCAAGACCTACTTTCACAACGGCCGCTTCACGACGCTGAAGGACACCGTCACCTTTTACGTGCAGCGCGACACCCACCCCGAGAAGTGGTACCCGCTGAATCCCGATGGCACGGTCAACAAGTTCGACGACCTGCCGCCGCAGCACCACAGCAATGTCAACACCACCGAGGTGCCCTACAACCGCCGCCATGTCGATGCACCGGCACTCAGCGACGCCGAGGTCGATGACGTAGTGACCTTCCTGAAGACCTTGAGCGACGGCTACAAGCCCTGACGCCGCCTGATGAATTGCCTCCGGCCCACCCCGAATCGCCCCGAATCACCCCGTTTGCACTTGACCATGAAAACCATCCGCTTTCCGACCAAGCCCTTGCTGGTCGCCGCCATCGCCCTGGCCGCCGGCCAGGCCTGCGCCCAGACCGCCACTGAAGCCGAGCTGGCGCGCAAGTTAGACCAACTGGCGCAAGAGCTGACCGCCGTGAAGGCACAGCTGGTCCAGTTGCAGCAGCAGAAAGCTGCTGCACCGGTGCCAGCCCAAGCGCCTGCACCGACCCCCGCAGCGGTGGCATCAGCGGCGTCTGGAGCGGCCACGCCCGCAGGCCCGGCCACCGTCATCACCAGCTACGGTGAAATCAACTACAACCGGCCGACGAATCGCAGCCAGGACGCGCAGGCGGACGTTCGCCGCTTCGTGCTCGGCTACCAGCACCGCTTCGACGAGAAGACCAAGGTCGTCACGGAGCTGGAAGTCGAGCACGCGGTGTCGTCGGCCAGCGACAAGGGTGAGGTCGCGATCGAGCAGGCCTACGTCGAACGCCAGTTCACGCCCACCTGGGCGCTTCGCGCGGGCCTGTTCCTGATGCCGGTCGGCCTGCTCAACGAGAACCACGAGCCCACGGCCTTCTACGGGGTCGAGCGCAACTTCGTCGAGACCGCGATCATCCCGAGCACCTGGCGCGAAGGCGGCGTGCAACTGGTCGGCAATTTCGACAACGGCCTGACCGTGCAGGGCGGTCTGACCACAGGCTTCGACCTGACGAAGTGGGAGGCGAGCTCTGGCGAGGGCAAGGAATCGCCGCTGGGCTCGATCCACCAGGAAATGTCCTTGGCCAAGAGCCACGACCTGGCGGTGTTCGGCGCCGTCAACTGGCGCGGCATCCCGGGCTTGCTGCTCGGTGGCTCGCTCTTCACCGGCCAGGCCACGCAAGGGCTGGCTGTGGCCAGCGCACGCATCACGCTGTGGGATGCGCATGTGCGCTGGACGCCAGGCCGCTGGGACCTGTCGGCCTTGTACACGGGGGGCACGATTTCCAACACCGCGGCCTTGAACGCGGCCCTGGTCGGCAAGCCCACCTTGATCCCGAAATCGTTCGACGGCTACTACGTGCAGGCTGCCTACAAGGTCTGGTCGCACCAGGACTACGCGCTTTTGCCCTTCCTGCGATTCGAACAATACAACACCGCACGCAGCTACGCCGACCTCGGCCCCGGCCTGACGCCGGACGCCGCGCGCAACGAACGCGTGGTCACGCTCGGCGCCAACTTCCAGTTCGCGCAAGGCATCGTGGCCAAGGCCGACTTCCAGCGCTTCCGCGAGAACGCCGACCTGAACCGCGTCAACCTCGGCCTGGGCTGGAGCTTCTGATGCGCTTGGTTCTGGCGGCTGCGGCAGTTGCCACAGCGACGGCGCCGACGAGCGCTTTTGCGGTGGACTATCTCAGCGCGGCGCAGGCCGCGAAGCTGATGTTTCCCGATGCCGATGCCTTCGAGGTGCGCAACGTGACGCTGGACGCCGGGCAATTGCAGCAACTCGAGGCGCAAGGCGTCCGCGGGCGCTCTGCCCACTGGCCGGTGCGGGTGGCGCGCAAGGCCGGCGCGACGCTGGGCTATGTGATCACCGACGACGTGATCGGCAAGGTCGAACTCATCAGCTACGCGGTGGGCATCGCGCTGGATGGCAGCGTGCGGCAGGTGGAGATCCTGGCCTACCGCGAGAGCCATGGCTTCGAGATTCGCCTGCCTGCATGGCGCCGGCAGTTCGTCGGCAAGGACAGCGGCGCGGCCCTGCGCGTGGGCGAGGACATCGCCAACATCAGCGGCGCCACGCTGAGTTGCACGCATGTGACCGATGGCGTGCGGCGCATCGTCGCGGTCGTCGCGCTGGCACGCAAGACCGGTGGGCTGGTGTGATCACGGGCCGCGTCGAGCAAGTTTGGCGACGGCGCGCGCGCCCTCTGCTGGGCACGCTGGTCGAAATCGGCGTTCGGTTGGACGGCGACGAACAGGAAGGCGTGTTCAAGGCCGCATTCGACGCGGTGCTCGCGGTGCAGCGCTGTCTCTCTCGATTCGACCCGGACAGCGACCTGTCGCGGTTTCATGCGCTGGGCTGCGGGCAGGCCCTGCCAATGCAGCCCGCAACGAAAGCGGTGCTGGCCGCAGCCGCAGAGTTGCAGGCCCTCAGCGCAGGCGCGTTCGACATCAGCCAGGGCACGGCGCCCTGGGGCTGGCGCTGTGAAGGCGACGAACTGTGCAAGCTGGACCTGGCCACGCGCATTGACGCTGGCGGCGTGGCCAAGGGCTATGCGGTGGATGTCGCCGTCCAGGCGCTGATCGAGCAGGGCTGCATTGCAGGATGGGTCAACGCCGGCGGTGACTTGCGTGCATTCGGCGATTTCGATCTCCCGATTCACGTTCGAGACGAAACGACTGGCGGCGTGCGCCGGTTCGCCGATCTGCGGCAAGGTGCCTTTGCGACCAGCCATTTCGATCAAGGCAGCCGATCGCACCTGGCGCAGGGGCGGCATGCGCCGGCCGCACGGACGCACATCAGCGTTGCGGCGCCGCAATGCCTGTGGGCAGACGCGCTGACCAAGGTGGTGGCAATTCAAGGCGAAACTGCCAGGCCGATCCTCGCCCGGTTCCAGGCCACCGCCTGGAAGCACTGAACCTGCATGCATCGCCCAATTCATCACCCAGGCCCAGCCCACCCGCGCCGTCTGGTTGGCTGGCAACGGCGCGCGCTCTACGCCACGGGCACGCTGCTGCTGCTGACCGGATTTGCGTGGCTCGCGGTGCACTACAGCATCGGCGCGGGGGCGGGCGAATTGCCACACCCCGTAGAAGCCTGGAGCATGCGCCTGCACGGCCTGGGCGCGGCCGCAGCAACCTTCGTTCTCGGTATGCTGGCCGCGGCACATATTCCCCAGGGCTTGCGTCTAAGCCACCGCCGTCGCTGGGCGGGTCAGCGCCGGTCCGGGCTGACCTTGTGCGTGCTCGGCGGTTTACTGATATTGAGCGGATATGCGCTGTACTACTTCGCGCCGGAGGCAGTCAGGCCTGTGCTCGGTTGGATACACGCGGTCATCGGCATCGCGATGGGCGCTTCAATCGGGCTCCATCGCCGAGGAAACCGAGGAATCTAGGTGTAGCCCACGATGTGCCCGCGTGCCTATCATCCGCGTTCAGGATCGCAGCGCGACGTCGCCTTGTGGCCGTTGGGCGGCGTTGGCTGGATCTTGACCGCGCGCCCAGCGCGACGGCCCGGATCGACTTGTCCGGGCGCCCACGCCAGGCGGCGGTCGCCCAATTGTCAGCACAGCGGAGAGGCCCAATGGTTGACTTCGCCAAGGACTCAAGCGATACCTCGCTGCATGGTGTTTTTTCCAGCTTCCGGTCCTTGCAGATAGGTATGTCAGACCTCCGCCTTCATTCACGCACCCTTTGCCAACTGGTGCCAATCGCTCTGGCCGCAGCCTGCACGGCGTTGGGAGCGCAGGAACCCCCCAGACAGGTGCCGCAGCAAATCACCATCACCGGGACACCGAGGCAGGCGGTCGAGAAGTCCTATCGAAAGATGATCCAGGGTATGGATGGCTTCGAGCGAGCGCGGGCCGCCATCGCACCCGATGCAGCGCTGCGATTCAAGTTGCTGCCGCGCAAGCCTGGTACCGACATGAACCGAATCGTTCTCGAAGTGATTGGGTCCACCTTCGACTATGCAGTGCAAATTGCTCCCGATCACACTTTCGTACTGGAGCGAAACGTCAACGCCATGGAGGAGGACGCCGTCGTTACGACGAATCGCAGGCGCCTCAGCATGACCTGGCGCACCGAAATCCGTACACCAGGGCTGCCTCCCCACATGCGGCGGCTGGGTGACCTTCGCCTGGAATGCGAAGTCGGCCTTGAAGCCGGCCTGGTCTCCAACAACAGCACGATTGGCAGGATCTACGACATTTTCAGGGACAGCAAAAGCTATTGCGATCGAAAGGACGCGATGTACCTGTATTTCGCCGAGCGACCGATATTCAGCGTGACGCTGGTTGCCGGCGCCCGGCAAGAAGTTCTGCCCATCGACCGGCTGTATGCCATGGCCAGCGACGACCCAGGCCTCAAGCAGGACCTGCCCTACTGCGATTGCGAGATGCTGGTCGATCGCGCCTACTTCCTTCCGCTGGGCGACCACAGCTGGCCAGATGACACGCTGGTCAAATTCGACTTCATGGACGACCGCCCATGACGCACTCGCCCGCCCGCGTCGCGCTCTGCATGGTCGCTTTCACGGCCAGCCTTTGCGTGACGGGCTGCGTCGCCACCGGCACGCTTGACTCCTCGCCAGACGGCCCCGGATCGGCCCGCACCCCGACAGGCGAGGCCCCAACACCACCGACCGCCATGAACATGGTCGTCCTTGGCAAGAGTACCAAGGCCAATATCGCCGCCGCGCTCGGACCAGCCATCGTCATCTCGTTTGACAGTGGCTATGAGGTGTGGGTCTATCGATGGCGCGGCTCCGACAAGACAACGCGCGCCGCCACCGAACTGGTGGTGCTGTTCGATCCGTCCGGGCTGGCAACGAAGGCAAGGGTGCGCCCGGGCTATGAGACGCCCAAGCAGTGAGGCGCCTGAGGCTTCACCGGCAAAAGATCTACGCGAACCGGCATTGCCCGAAGTGCCGGAGCGGTGCGGCCAGGCGCCGACTCCATGCGCACCAGGCCGATCAGCTGCCGCTGACGCATTGCCACGAGGAGTTCACGCTGCCCGCGCCGACGCCGGCACCGCGCATCAGAAAAGGGGCGTGGTCTACGGCCTGCTGTTCGACGCAGCGGACGACACCTGGGTACCCGGTGGAAGGTCGACAGCGTTGGGGGCGGCGCCAAGGGCAAGACTCGCCCCTAGGCGATGACACTGGAGCCGGACGAGTTCATGTGGCACACCCTGCCGCATGTGCCGCCGGCAGGCTTCCATCAACGGCTGCTGCCAGGTTCCTAATGTGCAGCAGCCCATGTCGCCGAGGCCGTTATCGGCTCAGCCGGCAGGCGGCGGTTCGTACCCGAAGTCCGAGTTAGCATGGCGCGATGAATCCCGACGAACTGCGCCAGCTGCAAGCGCCAATCAAGGCTCGGTACAAGCAGCATCCCGAGGCCGCGAAGCATATGTTCCACGCGACCGGCACCCTGCTGCCCGACCGCCCTTCGGTCCGCGTCGAGACGGTGTTCGCGCGCTACGACGCCGGCCTGCACGAGAAGGCCGGCGGCAGCGGCATCGAGGCCTGCTCAGGCGACCTGCTGCTGGAATCGTTGGTCGCCTGCGCTGGCGTCACGTTCAATGTGGTCGCCACCGCAATGGGCATCGCCTTTCGGTCGGCGCAGGTCGTCGTCGATGGCGAGGGCGACTTCCGCGGCACGCTGGGACTTGCGAAGGACGTTCCGGTGGGCATCACCGACATCCGATTGCGCTTCGACGTCGACACGGACGCCAGCGACGAGCAATTGGCTTCGCTTTTGAAGTTGACCGAGCGCTACTGTGTGATCTTCCAGACCCTGCGCACGCCGCCGCGGCTATCGGCCACAGTGCAGCGCTACGGCGCCTGAGCACTGGCGGGCGGAGGCCAGCCGCCTCCCATTGAGTGCAATCCACTCCTCACCGAGCCCCACTGCGACGGACCGCCTCAAGCCTGCGGCAGCATGCCTCGACAAGCGGCGCAATCACCGAGACCGGGAAAGGCGACACGCTGCTGACATTGATCTCGCAGAGCACGTATTTCTCTGCGCTGCTGCCGCCTCTTTCTCCGAGCAGAAAATCGGCGTCCCAAAGCATCGGCAGGTCCTCGGTTCGCAGACCGACCCGACCCCGTAGAAGATCGACCCACGCGCCTTCCAAGCGTCGACGCAAGTCCTGGAACCGGGGATCGTCGCTGTCGCTGTAGTGACGCTGGCTTGGGGGCGGCGCATCGGCCGCGCCGGCGGGGGGGTGCAGAGCGATGACGGCCTGGTGTCCAAAGCCAGCCACACGCCCTTGCACGAGATAGGCCCGCGTCATGCCTTCGACCATGCGGGCTTGCCAGGCCTGATCGATCATGTGACCCGCATGCTCGAAGTAGGGCGCGATGGTTTGCAGGACACCGTCGAAGGGCACGATCTCCTGCAAGGCGCCACGCGCCGCGTGTCGAATGCTGAAACGATTGCCTTCCAACTGCTCGATGCGCCAGATCCCGTTACCGCTGTGTCCGCGCTGCTGTTTCAGCACGCGTGCGCCGAGGGCCAGACGACCCGGCAGTTCGGCACGCGCCTGGGCAAGGCTGTCCAGTCGATGAACGTCAGTGCCGAAGGGCAGGTCGCGGACGGCCACCAGCACGTCCTTGGTACCCAGTTTCAGGATCGTGTCAGGGTGTGTGCTGACGAAAACGCCCTTTGCTGCCACCTCCCGAAGCATCGCATCGAGCCGACTGCGATCACGACCGCTCTCGACAGGGTTGTACCAGACCAGGACGCCGTGCATCCGCAACAACTGGTCCAACACCTCGCTGCGGAAGGCGTCGTGATAGACCGCTGGCTCGGCCGCAACGCCAGCGTTGGCGAAGGCTTCGAACACTTTCGGGAACCGGCTCTCCGCCGGGTCCGAACGGCTGCGAGCTGCACGATCGCCGGGATACAGGATAGCCAGGCGAGGCCTGTCGTCGTTGTTCATCCGGGGTTTCTGGTCAAGGACATGCTGGTTCACATCAAGGCCTCTCGGTGTGCTTTGGTCACAACCCCAGCGCTGGCCACCTGAACTGGCGAAACCGCCTTGAAGGCGTCGATGCAGAAGTGCACCGCAATTGACCTGATGGCGACCAGCGCGATGCCTGCCCGTCGCATCCGCTCGGTCAGGCGGTGATAGATGACCTGCTGGGCCTGGATGTTTCCATCTGCGTGGTGCCGCAGCAAGCTTGGCGTGAGGGAGTGAGCCATCTTCAATTCGAGATCCTTGTCGGCTCGCGCCGCCGCAGCGATCAGTTGTCGACAGTAGCAGTCGGTCGCCGCCGGGCCAATGCCGACAAGCAACCCGATATACATGCTTGGGCTCCCAGCAAGTCGCCCCTGTGGGCGGAACCATTACCGTATTGACCACGCCGAAACGTCGCCCCAGCGGACCATCCTATGCCGGCGCCTGAAGCGCTGGGTCACGATACTGTTGTCATTTGTTGAGCAGTCTAGTGGTCCCGCGTGCCTGGACGGGTCGCCGGGTCGCTCGAACCTACCTCAAGGCCAGGCGGACGTCCAGAGTGACCGTGATGCCGCCAACCAGTTGCTGCACCTTGCGCTGAGTGCCCTTGTTGCGGCCAAGGTGGGTGACGACGCTGCTGGCCCCCAGCACAGCCACCCCGTCGGCCAACCCAAACATCAGTTTCACCTTGCTGCGCAGCAGCATGCATTGGGCCCACACCGGCAGACCTGCGGAGGAGCCCGTGAACAGCTGTCAGCGCCGGCCTGAATTTGTTGGAAATTAGCCGGTCTGGAAGTGCTGTGACTTCTTGTCCTTCGTCTACTTCGATGGACTCTCAAAGACGGTCTTCTTCCGTGCAGCCAAGCAAGATCAATGGCTTGCGTGGTGCGCGATCACCGGAAAGCAACCTTCGGGCCATGCACTTTCACACCGGCCAAAAAGCGACAATTTGGCACCGGCGCCCACAACAGCGGCAGGAAGGCCAGGAAGAACATCGCGGACTTGGGATTGATCATCTCAACCGTGATTGCCTCGAAGCGTGCGCACTTGGCGGTTTTGCGTGCCTCGAACAGTGCGCCATTCACGCCGGTGGCTTTTAGCGCGAATCATCGCGATGCCGAGCCAGAGCAGATCGACCGCCCCGATCAGATTGCCTGCGGCATAAAGCGCTGGTAGCGCGTGACACACGACAGACCGCGCTGCTGCTGCGGCGATGGTGTGCATGTAGCCGTCGAGCGCCAATCCCGGCCCAGCAGGCCGCTGGTCCGGCCCCCCGCCATGGCCTGGGCTGCTGCGTACCGAAGGCCGGGCCCCAGTATGAATGCGAAGATCGAAGCGGCCCTGAAAGACGCGATGTGCAAGTCCGAATCAGGCATCAGAAGTTTCGATGGTTGGCGCGGCACGGCTTTCGCATCTGCGACGCTGGCGGCGGCGCCAGATGCTTCATTGTTCGCACTCAACGGCTGCCGCCGGTCATCAACGCGCGCCCGCCCAGCGAGGGACGTCGCGGACGGCCCTATGTCTTCCCGAGTCCGAACTGGCGGCGGGAGCGATGTCTTGCGTGAGAATGCCGCCATGCGCAAGACCCACGCACCTGGCCGCGGACGCGGCACCTACCTGCACTGTTGGACGGCGCGCCACGCCCAGCCCACATGAGCGTCGAGTCGGCGGAAGCCATCGTCGGCGGTCTCGCCGGCTACCTTGTGCTCGGGCTTGCCTTCGCGCTGGCCTTCCTTACCCGCGGGGTGGCCGCGATCGACCCCGCCGCCAGGGGCATGCCCCGGTTGGCGCGCCTGCTCATCGTGCCGGGCGCCGCCGCCTTGTGGCCGCTGCTGCTTTGGAAATGGTTCCAGCAGAAATCGCCGCCCGAGTCATGAAACGATCGCACCGCCGCTGCCACCGGGTGGTCTGGCCGATCCTTCTGCTGTGTTCGGCTGCCGCCGTCGGCCTGGCGCTGGTCCAGCGACCGGCGGTACCGCAGAACCCAGTTTGGCCGCCAAGCCTTGCAGCAGCGAGCACCTGATGTCCCACGGCTACCGCGTCGTCTCCTGGACGCCATTCAAGAAACGCTTCGATGCCTGGATGCTGGCTGGCGTCGCTGTGTACCTGCTCAGCTTCGTGCTCGTGGCCTCGTTGGTACCGCCGGCCGGCGAGAGCTTCACGCCGTTGCAGACCCTGATCCGGGCCACCGGGACACTGGCCTTCCTGCTGCTCAGCTTTCTGCTCTGCATTGGGCCGCTGGCGCGGCTGACGCCCCGTTTCAAGCCATTGCTCTACAACCGGCGTCATCTCGGCGTCACGACCTTCCTTGTGGCGCTGGTCCACAGCGTGCTGGTGGTGGTCTGGTACCACGGTTTCGGCGTGCTGAACCCCATCGTCTCGCTGTTGGTGTCCAACCCCCGCTACGACTCGCTGGCCGGCTTTCCGTTCGAGTCGCTGGGATTGGTGGCCCTGCTGCTGCTGTTCCTGCTCGCCGCGACCAGCCACGACTTCTGGAATGCCAATCTCGGGCCGGGGCTGTGGAAGGGCATTCACATGTCCGTCTACGCCGCCTATGCCCTGCTGCTGGGGCACCTGGCACTGGGCGCTCTGCAGAGCGAGACGAACGCCTTCTATGCCGCAGCCCTGCTGGTCGCCGCTTTGGCTGTGGCAGGGCTGCAGGTCTACACCGCCCGCTTTGCCTCCGGCGACCCGGCGCGGCCCGAACCCGGTCCGCAGGGCTGGTTGCGAGTGGGCTTGGCGCTCGACATTCCTGACAACCGTGCTGTTGTCGTCGAGCCCCGCGGTGCCGAGCGCATCGCGGTCTTCCGCTACGACGGCAAGATCGCGGCGGTGTCCAACGTCTGCCGCCACCAGGGCGGGCCCTTGGGCGAAGGCCGTGTCATCGACGGTTGCATCACCTGCCCCTGGCATGGCTACCAGTACCGCCCTGAAGACGGCTGTTCGCCGGCGCCCTTCACCGAGCGCGTCGCGACCTATGCCACCCGCGTCACGCACGGCATCGTGTACATCCACCCCCGGCCCCTGAAGCCGGGGACGCCTGTCGCGCCGTCCGTGATCGATATTGACCAGGAAGCGCAACATGGCAAAGCCTGAACGCGACGATGCGTTTTTCATCGGTTGGGCTGAAACACCGCAGGCCGACAGGCGATTCTTCCTGCGCCTGGGTCTGGGCCTGACGGCGGGCGCCGCCGGCCTGGGCGCTGGCCTGGCTGCACTGCAGCGTTCGCCGGGTGCGGGGGGCTGGGACCCGGACAAGGTGCGAGAGTGGCACGGCATCGTCAGCGCCGCGCCCTATGCCATGCTGCGCAGCCGCGATCTGGGCGGCGGGCTGCCTCGCACTGCACTCCTGTCCTGCCTGGGCAAGTGTGGCGTCGCCGCGCAGATCGGCGCGCTGGAGGGGCAGCCTGTCGTGGTCACAGGCAGCCTCATCCAGCGCGGGCAGCACGCGATGATTGCGGTCGACGAACAAGGTCCCTGGCTGCGCCGCGACGAGACCGCTGCCCCCGATGCCGGTTTGCCCCATCAGGCGATCGAAGCACTGGGCGAGGTCAGTCTCAGCGGCGAGATCCTCGATTCGAAATGCTGGTTCGGCGCCATGCGCCCTTCGGACGGCAAACTGCACAAGGCCTGCGCCGCGCTGTGCATCCGCGGCGGCATCCCGCCTGCCTTCTTTGCGCGCGGCCCCGCAGGCCAGTCCGCCTTGATGATCATGACCGACGCCGGACGCGCCCATGGTCCGGCGCTGCTTGCCCTGGTGGCCGACTCGGTGCAGCTCAGTGGACGGGTCCTCCGTCGCAGTGATCTGTTGATGCTGGACACCCCGGTGTCGGCCATAAGGCGCCTGTAGGGTTCGGACCGGGTCCGGCCGGCAGCGAAGCGGGCACAACCCTTTGGGGTCCAGCGGCTGCATTTCAGGCATGCGCTTGCACCCATTCCCTACTTCGCGGTCGGCGCGGTATTCCGTGTCGACCGCGAAGGCACGCGGGCGCTGCCGCTGAAGCAGGGCGTGGACATCGACATCAGTGCGGCAGGGAACCCGCCAACCCGCAGCAAGGACAAGCAGGCCCGCGAAGGCCAGGCGAACCTGGCACCCCCGGTGGAACTCGGCCCCAGCTTGAACTACACGCTGGCCCGGGCGCCGGGCTGGCAGCTGGACCTGCGCCAGCCGGCGCGCGCCGTGGTCACGGTGGAACGCAAGCCGGGGGCTATCGGTTGGACGGCCAACCTCGAACTGCACGCCTGGTTCATGACTTCGACAAGCGCGGGGCCTTCGTCACCGACATCGCCTGGCCTTGGGGCAGTTCGTCGACCGAGGCCACGCGGAACCACTGCACGTCTTGGGAGTTCAAGCGATACCTCCGTAGGGCACGCCAGACAGATCGGCCATCTCGCGCTTCCAGGTCGTCAGATCATCACGCGTGAACTGCGACAGGTGGTCGTGGCCGCAGGCACGCGCCATCACCTGCATCAGTTCGACCGAGGCCTCGAAGAAGTTGGCCAGCTGCCGCGCGGACTGGTCCACCGCCAGCCGGGCCACCAGGTGCGGCTTCTGCGTGGCGATGCCGACCGGGCAGTTGTTGGTGTGGCAGGCGCGCATGGCGATGCAGCCGATGGCCTGCAGCGCAGCGTTGGACAGCGCAATGGCGTTGGCGCCCAGCGCCAGCGCCTTGACGAAATCGGCCGGCGTGCGCAGGCCACCGGTGATGATCAGGGTGACGTCGCTGCGGCCGGACCGGTCGAGATGCCGGCGCGCCCGCGCCAGTGCCGGGATGGTGGGCACCGAGATGTTGTCGCGAAAGAGGATAGGCGACGCACCGGTCGCGCCACCGCGGCCATCCAGGATGATGTAGTCGACACCCACTTCGAGGGCCGCGTCGATGTCCTTCTCGATGTGCTGCGCCGAGAGCTTGTAGCCCACCGGGATGCCGCCGGTGCGCTCACGTACCTCGGTAGCGAACTCGCGCATCTGGCGCGGCTCGGTCCAGTCGGGAAAGCGTGCGGGTGAGATGGCTGGCTCGCCCACCTTCAGGCCGCGCACGGCAGCGATCTGCGCACTGACCTTGGGGCCCGGCAGGTGGCCGCCAGTGCCGGTCTTGGCACCCTGCCCACCCTTGAAGTGGAAGGCCTGCGACGCGCCCACCTTGTCCCAGCCGAAGCCGAAACGCGCCGAGGCCAGCTGGTAGAAATAGCGCGAGTTGGCCTGCTGTTCCTCGGCCAGCACGCCGCCTTCGCCCGAGCAGATGCCGGTGCCCGCGAGTTCGGCGCCCTGCGCCAGCGCCACCTTGGCCGACGCCGACAGCGCCCCGAAGCTCATGTCGGACACGATCAGGGGAATCGCCAGGCGCAGCGGCTTCTTCGCCCGCGGCCCGACCAGCACATCGGTACCGACAGGGTGCTCGTCCAGCAGCGGCGGGCGGTGCAGTTGCGCGGGTAGGATTTGGATGTCGTCCCAGGTCGGCAGCTGGTCGCGGGGTACGCCCATCGCCTGGACGGCGCCATGGTGGCCGGTCTTGGACAGGCCGTCGCGTGCGTAGCGCTGGATCAATGCGTTGTGCGGCTCCTCGGCGGTGCCGTGGCCGGTGTCGGCATATTGCCCGAGGTAGATCGTGCGCTTGAAGGGCTGCGGATGTTGGAGGCCCCAGGCGGCCACCTCGTCGGCATCGACCCAGACCTGGCCGTCGTCGACCCAGGCGCTGAACTTCTGCAGTGCTTCGGCATGGTCATAGGCCGAGACGCCGCTGTCGAGCCGGTAGTCCCAGTCGTGAACGCCGCAAATGAGGTTGTCGCCTTCGACGCGGCCGTCGGCCATCAGCGCGCCCCGGTGCAGGCAGCGGCCGTACAGCACCGAGACGGCGCCGTCGTAGCGCACGACGACGAGATCGATGCCCTCGACGAGCGCGTGCGCGGGCAGCCGATCAGCGAGTTCTTCGAAACGTGCGACGGCGATCTTGTTCATGCGCTCTCCTGGTCGAAGCCGGGGTCGTTGAGGTGGCAGTGCGGCGCTTTTCGCCGCCGTGTCGAGAGGCTCGGCCCGGCTCGGATTCGGGCCAGGTCGGGTGGGGGCGGGATGCGCTTCACCTGAGTGGAAAGCCCTTCGGCACAGTTTTGATCAGTGCCACCCTGCCGAGGTCGTCCTTGTCCAGTGTCGCGAAATTGCGTGACGAGACCAAGCCTTGCGGGAACAGAATTCCAGATCAGCTGGTCACTCGTTCCTGGAAAATCCGCAGAGCCATGCAGGGCCAGCCGCGGCGCCCTTGCACAGCCGCACGCGGGCGCGGTGGCGCATCACGCCGCTGTGGCTGGAGGTGATGCCCAGCTCGGCGCAGATGTCGTCCACTGCCTTGTCCAGCCACTCGCGCCTCATGAACACCCGCCCAACCTTGGCCGGTAGCCGATTGACGCAGGTCTGCAAGGCCTCGCAGAACTGACGCTGTACAAGCGAACTTTCGGGCTGCGGCCAGGCCGGCGGCAGATCCTGCCAGTGGCCGTCCTTGGCGAAGAGTGCGTCCATGGCGCCTTCCATGCGCTGTGCGTCTAGCGGCTCGAAGTGCACCTCGCGTCCGCGCTTGCGGGTCACGTCGATGTTCTGGGCCCTGAGAATGCCGGTGGCGCAGGTGCGCAGCGAACAGCGGCCCTCGCCGCCGTCCAGCTTCCCCCAGGATGGCCAAGATGGCAAGGAAGGTCTGCGAGACCAGGTCCTCGGCGATGCGCTCGTTGCGCAGTTGCATCATGGCGAAGCGCCGCAACGGCTGGTGCGATTGGGCGAGTTCGGCTTCGATGGTCATGGGGCATGATTGCTTCATGCGCCCGGCCAGGCGTCGGCGGGCTAAGGTCAACCGCAACCTTGCGGATGCTCACACGCTTCAGTCGGCTTCGCGGCGGCCGCCATCCAGCCACCGCCTGACCTGGCACATGATCTTCATGTTCACCTGGGCGCTCGAGCCCAAAGAGTGGTAATGCCAAGTCGGGCAGGCCGACTAGGAAGGTCTGTACCTTCTCGCTTGCTTCCCCAGATGAAACTCATGCTCGACTGCCGAGCCGTGGCCAAACTGCTCAGTCAGTCGCAAGACGACGCAGTGCCGCCGGCGGACCGGGCCCGCGTGCGGCTGCACTTGATGACCTGCCAGGCCTGCCGCAACCTCGATGAGCAAATGCGCTTCATCCGAAATGCGATGCAGGCCGCGCGGGTCAAGCCACCGACCGACTTGCCTGCCGAGTAACAGAACCGATGAAAGCCGAAGCCATCCCATGAGCCATGCCTTGCCATCCAGTCTGCCGCGCTGGTTCACCTTTATCGGCGCCGGGCAAGGCCCCTGGGCCGTGCGGTCGGCCGGCACCTTGATGGGCGACGCGCTGCCGCCTGCGTCTAGGAGACTGAACGAGACGAAAGGCGCCGCCGATGCGCCGCTGCGCGGCGTCGCGTGGGCGCTGGCGGGCATCACCGGCAAGGAGCGCTATGTCGAGAAGCATGAAAAAGTTTCGCTGCTAGGCATTCTGGCCGGCCTGGGGTGCGCCGAGGCAACGCGCGCGGCGCTGATTCCGGTCCGCAACCCGCCCGATCGGGCGTATGAGGACCGTGAGGTCGACCTGCGGCTGGTGCGCGAGCCGGCTTGAGGGTCTCGCGCGCATGTGCCTTGCAGCCCTCAGCATCGGCCAGAGCGCGCGGTTCCCGGTCGTGCTGGCCTCCAACCGCGATGAGTTTTTCGCCCGCGCCAGCCAGCCACTGGCGTGGTGGCAGCCGTCGCACGCTGCGGCCCCGATCCTGAGCGGCAGAGACCTGACGGGCGGGGGCACCTGGCTGGGCTTGAATGCCGCCGGCCGGCTGGCGCTGGTGACCAATGTGCGCGAACCGGGCCGGCAGCCGATGGCGTCGCCCTCACGCGGGGAACTGGTGCTGCAGTGCCTGACCGACCCGCATGCCGACCTGGCGGCGCTGGCAAGGACGCCGCGCAGGGGCTTCAACCTGCTGACCGTCGATCTCGCGGTGGACCTGTCGCGGCAGCCAGATAGGCCAGTCGGCCACTGGGTCAGTAACCGCCCTGCCGTGCAAGACCGGGGGATCGGTGCGGGCGTGTTCGGACTTTCCAACGCTGCGCTCGACACATCTTGGCCGAAGGTCGCCGCGCTCAAGCAGCGCTTGTTCCAGGCCGTCGATCAGCACCGCGAACTGGACGCGCTGGTGGGTGCCTTGTTTGTCGCGCTGCTCGACCCACTGCCCGCCTTGGACGCAGAGCTGCCGCAAACCGGGGTGTCGACCGAACGCGAGCGGCTGCTGTCGAGCGCCTTCATCCACATTGCCGAGAACGAAAGCGGGGCCTACGGCACCCGCTGCTCAACGGTCGTCGTGGTAGAGGCTTTGGCGGGCGGGCGCAGAGTCCATGTGATGGAGCGCACCTACGATACAACAGGCCGCGCGGCGGGCATGCATGCCGAGCGCTTCGGCTTGACCGCTCAGCGCTGAGCCTGTCGTCCAGCCAGATTCGCCAGCATCGGCATCCAGGTGGACCGCCGGATCCAGAGCAGGGCGGCACAGGCCAGCCACACGCCGCAGGCCAGGGTGAACAACTCACCGCCGTCGCTGCTGCCGTCAGTGTTGACGACCGCCACGCCCAGCGGCGTGAAGAGGTGGAAGAAGATCGCACCGCTGATCACGCCCAGGCCCAATGCGGCACCCAGCACCTGCACGATGCGGTGCGATGACAGTGCGGCACCCACCAGCAGCAAGACGGAAGCAATCAGCTCGAAGCTGCCCACCACCCTGGCCGAGAAAATGCCGCCGGGCGCAAAAACGCCGGCAAAGCCCAGTGACGCGGCCCAAGGGTCCAGCTTGCCTTGAAAGATGTACACGGTCTCGGGCGAGCCAGTGAACTTGAAGAACAGCGACTGGATGAAGACGAACGCGACGTACAGCGTCAGCAGCCAGTGGCCGTGTTTCTTGAGCCAGCTCATGGCGATGCCTTTCCGGGTGGTGATCGTCGATGTGAAAGTGTGCGCCTTCATTTCTTCAACAGCGCCGGAAACTTGGCGTCGGCCGACTTGATGAAGCCGGCGGGGTCTTTCAGCCACTTGGCCTGGATGTCGGCGTCAAAGTTGAGGTAGAGCTTGCCGTCGCGGATCGTGAACTGATCGGGCTCTACCTTCACCAGGTTGTCCTGCACCACGCCGTAGGCGCAGTAGCCGCCGTACTGTGGCGCGTACTTCTCGGGGTTGGCCTTGAACAGGTCCAAGTGGGCCTGGGTGCTGAACTTCCATTTCGCACCCATCCATTCGCTAGCCAGCCCGTCCTGACCCTTCACCGGCTTGCCGACCGTGAAGTAGGCCACCGTGTCATAGCCGTTGATCGCTGTGTCGGTGCGGCCGCCGAACAGACCGGTCTTCAGGGTGTTGACCGGTGGTTCCGCCGCCAGGGCGGCCGTGGCCGAGAGCATGCCGGCCACAGCCAGCACACAGGCCGTGGCAGCGCGGCGGGTCAAGCCGGAAGAGCGAGACTGAGACATGGAAGCTCCTTGTGGACAGATTGGGCAGCGGCCCGCTGCATGGCGATCTCGTTCGCCACTGTCGCGGGTGCCTTGCCAAAGTGGGCGGGCACGGGAACCCCATGCCGTTGAAGGTGTTCGGCCAACAGCGCAAAGTGGTGTACCGCATGGCTGGCCAGAAAGGCCAGCTCACGACCCACACTGGAGGCCACACAGAAATCGAAGTCGCCGGTGCTCCCGCCCTGGCCGAGTACTTGCACGGGTCGATCCAGCATGTCGGGCGTCCATTGGCCAAGCACCTGGCGCAAGCCCAGCAGCCGGTCCCGGGCCAAAGTGGGGCTGGTCTCGAGCTGACGATCACGCGGGCGACTGTCATAGTCGACCACGCCGAGGGTCAGGCCATTGACCAGTGCTTCGTAATGCTCAACCACATGCCGCAGGTGCGCGCCGACGGGTCCGGTGAATGGCGGCAAACTCGGCGGCACACTCGGTGGCGCACTCTGCGGCACGCGCGGCAGTGCGTGTCCGCCCACCACCGCCAGCGCTTGATCGAGCACTTGCCGGTTGAAGCCCAGTAGGCGCTGCATGGTGGCATTTTCAGGGGTCTGCATGGCGGCGGCGGCGTGGGTTTGGACAGCCAAAAAGGATCTCGGATGAGCCTCAGTCGTCGCCACAGCCCAGGATTTACGTCTTTCTTGATGTCGGCGTTCAATTTTCTCGGGGCGGGTCAATCCGTGGCCGGGTACTGCGGCGTCAGCAACTTCTCGCGCCGGTAGTCACGGATGAATTGGGCCCAGCGCATCGGCTTGAATCCGCGCGCCCGATTCGCGTGACCGATCTCGTACAACCAGCGGTACTGGCGCATCAACGCCAACCAGGCCTGCGGCAAGGTCGTCTGCCGATCCCAGATGTGGGTGCTCTCGGCACCGGCACCGTTGACCTCGACGATCGTGAAAGCGCGTCCGCCTTGCACTTGCGCAAAGTCCTCGAAGCGCACATCGAAGCGGCCGAAGTGGAACTCGGGCAGGCGCTTGGCGATGGCGTCGAAGCAGGCCTCCATCTCGGGCGTGACGAGGTGGCTGCCATTGCGGAAGATCGCGCCGCGGCTATGGCTGCCGGCAAAGGCCAGCCGGATCGATTCTCCAGCCGCTGGCACTTGGTCGAGCCGTGCGCTGTGACGCCGCAGATAGAGGTGCGACAGCTTGCCGGCGCGCGGGTCGTCCAGGATCAGCTGGCGCAAGGTGCGCCGGCCGTCGCCGCTGACATGCGGGAAGTACTTGAGGGTGATCGAGACGATGCGGCCGGTCGCCTGCCCCGGCCGGCGGCAGTAGAAGATGCCGGCTTCACCCTCGAACGGCACCAAGCGCTGCAGCAACAGCGTGGCGCCACGCGGAAAGGCCTGCAGGTAGGCATGCAGGTCGTCCGACGTGCGAACCAGCTTGACGCCGGCACCGCGGCAACCGAGGTCGGGCTTGGCGACTACCGGCAGGCTCAGGCCCGCGGCTGCCAGCGCGGCCAGCGCGGATTCGCATTCCAAGTGCGGATCTGCAGCTGCGGCTTCGGGCCGCTGGACAGCAATGAAGGGTGCGACCCACTCCGGCGTATGGCGCATGGCCAAGGCCAGGATCTCGGCCTTGCTCTCACCATAGAAACCACCGCCCGGGAACGATGGGTTGGCCACCGTCGGCAGCAACACGCCGCGGTAGCGCAGCATCAGCCAGGCGGCGTACAGCATCACGGGTGGATAGAACGCCCACATGGGCCAGAACTCGAAGAAGCTCAACGCCGGCCCGTCCAGGTCCAGCGGCGGCATGCCCTGGTGGGGCCGCGCGGCGGGATCTCTGCTCGGGGGTGCTGTCTGGGCCAAGGCCAAGGGGGGGTCGCTGAACAAGGGGGCTGCTGAGCGCGGCATCGGGGTCATGGGCGTGCTGTCGTGAAACGTGTTCGGACATGCCGAGCCAGCGGCACTGCCGCGGCCAGCAAGACGATGGGAATGGCCACGGCCAATGGCGGCGGCAGGCCCAGGTGCTTGGCCAGTGCCTGGCCGACGGCCGCGCTCAGCCCGTACAGGCCGACCGTCCACAGCGTCACGGCCAGGATCACCCAGGCCGTGAAAGGGACGATCGGCACGCGCACGAAGCCGCAGGCCGTGTAGGTGGCCAGGCGCAGGCCCGGCACCACGCGCGCCAACAGCACCGCACTGGGCAGACGGCGCACGATCTGCTCCCGCGCCCACAAAGACTTGTCACCCACGTAACGCCTTCGCAGCCAGGGCACGCGCGTGGCGCCCAGGCCCATCGCGTACAGGCCCAGGTCGCCCAGGGCGATGCCGCCCCCCACCGCCGCGAGCGACAGTTCCCACGAGATCACGCCCTGGGTGGACAAAGCCACGCCGGCGGCGATGGCCAGGTCCTCAAGCAGCAGCGTCGTCAGTGCCAGCACCGCTGCGATGACGGCGGGCGCGGCCATGCCGGCCAGCGCAGACTGGAACCAGGCCAGCAGGGCCGAAGGCTCGACGCCGAACGATGTCAACACGAGCACTCCAGCGCAACGCGCAGCGCTTCACGCACCGCGCATTCCGAGTTCCACGGCAGGAAGTGGTTCTGCCCCTCCAGCAGCATGGTGCTGATGCAGCGTGCGCCGCTGAAGCGCTCTTGCATATAGGCCACATTCGCCACCGGGACGAGATCGTCCGCCGTGCCATGCACGATCACGATCTTGGCTTTGACCGAGGGCAATATCCTGCCCAGCACTTCGAGTTCGGGCTGCAGCGCCATCAACTCGGCGTTTGCATTGCGGATGATGCGAGGCAGCAGCCACTTCACGGGCGGCCAGGCGCCGATGTGCTGCAGCGCGTGGACCCTTTCCTGCGCCGGGTCCATCGACCCGGCCAGCATCACGATGGCCACGGAGCGCTCCGGCTGCTCCGCAGCAAGCTGGGCTGCCGCCCAAGCGACGATCGGCGCGCCGAGTGAGTGGCCCAACAACACGACAGGGCGCCGATCCGTTGGTAGAAGCGCAATCACCGCCGCAGCCTGCGCTGCCAGGCTAGGCACTGCACCGCCCGGGGCACTGGCACCGAACCCGGGTCGATCCAGGGCGATGACATCGGCGCCCGCGGGCGGAGCCGTCAGGTAGTCAGCCCAACCGGTGGCCGAGCCCGGCGTGCCATGCACCAGCACCACACAAGGGCCGCCAGCATGGCCGGCCCGCAGGAAGCTGATCCTGGCGCCTGGCGCGTTGCCGACAAAGGTGGAACCGCGCATGCCTTGTGTCGCCGACACCGGGGCCTTCGGCCCGGGCGGCGCACAGCCCACTGCGGCGAATGCCACGCCCAGCGCCGTCCGCAAAGGCGGGCCCGGTGGCCTGGTGGCCCGGTTGGCGAGCATGGGCAGCGCAACACGCGCCTCCCCTGCCTTGCTCTGTTCCGCTGCCTGTGACATCGATATGCTCCAGCGGCCTGCGCGTCGGGTCATACCGCAGCCACAAGCACTGCCCATAGTCGCACAGCATGCGTATAGATTACAGGTCGATACCTGTAAGGGGGGGCAGGTGTCTGGCGACTCTTGGAGCGCCTACCCAGCCCGCGCAGCCCGTCCCGACAACCTGCAGGCCCCCCATGACCCAACCCGCTCCTGCCCTATCGACCGCACAGCACGCGCAGCCAGCGTCAGCCTATTCGGCACGCCTGGCAGCCAGCCCCGCCGACCTGAGAGCCGCGCAGGCGCTACGCTTCGAAGTCTTCAATCTCGAACTCGACGAAGGCTTGGTTCACTCGTACGACACTGGCCTGGACGCTGACCCCTTCGACGAAATCTGCGACCACCTGATCGTCGAGGACCCGACCGACGGCAGCGTCGTGGGAACCTACCGGCTACAGACAGGGCAGCGCGCCCGCGGCGGCCTGGGCTACTACAGCGCGCGCGAATTCGACTTCTCGCCCTTCGAGGCCGCCCGCGGTGAGATTCTGGAACTGGGGCGCGCGTGCATCCACGCCCACCACCGCAATTTCGCGGTTCTCAACCTGCTGTGGAAGGGGATCGGCAGCTACGCGCGCGACCACGGCGCACGCTACCTCATCGGTTGCAGCTCGTTCACCACCCAAGACGCGGCAGTGGGCGCTGCGGCCTATCTGCAGCTTCTACCGCACCTGGCGCTGAAGGCGTGGCGGACCCAGCCATGGCCGGGGTTCGCCTGCCCGCTGGAGGCCGTGGCAGCGCCTGCACCGCGCATTCCGCGCCTGCTGTCCGCGTACCTGGCATTGGGTTCAGCGATTTGCGGGCCGCCGGCCCTGGACCGCGAGTTCAAGACCGTTGACTTCCTGACCTGGGTCGACGTGCAGGCACCGGCCGTGGTGGCGATGCAGCGACGAGGGCGCTTCATCGTGTGAGGGCTGGTTCGATGTCGGCCCTGAGGTCGGTCGTGAAGGCCATGCTGCCAGCGTTGCGCGTGGCGCGCAGCGGCAACGCCGTCACTCTGGCCACTGCGCCGAGAGCGCGACACGATGACGTCCAGCCACGACACATGGATGGCAATCAGCGCTTGTCCGGGTTGGATCACGCCATGCAGCCGGACCTGGATGCCCAGGGCCGCCAGCAACGCGCAGGCCCACTGCTGGATCTGCGCTTCGCGATGCGCCGACGGGGTGGTCGTCGGAAGTTGCCACACGGTCAGTTGTCCACAACCCAGCACGATGCCGACTCGAGGGGACCTCAGACCGGCGATGGGCCATACCATGCGGTCGCCCCGATCGACTTCGAATGATGCATGGGCTTGACCACGCACGGTTCGCGACAAGCGCAGGTCACGATGCGCTGACGCACTTTGTCGGGCGCCGCAGTTCCGTGGCGCGGCAGGCCTGAGGATGACCCCAATGTCAGCACCCGCGCTCGCTTTCCGCGTCTCCTCACGGCGGCGTCGGCCTAGGCCGCAGCTGATGTTGCCGCTCTTGGCGTGGCTGATGTCGGGCTGCAGCCTGCTGATGCCGCCGGAGATTGTCGAGATGGAGTCGCGCACCAGCGCCGCGGCGCTGAAGCTCCAGCGCGATGACCCGGCGGCATTCGTCGCTTACAAGGTCGGTACGCGGCAGATGCACTATGTCGACGTCGGGCGCGGACCCGACAAGCCCCTGGTTGTCTTTATCCACGGCTCGCCAGGCGATTGGCGAGGCTGGGCAGACTACCTCATCGATTCCGAACTGACGTATCGGGCCGAACTGGTCGCCGTGGACCGGCCGGGGTTCGGTGGCTCCGGCGCAGGCGTCGTCGAACCTTCGCTGGTGCAGCAGGCGCGCGCCATCGCGCCACTGCTGGACAAGGTGGCCGTGGGGCGCCGGGTGGTGCTGGTCGGTCACTCCTTCGGGGGCCCCTTGGCGGTGCGGCTGGCGATGGACAACGGCAGCAAGGTCACCGACATCGTGATCCTCGCCGGCTCGATCGACCCGGCCATGGAGCGCACCGCGTGGTACCAGTATCCCGCTGACTGGCCGGTGATCTCTTGGTTACTGCCCGAGACGCTGGTGGTCACCAACCGGGAGATCCGCGCGCTGAAGGATGAGCTCGTGGCCATGCTGCCACTGTGGCCACGGGTGACTCAGCGCGTGACGGTGATGCAGGGCGGCAAGGACGACCTGGTGCCGCCGGCGAACGCCGACTTCGCCCAGAAGATGCTCACCCACGCCAGGTCCGTGAATATCGCTCGCATCCCGGAGATGAACCACTTCCTGCCCTGGACGCGATTCGCGCAAGTCAAGGCGAAGATCCTGGAGCACCTGCAATAGCGCCAAAAGCGACGCCAAAGCGCCACTGCGAGGCCCGCCAGCGTCATGCCACATGCGCCCGGGCGCTGTCCGCGTTGCGGCGCCGGTCCTGCTGAAAACACGGCCACAGCGTCCACCAGCGCCGTCGCCTTCAGCTTGAGGGATCCGCCCACTCGACGAAACGCCGGTGCGAGCTGGGACGTTGTAGACGTCGAGCTCAGGTAATAGAAA
>JANNZD010000301.1:0-2124 GCA_031410435.1 Betaproteobacteria bacterium | reverse complement strand
ATGCCTGGCGACAACGTCAGCATCACGGTCAAGCTGATCAACCCGATCGCGATGGAAGAAGGCCTGCGCTTCGCCATCCGTGAAGGTGGCCGCACCGTCGGTGCCGGCGTGGTCGCCAAGATCATCGCCTGAGCTTCGCATGACTGGCCGGCTCCAGGCGCGCGCCTGGCGCCGGCCTCATCGCCCAAACCCTGAGGACATGTCATGTCAAAGCAAAAGATCCGCATCCGCCTGAAGGCCTTCGATTACAAGTTGATCGACCAGTCGGCCCTCGAGATCGTCGAGACCGCCAAGCGTACCGGCGCCATCGTCAAGGGCCCGGTGCCCCTGCCCACGCGCATGCAGCGTTTCGATATCCTGCGCTCGCCGCATGTCAACAAGACCTCGCGCGACCAGTTCGAGATCCGCACCCACCAGCGCCTGATGGACATCGTCGACCCGACCGACAAGACCGTGGACGCGCTGATGAAGCTCGACCTGCCGGCCGGCGTGGATGTCGAAATCAAGCTGCAGTGAAGCCAATCGCTTGCGGCGCAAGCCGCAAGCGGGTTATACTGTTTGGCTTAGCTCCGGCTGCCCAAATCCGTTTGGGGAAGCCGGCGCAGTGTTTGTAGGCAGGCGGCGCTCAAGTCGTTCGACCTTCAGGCAAATCATTCCCGGCCAATCGATGTCGGGTATTTGAAACAAAGGCCTCTTCCGCGCAGGCGGATCGGGGGCTGGAGAAAAGCCATGACGACAGCCGCAACAGGCTATCGACTCGGTTTGCTGGGCCGCAAGGTCGGCATGATGCGCATCTTCACGGACGACGGCGACGCCATCCCCGTGACCGTGCTCGATGTGTCGAACAACCGGATCACCCAGGTCAAGACCGAGCAGACCGACGGCTACAACGCCCTGCAAGTGGCGTTCGGCTCGCGCAAAGCATCGCGCGTGACCAAGCCCGAAGCCGGCCACCTTGCCAAGGCGGGTGTGGAATCCGGTGAGATCCTGCAAGAATTCCGCGTGCCTGCTGAGCTCGTCGCGCAATACGCCCCGGGTGCGGTGGTGCCGGCTTCGCTGTTTGCGGTGGGCCAGGCGGTCGATGTGCAAGGCACCTCGATCGGCAAGGGCTTCACCGGCACGATCAAGCGCCACAACTTCAAGTCGCAGCGCGCATCGCACGGCAACAGCCGTTCGCACAATGTGCCCGGCTCGATCTCGATGGCGCAGGATCCGGGCCGCGTGTTCCCGGGCAAGAAGATGTCGGGCCACCGCGGCGACGAGACCGTCACCGTGCAAAACCTCGACATCGTGCGCATCGACGAAGACCGCCAGCTGCTGCTGGTGCGTGGTGCGGTGCCGGGCTGCAACAGTGGCTTTGTCACGGTGCGCCCCGCCATCAAGGTCAAGGCCAAGAAAGGAGCCCAGTGATGCAGCTCGAGCTCCTGAACGATCAAGGCCAGGCCACGGCCAAGTTTGACGCGCCGGACACCGTGTTCGCCCGCGACTACAACGAAGCCCTGGTGCACCAGGTGGTCGTGGCCTATCAGGCCAACGCCCGCCAGGGCACCCGTGCGCAGAAGAACCGCGAAGCGGTGCACCACAGCACCAAGAAGCCCTGGCGCCAGAAGGGCACCGGCCGCGCACGCGCCGGCTCCACCTCGTCGCCGCTGTGGCGCGGGGGTGGCCGCACCTTCCCGAACATGGCCGACGAGAACTTCTCGCACAAGGTCAACAAGAAGATGTACCGCGCCGGCATGGCCGCGATCCTGTCGCAGCTGGCCCGTGATGGCCGCCTGTCGGTGATCGACTCGATCTCGATCGAGGCGCCCAAGACCAAGCTTTTGGCTGCCAAGTTCAAGGCCATGGGCATGGAATCGGTGCTGGTGATCGCCGACGTGGTCGATGACAACCTGGCGCTGGCTTCGCGCAACCTGCCCAATGTGCTGGTAATCGAGCCGCGTTACGCCGATCCGCTGTCACTCGTCTTCTACAAGAAGGTGCTGGTGACCAAGGCCGCGATCGAGCAGCTCAAGGAGATGTTCGCATGAGCCACGGTGCAATGAATCTCAAGTTCACCGAAGCCCGTCTGGCCCAGGTGCTGGTCGCGCCGATCGTGTCCGAAAAGGCCACCAGCGTCTCTGA
>JANNZD010000300.1:0-6868 GCA_031410435.1 Betaproteobacteria bacterium | reverse complement strand
GCGCGGAATACCCGCGGCGCCCAATCCGCCTTGGGATAGACCCGCCCCAGCAGGCCGAACACCGGCACCCGCACCGACGCCGGCACGGCCGAGCGCATGCGGTCTTCCATCAGGTGCATGCGGTAGCGCCGGTAGCCGCCGAAGGTTTCGTCACCGCCGTCGCCCGACAGCGCCACCGTCACATGCTTGCGCGCCAGCTGGCAGACCCGGTAGGTGGGGATCGCCGAGCTGTCGGCATAGGGCTCGTCGTAAAGCCGGGCCAGGGTGTCGATCAGGTCGAAATCGTCGCTGGCCACCGTCTCCACCCGGTGGCGGGTGCGGTAGCGGTCGGCCACCTGCTGGGCAAATTCACTCTCGTTGAACTGGGGGTCGTCGAAGGCCATCGAGCAGGTGTTGACCGGCCCGTCGGACTGGCCCGCCATCATCGCCACCACCGCGCTGGAATCGACCCCGCCCGACAAGAAGGCACCCAGCGGCACCTCGGCAATCATGCGCAGACGCACCGATTCGCGCAGGCGCTCGACCATTTCCTGCTGGGCATCCTGCTCGCTGATCGGGTTGTCCAGCGTGAAGCGCACATCCCAGAATTCGCGCGGCGCCGCCAGCGGCTCACCCCGGCGGATCACCAGCGAGTGGCCGGGCGGCAGCTTCAGGGCCTGGCGGAAGATGGTGCGCGGCTCGGCCACATAGCCCAGCGCAAAGTATTCTTCGACGGCCAGCGGGTCGATGTCGCGCCGCAAGCCGCCGTGGGCCAGCAGCGATTTCAGCTCAGACCCGAACAGCAGCAGGCCGTCGTCCAGCAGCGCATAGAACATCGGCTTGACGCCCAGCCGGTCGCGCGCCATGAACAGCGACTGGCGCTTGCGGTCCCACAACGCGAAGGCGAACATGCCGCGAAAGCGCTGCACGCAGTCCTCGCCCCATTGCTCCCAGGCGTGCACGATCACCTCGGTGTCGCTCTTGGTGTGGAACACATGGCCCAGGGCCTGCAGCTCGGGGATCAGGGCCTGGTAGTTGTAGATCTCGCCATTGAAGACCACCACCACCGAGCCGTCCTCATTGAACAGCGGCTGCTGGCCGGTGGCGATGTCGATGATGGACAGGCGGCGGTGGCCGAAACCCAGGCCGGCCTCGACATGCAGGCTGCCCTCGTCCGGGCCGCGGTGGTGCTGGGCATTGTTCATGCGCTGCAGCACGGCAGCCGATATCGCGCTGGCGCCGCGGGTGTCAAAGATTCCGGTGATTCCGCACATGGGCTGGGCTGGGGTTGCGAGAGCGCGGCCCGTGGATTCAGCGCCTTGCGGCGACCCGCGCTCAGAAATGGGATGCGCCCGCTGGGGCAGGCCGCTCAAAGGTTGATGTTAGCGGCCCTGGCCCGCGCCACCCAGCGCTGCAGGGCCCGGCAATGACATATGCAACAGATACCTGTGCAACAGGTGCTGGGGCCGGCCTGCGCCCGGGCTCAGGCACGCCGCAGGAATTTGCCCGGTGTCGAGCGCAAGGCACGCCAGTAAAGCCCGTGGTCACCCGGGAACCAGAGGTCCGAGTGCAAGCGGGGATCCAGCCCCAAGGCCAGGAACTCGGCCAGCGCGCCGGCCTTGCGGCCCAGGCCCAGGGCCGGATCACGCCACACCGACCACAGATGCTCCAGGTCCTTGGGGAAGGTGAAACGGCAGCGCACCCCGGCCCGGGCCCGCACCGGCTCGGCCGCCTGCCCGGACCAGGCGTCGACCAGCAAACGCGGAAAGTCGACGCCGGCAAACAGCGCCAGGTGCAAGGAACCCCAGAACCGGGCATTGAATTCCATCAGCTGGAAACGCCCGTCGGCGGCATTCCAGCGGTATTCCAGCATGCCCACACCCCACCAGTCGAGCGACTCGATGCGGCGCAGCGCGTCCTGGTACAGGGTCTCATCCCACCAGGTCTCGCGGTAGGACGAAACCCCGCCGGTATGCGGCACCTCGTGCAGGCGACGGTGCATCAGGCTGGCCCGCACCTGCCCATTCCAGCGCAGAAAAAACACGCCCACCCCCTGCCCGGCGGCAAATTGCTGCAACAGGCCGCGCTGGTAGCGCGCCAGCAGCGGCGGCAAGCCGTCCAAAGCGGCCTGGTGGCTGTCGTAGCGTTGCACCAAGGCTGACAGGCCGAGTGCCGGCATGGCATCGAATTTGGCAAACAGCGGCAAGGCGAAATCGGCCAGGCCGGCCTGCCAGGGTTCGCCGTCGCGCATCAGCCGCATCGGTGGCAGGTTGCGGCGCAGTGCAGGATCGCCGGCGGTCTCGAAATGCTCGAACAACTCGAACTTGCTGATGAAACGCTCGAGGCGCTGCGGATCGGGCCCGACCGGCAAATGGCCGGCAAAGCGGGTGATTTCCGGGCCGAGCGCCGCCACCAGGCCCTCAGACGGCAGGATCAGATCGATCTGGCGCTGCCGGACCAGGTCGGTCAGCCACTGCGCCCAGTCTTCACCCCGCAAGCCCTTGGGTTGCACCACCGCTTCATCACAGTAACGCGAAGCAAAGCCCCAGGCCGCCGGATCGGGCGACAGGGCGATCACGCCGTGGCCGGCCCGGCCCAGCGACCGGATGCAGGCCACCGAGCCCATGGCCTGGGATTCAGGGATCAGGATCCGCATGGGGCGCCCGGGTTGCGGGGCAGCTTCAACTGCGCGTGCATCGCATCAAAGGCCCGGCGGATGGTGGCAAAGCAAAGCGCGAAATAGTCATCATGCAAACCGTAGGGATCATGGATGTGGTAACTCAAGGGCCCGAGAAAGCCGCCCAGCAGGCGCACCGACACTTGCCGGCCCTGCAGGGCCTGCGCCAGCGCCTGCACCTGCCACAGTTCAAAGGCCAGCACCAGGTCATGCTCGTTCACCAGCGCCGGATCGAACCAGGTGGCCTGGTGCGCACCCATGTCGATGCCCTGGCGCTGCGCATGGCGCAAGGCGGCGGGGTCGGCTGGCGACCCGGTGGTCGCGTGCAAGCCCATCGAGACCGCCGGCACCCCGGCGCGGCGTGCCAGATGCTCACCGAAGGGGCTGCGGCAGATATTGCCGGCGCAGACAAACACCAGCCGGTCCACCCGCCCGGGCACATCCGCGACATAGCCGCGATGCCCGCCCAACGGGATGCGCAGCGCCTGCACCATGCGCATCAGCACCGCCCGCTTGCCACCCCAGCCAGCCCACATCGGTTTGCCCCGCCTCACGGTGCGGAACCGGCAGCGCGCCGGTCCACCCGCAACAGCCCGCGCAACAGTTCGGCAAAGCCGCTGACCTCGGCCTCGAACTCGATATCGCTGACCATCTCGCCGTCCAGAAAGCGCCGCAGGCCGAAGCGCTCATCACCTGGCCGCACCAGGCCGGTATCGCAGGTGGTGGCACTGGCCAGGCCCGCTTCGGCCAGTGCCGGCCACTGGCCCGGGTCGTAGACACCGCTGGGGTAGCAGAAATGCAGCGTCACGGGGCCGACCTCGCGGGCCAGGTAGGCCTGGTTGTCGGCGATCTCGCGGCGGCAGGCCGCCAGGTCGCCCGGTGGAAACCGATGGCGGTGGGTGTGCAGACCGATTTCGACGCCCCAATCCGGCAACTGCCGGGCCTCGGCCGGCGTCAGCAGCCGGAAGGCCTGGCCCGCGACGATGGCGTCGAAATCCAGCCCCAGCGCGTCGGCCAGGGCGCGGGCCAGGCCCATGCGCTCGGCCTCGCTGGCCAAACGATGGCCTTGTTCGGTCAGCCGGGCCACCACCTGCTCGCGTGCGGCCGGCGTGGCCAGGTCCAGATCCTGGGGCCTGGACTCTGCCGGCCAGGCCAGCCTCGCCGCTGGCAGCCCGGCCTTCCATACCAGGTAGGCAATGATCAGGTCGTAGACCGGCGTCTGGGTCTGCATGTGGTAACTGGTGAGGTAGACAGTGGCCGGGAAGCCTCGGGCCCGCAGCAAGGGGGCGGCAACGCTCAAAGTGCTGGCATAGCCGTCGTCGATGGTGATGACCACCGAATCGGGCGCCACGCGCCGTTGCTGCTGGTCCTGCACGGCCTGACCCAGCGGCAGTACCCGGTATCCCCGATGCTTGAGCAGGTCCAGCCGGCGCGCAAAGGTGGCCGGGGTGATGAAGAGCTTGCCCCGAAACTGGGCCTCGTCGCCCTGGGCAAAGCCGTGGTAGGCCAGGATGCAAAGGCGCTTGCGGGTCAGTCGCCGGGCCAGGCCGAACAAGCCCAGGGCGCGTGCGGCGCGGTAGAGAATCAGTTTGGGGCTGTTGGGCATGTTTGTCGAAGCAAGGCTGGGGGGGCGCTGCAGCGTCACGGCGCGCGCTAAGCGCCAGCCCGGCCCGGCCGGGCCAGACTGTCGGCATAGAGCTGTTGGTAGGCCCCGACCATTGCGCCAATACTGAACCGCCGCTCGACCTCGGCCCGCCCGGCCCGGCCCAGGCTGGCTGCAGACCGGGCTCACGGCACAGTTGAACCAGGTGCTCGGCCAAGGCGGCCACATCCTGCGCGGCAATCAAATGGCCGGTCCGACCCTCTGCGACCAATTCGGGATTGCCGCCGACCCGCGTGGCCACCACCGGCAAGCCGCTGGCCATGGCCTCCAGCAGGGTATTGGATACCCCTTCGGCGCGCGACGGCAGCACGAAACAATCCAGGCCGCGCATCAGGTCGGGCACGTCATGCCGCTCGCCCGGCAGCCAGGCCAGATCGGTCAGGCCGGCTGCGTCCAGCACCGCCTGGGTGGGCTGGCGCATCGGCCCGTCACCGACCATCACCAGGCGCAAGCGCGACCGCAAATCCGGCGCCAACTGCAATGCCCGCACAAAGCCATTGGCGAGCAACACCGGATCCTTGACCTGCTGCATGCGGCCGACGCTGCCGACAATCCAGTGTTCACCCGGGATGAAAGGGCAATCCGGTAGTATTTGCGGCGCCATCGCCGGGTGAAATAGTTCGACATCGACGCCGTTGTAGATCTGGCTGATCCGTTGCGGCGCAATACCTACCCGACGTTGCAAATAGCTGGCGAGATCCTTGGACAAGGCCACATATTGATTCACCCAGGGACGGTAGATGCGGCGCATCCATTGGTATTTTCGTCGGCTGCCGTCCAGGTCATCGACGTCGCGTCCATGCTCGCCGTGGATGCGCACGGGCACCCCGGCAAACCAGGCTGGGACCGTGGCCTCCAGCGCCGCAAGATTGCGGGTGTGAACAATCGCTGGCCGGTAATGCTTGAACAGCCGCGACAAGGCCGGGTAGAGTTTGACCGCATGCCCGGGTGCCTTGTTCAGGGCGATGAATTCGACATCCGGGCGGCGCACCCGATCGCGGAAATCGGTCACCACCGACAGCGCAAGCACCATGTGACGAAAGGCATTGACCGGCATATGGTTGATCAGATTGACCACGCCGTTCTCGAGCCCGCCGGTATCGAAGCGGTAGACCACATGCATCACCAGTGGCGGCGCCGCTGCAATGGGGCGGAGGTTTGAGTGATGGGCGTCCGTCGCCGCGCCCTCGATGGCCCGCGTCATGATCTGTCCGCCCGACCAGCGGGAATATCGCGGTGCCAGGCGATCCAGCGAGTCAGTATCACCCAGCTGTGCACAATCTTGATCCGCCGGAATCCGGCCTTCTCGATGCCCCGCACCGAGGCCAGATTGTCGGGCGCGCAGGTGATGATGGCCCGGCGATGCCCTTGCAGCGCCAGATGCTGGCAGGTGGCCACCAGCAGGCCGGGGTACAAGCCGCGCCCCCGCCAAGCCGGTAGCGTGAAACAGTTGCCGATCATCGGCGTAGTGCGGCTCTCTGCCAGAATCTGCTTATAGAAGGAATCGAACAGAACAAAACCATAACTGGTAACCAGGCCCTGCGCATCTACCAAAGCCAGCAGATGATCATCGCCTTGCAAGGCCTCGCGGTAGGCGTGATTTTCTGGCGTCAGTACGCCCGCCTCGACTTGTCTGGTCGCGTCACTGCCCAGGTTATGGCGCCACACCAAAACCACCGGCGGCACGGGCTGCAGCGGCAGTTGGGCCGCCAATGCGATCAAATCGAATTCGTACAAAACATCGGCGCGCCGTTGCACCACCCGCAATGCCAAAAAACGCAAGAACCCTGCCGCACCTCGGGTCCTGAACTCGGTCAATAAACGTTCGAAGAAGCGCGCGATCACGAACGTCCACCCAGACCAACTGCAGTCTGGCATTTGACGAAATATCTTTGGACGACTGCATTCGCTTCAATTCTACCCATGATACTGTACAGTTGCCGCCGCAGCACAAATCTGCGCCTTTCGGTCATGCTGCCAATCAACACTATTGACGCGAACACCGCCGCCATCACTGCGGCATAGCGGGCATAGCCGGTCGCGGGCAAATCGATCAGCGCAGCCCAAAAATAAATCAAGGGCTGGTGCAGAAGATAAATTGAAAAGGTGTAGGCAGCCGTCGCCCGAATCGGCTTTTCCAACAGCAAGGCAGCACTTTGGTAGCGCCGGGCAATGCGCTGCATACCAAAAAAATTCAGGCCAACGATCAAAGTCAGCAGGTAATCAGTCAAGAACCATTTGGAAAAGGCGAGTTCCCTGTGCAGGTGTGTGCCTATCAAATTCTTTAGCTGCCCGCTGACTTGGTCTGCAATCCGGCTCTGCTCAAACGCATAAAACAAGCCAAAGGAGGCCGCAACGCACAACCAGGCAAACCACTCAGGCATTTTCTCAGCCGCCCGCCAATGGTAGAGTAGCACGCCAACATACCAAATCGGTGACAAAAGCAGAATCTTCGGCCCGATCAAAGCTGCCACGCAAGCGATCCAGAGCCAGCGCCGACCCGGGCTGCAAAACACAAAGATCGAAAACAATACGTAGTACCAGACTTC
>JANNZD010000299.1:0-6843 GCA_031410435.1 Betaproteobacteria bacterium | reverse complement strand
CGCGCCGCCGCTGCATCCGGGATGAGGACGGCGGGTGACTGGCTGACGTAAGTAGAGAAGGGAGGGCCGCAGGCCCGGAATGACATGGAGTCAGCCAGTTGCCCGCCGGCCTCGTCCTCGCACAAAACGCGGAACGTCAGCTTTTCAAACGCAGAAAAGTCCGCAACGAGCCCCGACCCGCCAGCGCTCAATTCAGCTGGGTCACAAACTTGGTGTTGAGGTAGCCGTCGAAGGTCTCGCTGCCGCCCTCGCTGCCGATGCCGCTGTCCTTGATGCCGCCGAAGGGCGTCTCGGCCAGCGCCAGGCCCAGGTGGTTGATCGACACCATGCCGGCCTCCAGCCCGCTGCTCAGCGCCTGGGCATTGCGGGTGGAACCGGTAAAGGCATAGGCGGCCAGGCCGAAGGGCAGGCTGTTGGCGCGCTTGAGCACCTCGTCGAGCGTCTTGAAGCGCACCATGCCGGCCACCGGGCCGAAGGGCTCTTCGGTCATCAGGCGGCTGTCTTCGGGCAGGTCGGCGATCACCGTGGGGGCGAAGAAATTGCCCTGGCCCGGCATCGGTGCGCCGCCGGCCAGCACGCTGGCGCCGCGCGCCACCGCGTCGTCGATGAAGCCGGCCACCGCGCCCACCCGGCGCGGCTGGGCCAGCGGGCCCATCTGGGTGCCCTGCTGCAGGCCGTCGCCCACCTTCAGCGCCAGGGTCTTGTCGACGAAGGCGCCGACGAACTTGTCATACGCGCCCGCCTGCACATAGAAGCGGGTAGGCGAGACGCAGACCTGGCCGGCATTGCGGAACTTGAAGGCCACCATCAGCTTGACCGCGTTGTCGATGTCGGCGTCGTCACAGACGATCACCGGCGCATGGCCACCCAGCTCCATGGTGCTGCGCTTCATCAGCGATGCCGCCTGCGCCGCCAGCATCTTGCCCACCGCCACCGACCCGGTGAAGCTGATCTTGCGCACGATGGGGCTGTTGATCAGGTGCTGCGACACCTCGGCTGGCACGCCCCAGACCAGGTTCAGCACCCCTGGCGGCAGGCCGGCATCGTGGAACAGGCGGGCCAGCGCCAGCACCGCGCTGGGGGCGTCCTCGGGGCCCTTGAGGATCATGGTGCAGCCCGCGCCCACGGCGGCCGAGATCTTGCGGATGGCCTGGTTGAAGGGGAAGTTCCAGGGCGAGAAGGCGGCGCACACGCCCACCGGCTCGCGCAGCACCAGCTGGCGCACGCCGTCCATGCGGGCGGGGATCACCCGGCCGTAGATGCGGCGGCATTCCTCGGCATGCCACTCGGCATGGTCGGAGCACAGCATGACTTCGCCGGTGCTCTCTGCCAGCGGCTTGCCCTGGTCCATCGTCATGTGGCGGCCGATCTCGGGCGCACGCTCGCGCGCCAGCTCGGCCACCTTGCGCAGCACCTTGCTGCGCTCCATCGGCGAGCTCTTCTTCCAGGTCTCGAAGGCGCGGGCGGCGGCGGCCAGCGCCAGGTCGAGATCCTCGCGGCTGGCATGCGGCAGCTGGCCGATCACCTCGCCGCTGGCAGGGTTGAAGACCGGCTGTTCGCGGCGGCCTTGGGCGGGGATGAACTGGCCGTCGATGTAGAGGCTGAGGGCGGGGTACATGGGGTGGGGGTCCTTGGCGGATGCGGAGACGGGGCGGGCCTGCATCCTAAGGCCGTGGCTGCGGCGTTTTCACGGCCGCGGCGCGCAAGGGATGCAGGGGATCAGGGGCCTGGGGCCTGGGGCCTGGGCGAAGCCGCAGACCGCAGCGATCACCGCGTCGGCCTGGTCGCGCTGGGGCGAATGGCCGCAGCCGGGCAATTCCAGCAGGCGGGTGTGCGGCGCCCGCCGCTGGATGCCGCGGATCTGCTCGAGCGTGCCGTAGGCGTCGTCCAGCCCCTGGATGGCCAGCAGCGGGCAGGTGATCGCGCCGATCTCGGCTGCTATCGACCAGTCGCGGAAGGCCGGGTCCAGCCAGATGCGGTTCCAGCCCCAGAAGGCCGAATCCGGGTCGTCATGGTGGCGTGCCAGGCGCTGGCGCAGGCCGTGGTGCAGATAGGCCTGGCGGGCGGCCTCGATGTTGCGGACCGAGAGCTCTTCCACCACGATGTGCGGCGCCAGCACGATGGCGCCGGCCACCTGCTGCGGGAAGTGGGCCGCATGCAGCAATGCGATCGAGCCGCCATCGCTGTGGCCCAGCAGCCAGGGCGGGTCTTGCGTGGCATCGATGCCCAGCGCCGTCAGCAGCGCCGGGAGTACCTCGTCGGCCTGGCGGTGCATGAAGTCGCTGCCCCACAGCTCGTCGGCCGGGCGCGGGCTGCTGCTGCCGTAGCCCGGGCGCGAGTAGACCAGGCCGCGCCAGCCCAGGGCCTGGCACAGGCGGGCCGGGAAGTCGCGCCACATCGACACCGAGCCCAGGCCCTCGTGCAGGAAGACCAGCAACGGCGCCGCATGGCGCTGGGGCGCGACCCAGGCGTGCTCGATGCGCACGCTGCGGCCGCGCCAGTCGATGTCGGTGAAGGCGGTGGCCACGGGCTGGGCTGCTGGCGTCGGGGCGCGGGCTGGCCGTCAGGCGCGGCCGGCCTCCAGCTCGCGCAGCCTGAAGCGCTGGATCTTGCCGGTGGCGGTCTTGGGCAGCTCGGCCACGAACTCGATGAAGCGCGGGTATTTGTAGGGCGCCAGCCTGTCCTTGACGAAGGCCTGCAGCTCGGCCGCGGTGGCGCTGGCGCCGTCCTTGAGCACCACGAAGGCCTTGGTCTTGGTCAGGCCCTCGGCGTCTTCCTTGCCGATCACCGCCGCCTCCAGCACCGCCGGGTGCTGCACCAGCGTGGCCTCCACCTCGAACGGGCTCACGTAGATGCCACTGACTTTGAGCATGTCGTCGCTGCGGCCGCTGTAGGTGTAGCTGCCGTCGGCATTGCGCACGTACTTGTCGCCGCTCTTGGTCCAGCCACCCTGGAAGGTGTCGCGCGTCTTGGCCCGGTTGCCCCAGTACATCATGGCCGCCGACGGGCCGTGGATGTAGAGGTCGCCCGGCTCGCCGTCGGGCACCGGGCCACCGGCCTCGCCGCGCAGTTCGATCTCGTAGCCCGGCACCGGCCAGCCGGTGCTGCCGTAGCGTACCTGCTCGGGCCGGTTGGACAGGAAGATGTGCAGCATCTCGGTACTGCCGATGCCATCGACGATGTCGACGCCGAAATGCGCCTTGAAGCGCTCGCCGATGTCGGCCGGCAGGGCCTCACCGGCCGACGACACCAGGCGCAGTGCCACGGCGGCCCGGCCGGGCAGCGCCGGGTGGGCCAGCATGCCGGCAAAGCCGGTGGGGGCGCCGAAGAACACCGTGGGCTTGAGCCCCCCCACGCCGCCCAGCCAGCGCTTGAAGGTGGCGTCCGGCGTGGGCCGTTCGGGCATCAGCAAGGTGGTGGCGCCCACGCTCATCGGGAAGGTCAGCGCATTGCCCAGGCCGTAGGCGAAGAACAGCTTGGCGGCCGAGAAGCAGACATCGTGTTCCTGCAGTTGCAGCACCGCCTTGCCATACAGCTCGGCCGTCCAATAGGGGTTGGCATGCGAGTGCACGGTGCCCTTGGGCCGGCCGGTGGAGCCAGACGAATAGAGCCAGAAGGCCGGGTCGTCGGCGCCGGTGACGGCCGGGCGGGCGGCAGGGGTGTGGGCTTGCAGAAAGGCTTCGAAGTCCACCTCGGCCGGATGCAGTGGCGCCACCGCGCGCGAGACGATGACCTTGCCCACCTCGTGGTCGGACCGTGTCATCGCGGCGGTGAGCGCCGGCAGCAGCGCGCCTGAGACCAGCACTGCCTGGGCGCGGCTGTTTTCCAGCATATAGGCGTAATCGTCGGCAGTGAGCAGGGTGTTGACCGCTACCGGCACCAGGCCGGCATACATCGCGCCCAGAAAGGCCACCGGCCAATCGGTGCAATCGTGCATCAGCAGCAGCACCCGCTCTTCGCGGCGCAGGCCCAGCGCGCGCAGGCCGGCGGCCAGGCGGTGCACGCGGTCTTCCAGCGCCGCGTAGCTGAGCGAGCCCAGGTCATCGACAAAGGCGGCCTTGGTCGGCCGCGCGGCATTCAAGCCCAGCAGGTGCTGGGCGATGTTGAATCGGGCCGCGGGGGCGGGGATGCCGGCGATGTCGGTCATGGGCAGGCCTCTTGTCTCGGTGAGGTGCTGCAGGCCACCGATCCGGCTTGTCGCCAGACCAGTGTTGCAGTATTGTGCGTGTCGGAACTCTAGATTGCCGATCCCGTCATGTCAAGCACTATATTGCCTATTTCGATGCCTGCTGAGGAGCTGGCGCCGGCCATTGCCGGGCCCGCCAGGCCGCCGGCCGCCGCGCCCGACGATGCCAAGCACCCCTTCCTGATGGGCTTGGGTGAGCGCGTGCGGGCGCTGCGCGCGCGTCGCGGCATCACCCGCAAGGCGCTGTCGAACCTGGCGGGGGTGTCCGAGCGCCACCTGGCCAACCTGGAATACGGCGTCGGCAATGCGTCGGTGTTGGTGCTGCTGGACGTGGCCCGGGCGCTGCAATGTTCGCTAGCCGAGTTGCTGGGCGACATGAGCACCCGGTCGCCCGAGTGGCTGATGATCCGCGAGCTGCTCGAGCACCAGGACGATGCTGCGCTGCGTCGAGTGCGCGAAGCCATCGGTGAGCTGCTGGGCACCGGCGGCGGCCAGGGCCGCAGCGTCGCCGCGCGCATCCCCCGCATCGCGCTGATCGGCCTGCGCGGCGCGGGCAAATCCACGCTGGGCCGCCGGTTGGCCGAGGACCTGGGCGTTCCCTTCGTTGAACTCAGCCGCGAGATCGAGCAGTTCGCCGGCTGCTCGATCAGCGAGATCCAGGCGCTCTACGGCCAGAACGCCTACCGCCGCTACGAGCGCAGGGCGTTGGAGGAGGCGATCCAGATCTACCCCGAGGCGGTGATCGCCACGCCGGGCGGCCTGGTGTCGGACGCCGCCACCTTCAATCTGCTGCTGGCCCACTGCACCACCGTCTGGCTGCAGGCCAGCCCCGAGGACCACATGCAGCGGGTGCGGGCCCAGGGTGACCTGCGGCCGATGGCCGGCAATGCCGGCAACCGCGAGGCGATGGAAGACCTGAAAGGCATCCTGGCCGGCCGCGCCGCCTTTTATTCCAAGGCCGATTACCGCCTGGACACCAGCGCCCAGGCGCTGGAGCCTACCTTCCAGGCGCTGCGCCTGCTGGTGCGCGACGTGCTGGCGATCGAGGGATAGATCAAGACTGAAAACATGCATGAAAATGCTTGACTCGGAAAATAAATGCGCAATATGATGCGTGTCACCCGGCGTTGAGTAGACGCACTTTTTTGCAGCATCCCAGGAGACCCCATGAGCCACCCGACCCGCGTTGATTACCAGACCGAGCCGTCCGCCTACCGCCACTGGAAACTGCGCTTCGAGGGCCCGGTGGCCACGCTGGCCGCCGACTTCGACGAGAACGCCGGCCTGCGTCCGGGCTACAAGCTCAAGCTCAACAGCTACGACCTGGGCGTGGACATCGAGCTGAACGACGCGATCAACCGCATCCGCTTCGAACATCCCGAGGTGCGCACCGTGGTGCTAACCAGCGCCAAGGAGAAGGTGTTCTGCTCGGGCGCCAACATCTTCATGCTGGGCGTGAGCAGCCATGCCTGGAAGGTGAACTTCTGCAAGTTCACCAACGAGACCCGCAATGGCCTGGAAGACAGCTCGGCCCACAGCGGGCTGAAGTTCCTGGCCGCCGTCAATGGCGCCTGCGCCGGCGGCGGCTACGAGCTGGCCCTGGCCTGTGACGAGATCATCCTGGTAGACGATCGCAGCAGCGCGGTCAGCCTGCCCGAGGTGCCGCTGCTGGGGGTGCTGCCCGGCACCGGCGGCCTGACCCGCGTCACCGACAAGAAACGTGTGCGCCACGACCTGGCCGACCTGTTCTGCACCAGCGCCGAGGGTGTGCGCGGCCAAAAAGCCAAGGACTGGCGCCTGGTCGACGACATCGCCAAGCCGGCGCAATTTGCCGCCAAGGTGCAAGAGCGCGCGCTGCAGCTGGCCCAGGCCAGCGACCGCCCGGCCAATGGCAAGGGCGTGCACCTGCCGCGCCTGGCCGTGACGCTGGAAGCCGATGCCATCCGCTACCAATACGTGACGGTCGAGATCGACCGCGCCAAGCGCACCGCGGTGTTCACCGTCAAGTCGCCCGCCGGTGCCCAGCCCACCGATGTGGCCGGCATCGAAGCCGCCGGCGCCGCCTGGTACCCGCTGCAGTTGGGCCGCGAGCTGGAAGACGCGATCCTGCAGATGCGCACCAACGAGCTGGACATCGGCACCTGGCTGGTCAAGACCCAGGGCGATGCGGCGGCGGTGTTGGCGTCCGATGCCACGCTGCTGGCGCACCAGAATCACTGGCTGGTGCGCGAGACCACGGGCCTGCTGCGCCGCACCTTCAGCCGGTTGGATGTGTCCTCGCGCAGCCTGTTCGCGCTGATCGAAGAGGGCTCTTGCTTTGCCGGCAGCCTGCTGGAGCTGGCCCTGGCCTGCGACCGCAGCTACCACCTGGCGCTGCCCGATGACGAAGCCAAGGCACCGAAGATCACGGTCGGCGAGGCCAACTTCGGCCTGTTCCCGATGATCACCGGCCAGAGCCGGCTGCAGCGCCGCTTCTACAACGAGCAGCCGGCGCTGGACGCCGTGCATGGGGTTGCTGGCCAGGCGCTGGACGCCGACGCCGCTTTCGCGCTGGGCCTGGTCACCAGCAACCCCGACGACATCGACTGGGCCGACGAGACCCGCATCGCGATCGAGGAGCGCGTGTCGATGAGCCCCGACGCGCTGACCGGCCTGGA
>JANNZD010000298.1:0-7196 GCA_031410435.1 Betaproteobacteria bacterium | reverse complement strand
GCCGAGAAGAAGCGCTTGAGCCGGCCCAGCCGTTCCAGCTGCGCCAGCTGGTCCTGCACCCGTTGCTCGAGGCTGGCGTTCCATTCGGCCAGCTGGGCTTTCTGCTGCTGCACCTCATCTTGCAGGGCCTTGATGCGCAGCAGCGATTTCACCCGGGCATACAGCTCGGCCCGGTTCACCGGCTTGGTCAGGAAGTCGTCGGCGCCGGCCTCGATGCCGTTGACCCGCTCCTGCGTGGCGTCCAGCGAGGTGCACAGCACCACCGGCAGCAGCGCGGTGGCGGGGTCGGCGCGCAGGCGCCGGCACACGTCGTAGCCCGACAGGCCCGGCATCATGATGTCCAGCAGCACCAGGTCGGGGGGCGCGGCCTGGATCATCGCCAGCGCGTCCGCGCCATTGGTGGCGGCCGCCACCTCATAGCCCTTGGCCGCCAGCACATCGACCAGCAGCTTGACATTGGCCGGCGTGTCGTCGACCACCAGGATGCGGGCAGGCGGGCTCATTGATGCACCCTGGGGCCTACGGCCCGCCTGGCCCACAGAGGGGCCAGGCGCGTGCCAGGCGCATGCCGTCCGCAGGGACGGCACAGGTCCGGGCACGCTCCCGCCAAGCGGGAGTGAGCCCCTTCGGGCGGCCGGGCGGGGCTCATCAGGCGGCCTCGCCCAGCTGCTGGCGCACCGTGGCCAGAAAGCCCTTCAGCTCGATCGGCTTGCCCAGGAAGCCGTTGAAGCCGGCCTCGGTGATGCGCTGGCGGTCGCCCGCCGTGACCGACGCGGTGAAGGCCACCACCGGGATGGCGGCGCAGCCGGCATCGGCGCGGATGCGCGCCGTGGCCTCGTAGCCGTTGATGTCGGGCAGCTGGATGTCCATCAGGATCAGGTCGGGCCGGTGCTGCAGGGCCAGCGCCACGCCGTCCAGACCGTTGACGGCGGCCAGCACCGCATAGCCCTTGGCCTGCAGCACGTCACGCGCCAGCTTCAGGTTCTTGTCGTTGTCCTCGACGATCAGGATGGTCTTCATGGCGTGCCCGGTTTCAGGTTTATCGGCAGGGTGAAGGTGAAGGTCGAGCCCTGGCCCAGCACGCTTTGCAGGGCCAGGGTGCCGCCGTGCAGCTCGACGAAGCGCTTGGTCAGCGCCAGGCCCAGGCCGGTGCCCTCGTGCTTGTTGGTGTAGTGCCGGCCTACCTGGCGGAACTCGTCGAAGACCACCGCCTGGTCGGCCTCGGCGATGCCGATGCCGGTGTCGCTGACGGCCACTTGCAGTGCGTCGGCCAGCCGCCGGGCCTGCACCGTCACCCGGCCGCCTTCGGGGGTGAACTTGACCGCGTTGGACAGCAGGTTCAACAGGATCTGCTTGAACTTGCGCGCATCGGCCCGGATCTCGCCCACCTGCTCGCCCACCAGCAGGTCCAACGCAATGCCGTGGCGCTGGGCGCGCTCGCGCACCAAGGTCATCGCATTGGACAGGGCGGCCGGCACATCGAAGTCCTCCAGGTCGAGTTGCATGTGGCCGGCCTCGATCTTGGACAGGTCCAGGATGTCGTTGATCAGCGACAGCAGGTGCTTGCCGGACGAATGGATGTCGGCCAGGTAGTCGGCCTGCTTGTCGTTGAGTTCGCCGAACATGCGCTCGATCAGCACCTCGGAGAAGCCGATGATGGCGTTCAAGGGGGTGCGCAGCTCATGGCTCATATTGGCCAGGAACTCCGACTTGTGCTGGTTGGCGATCTCCAGCTGGTGGCTCTTGTACTGGATCTCCTGGATCAGCCGGGCATTGCGGATGGCGATCACCGCCTGGTCGGCAAAGGTCTTCAGCAGCGCGATCTCCTTGTCGGAATAGGGCCGCGGAGGAATCCGGCTGAGGAAGATCGAGCCGACGCCCTTGCCGTCCCAGAGCATCGGCGCCTGGAGGTGCGAGAAGTTGCTGCGCGTCAACTGGGCCGAGCGCAGCAGCGACGGGGCCACATGCGCTCCGCCCAGCACATCGGGGGTGTGCACGATCCTTTGTTCGCCAATCGCCTGCTCGGCCGAGCTGCCGGCCAGCGCCAGCGGATACAGACGTTGCAGCTGATCCCGACCGAGGCCGACGTAGGCGACCAGCCGCAGCGTCGCCTCGTCGTCGTCGACGATCTGGATGCCGACGATCTCGCTGGCAAAGAGGCGGTGGCAGGAGTCGACAATCTTGTCGAAAACCGGCTGCACGTCCGATTGCGCTCCGCTGATCACCTGCAGCACGGCGGCGGTGGCGGTCTGGTGCGCCAGTGCCTCGCTCAGGGCCGCAGTGCGCTCGTCCACCTTGCGCTCCAGCCCGGCGTAGGACTCGCGCAACTGCGCCGACATGCGGTTGAACTGGTCGGCCAGGCCCTCCAGCTCGTCGCCGGTCCTGACCACGATTCTCTGGTCCAGGTCACCCTGGCCGATGCGCCTGGCGCCCTGGTCCAGCGTGCGGATCGGCTGCACCATGCTGCGCGCCAGCGCCAGCGCGGCCAGCGCCGACACCGCCAGGCCGGCGCCCAGCAGCAGCGCGGTGCGCAGGATGGCGGCATCCAGCCGGGCATAGACCTCGGCCACCGGCTGCTCGACGAAGACGCGCCAGTCCAGCGCGGCGATCGGCGCCGCCGCAGTCAGCACCCGGGTGCCGGCCAGGTCATGCGAGACCATCGCTGGCGTGTCGTCCCTGCGGGTGCTGATGGGCGCGCGCCCGTCCTTTTGCACATGCGCCAGCGCGGCCAGGCTGGTCTTGCGCAGTACCAGGCCGATGTCGGGGTCGGCCACCAGCAGGCCGGCGGCATCCACCACATAGGCCTTGCCCTTGGCGCCGATGCGGATGCGCGAGACCACGTCCCAGATGAACTTCAGGTTCACCTCGGCCACCGTCACCGGCCCCTTGTCACCGCCGGCGCGGATCGCCACCGTGATGTAGGGCTCGGTCTCCTTGCGGAAGTAGACCGGGCCGTACCAGGGTTGGCCGCGCCGGGCCCGGGCGAAGCCCGGCTCGGCCGACCGGTCGCGGCCCGAGTTGCTGACATCCATGCCCAGACGCGACACCGCGTTGCGCTCGCGCCCATCGGCGTCCAGCCAGGCGATGTCGGTGACCTCGGGCACTTGGCGCAGCAGCCGGGACAACTCGACCCGGCGCAGCTCGGAGTCGGTCGCGTCCATCTGGGGCAGGGCGGCAAAGCCCAGTTGCTGGGTGATCTGGCCCATGTACTGCTCGATGCGGGCGGCCGCGGCCACCGCCTTCTCGGCCTGCAGGCTGGCCAGCGCGGCCTGGGTCTCCTGGTAGGAGAAGTACAGGCCGATGCCGCCCGAGGCCAGCAGCGACGCGCCCACCAGCGACATGATCAGCAGCAGGTATTTGCGGAACAGGCGGCCGCGGTGGGTGTCGGGCGGCGGGCTCACTCGATCACCTCGTCGGCACGCTGCAGCAATGTGTTGGGCACGGTCACGCCGATGGCCCTCAGGGCCTTGCGGTTGACGATCAGGTCGTACTTGGTGGGCAGTTCCATCGGCAGTTCAGCCGGTGCGGCGCCGGCCAGGATGCGCGCCACGAAGCTGGCGGTGCGCCCGGCCAGCGATGCCAGGTTGGGCCCGTAGTACAGCGCCCCGCCGGCCGCGATGAATTGCGGTGTCACACCAATCGCCGGCAGGCGCTGGCGTTGCGCGAAGGCCGCGATCTCGCCCAGCTGGGTGCCGGCCAGGCCCTCGCTGCCGACGAACAGCGCATCGGGCCGGCTGGCTGCCACCCGCCGCAGCGCCGTGGCCAGGCTGGCATGGCCGGCCAGGTCGATGACCTCGGTCGTCAGCCCCATGGCCTGGGCCGCGCGCCGGTTCTCCGCCAGGTACAGGGCCGTGCCGGGCTCGGCCGAGCTCACCAGCATGGCCACCCGCGCCGCGCGCGGCACCGCATCGCGCAGCACCTGCAGCACCTTGCCCGAGATCTCGACCGACGCCCAGGCGGTGCCGGTGACATTGCCGCCGGGCTGGGCCAGGCTGCGCACTAGGCCCAGTTCCACCGGCAGCACTGCGGCAATCACCACGATCGGCATGCGCCGGGTGGCACGCATCGCGGCCTCCAGCGCGGCATTGGTGACGGCCAGGATCAGCGCCACGTCCTGCCGCACCAGGTCCTCGGCCAGGCCGGTCAGTCTGGCGCTGTCGGTTTCGGCATAGCGCCAGTCGATCAGCAACTGGCGGCCTTCTTCCAGACCGGCGCTGCTCAGTGCCTGGCGCAGCGTGGCGGCCTCGAAGCGCGCCACGTCCGACCCTGCCCGGTTCAGCGACAGCACGCCGATGCGCGGCAGCCGGGCCGGCGCCTGGGCCGCCGCCAGCGCCCGGGTGGCCGGCCCGGCCAGCAAGGCCAGCAGCGCGCGCAGCATGCCGCGGCGTTTCACTTGATCACCCGCGCCGCGCAGGCCGCAGGCAAGTGCCGACCCGGGGGCGCGAGGCTGAAGCCTGTGGGCATGATGGGCTTGTCCTTTTTCAGGCAGTCACGGGGGCCAGCCTGGGTGCGCCTGCAGTGTAGGGCGCGCACCCTGCGGGTGTCATGAGGCTGGCGCTGCCCGCCGTACCGGGCCTGGCCAACCTGCCCGTCAATGCCGGCCGGCTGCGGCGGCCTCGTCCTGCGCGCTCACTTCTGGCGTCAGCACCGGCCCGCTGCCGCTGAAGCGGTCCAGTGCCAGGTAGATCACCGGGGTGATGTAGAGCGTGATGGCCTGCGAGAACAGCAGGCCGCCCACCACCGCCAGGCCCAGGGGCTGGCGCAGCTCGGCCCCCGCGCCCAGGCCCAGCGCGATCGGCAGCGCGCCCATCAGCGCGGCCAGGGTGGTCATCATGATCGGCCGGAAGCGCAGCACGCAAGCCTCGCGGATGGCCTGCTGCGGCGTCATGCCCTCATGGCGCTGGGCGTCCAGGGCGAAGTCGATCATCATGATCGCGTTCTTCTTGACGATGCCGATCAGCAGCAGGATGCCGATGGTGGCGATCAGGGTCAGGTCCATGTCGAAGAGCTTGAGCGTCAGCAGCGCGCCCACGGCTGCCGACGGCAGGCCCGCCAGGATGGTGATCGGGTGGATGAAGCTCTCGTAGAGCACGCCCAGCAGCACATAGATCACCAGCAGCGCGCCGACGATCAACACCACCTGGCTGCCCTGGGAGTTCTTGAACACCGCCGCGTCGCCGCCCCAGGTGGTGATGATGGACTGGGGCAGGCGGATCTCCTGGCGCACCGCGTCAATGCGGTTGGTGGCGTCGCCCAGCGCCGCGCCCGGCGCCAGGTTGAACGAGACCGTCACCGCCTGCAGCTGGCCCACATGGTTGATCGAGGTCGGCCCGACGGTGCGGCGGACGGTAGTGAAGGCCGCCAGCGGCACCAGCGCCCCGGTGGACGCGCGCACATAGACCCCGCCCAGCGCACTCTCGTCGGCCTTGGCCTGGGGCGCCACCTCCATGATCACCTGGTAGCTGTCCACGGTGGTGAACAGGGTGCTGACCTGGCGCTCGCCGAAGGCCGAGAACAGGCCGGAGCGGATCGCGTCTATCGACACGCCCAGCGCCGCGGCGCGGTTGCGGTCGATGTCCAGGCTGGCCTGCAGGCCGCGCAGCTGGCTGTCGCTGGTGACATCGCGGAACAGCGGGTCGGCGCGCAGCTTCTCCTGGACCTTGCCGGCCCAGTCATTGAGCTCGCCGGCCTGCACGCTCTGCAGGATGTACTGGTACTGGGCCTTGCTGGGCCGCCCGCCCAGCTGCAGGTTCTGGGTCGGGCGCATGAAGACATTGATGCCGGGCAGGCCGCGCAGCTTCTTGCGCAGGCCCTCGATCACCTGCTTCATCGGCAAGCGCTGGTCGCGGGGCTTCAGGTTGACGAACATCCGACCGGTGTTCTGCGAGCCCTGGCCACCGTTGAAGGAGCTGACCGAGGCCACTGCCGGATCGTCGCGGATCACCCGCGCGGCGCGGTCCTGCAGGCGCACCATCTCTTCGAAAGACACATCCTCGGCGCCCTCGGTGCTGACATTCATCTGGCCGATGTCCTCTTCCGGGAAGAAGCCCTTGGGGATGTCGGTGAACAACCAGCCGGTGGCCACAAAGGTGGCCAGCGCCAGCGCCAGCACGCTCTTGCGCCAGCGCAGCGCGCCGTCCAGCGTGCGGCTGTAGCCGCGCAAGGTGGCGTCGAAGGCCCGCTCGAAACTGCGCACCAGCCAGCCCGGCTTCTTCTTGTGGGCCTCGTCGCTGAGGAAGCGGCTGGCCAGCATCGGCACCAGGGTCAGCGAGACGAAGGCCGAAGCGACGATGGCCAGGCCCACGATCACCGCGAACTCGTGGAACAGCAGGCCGATCACGCCCGGCATGAAGAAGATCGGGATGAACACCGCCACCAGCGAGGTGGAGATCGAGATGATGGTAAAGCCCACCTCGCGTGAGCCGCGCAGCGCGGCCTGGAAGGGCGGCTCGCCCTTTTCCACGTGGCGGATGATGTTCTCCAGCATCACGATGGCGTCATCCACCACCAGGCCCACCGCCAGGGTCAGCCCCAGCAACGAGATGTTGTCGATGGTGTAGTGCAGGCCCCACAACATGGCCACCGCGCCCAGCAGCGAGACCGGCAGCGACAAGGTCGGGATCACCGTGGCCACGAAGCGCCGCAGGAACAGGAATATCACCAGCACCACCAGCGCGATGGTGCCCAGCATGGTCAGCGTCACATCGTGCAGCGACGCGCGGATCGACACCGAGCGGTCGTTCAGCACGTCCAGCCGCACCGACTGCGGCAGCTGGCTCTGGAAGCCGGGGATGGCGGCCTTGACCGCGTCCACCACCGCCACCGTGTTGGCATCGGGCTGGCGCAGGATAGCCAGGCTGATCGAGGTCACGCCGTCGAGGTTGGCCGAGGACTTCAGGGTCTCGAAGCTGTCTTCCACCTGGGCCACGTCGCGCAGGCGCACCGGGTTGCCGCCCTTGATGCTGACGATCAGGTCGGCATACTCGGCCGCATTGGCCAGCTGCTTGTTGGCCTGCAGCGTCAGGATCTGGCGCGGGCCTTCCAGCGTGCCCACCGGGGTGTTGGCATTGGCGGCGGTCAGGGCCTGGCGCAGCTCATCCAGGCTCAGGTTGCGCGCCGCCAGCTGCGCCGGGTCGACCCGCACCCGCACCGCAAAGCGCTTGGCGCCGAAGATGTTGACCTGGGCCACGCCGTCC
>JANNZD010000297.1:0-3862 GCA_031410435.1 Betaproteobacteria bacterium | reverse complement strand
ATCCTGGTGGCGGTGCGCGCGGTCAGCTTGATCATCGTGCTGATCATCATGGCGGTGATGGCCAACACCATGACCATGACCGCGCGCGAGCGCCTGGCCGAATACGCCACGCTCAAGGCCCTGGGCTTCTCGCCCGGCTTCGTGGTGCGGCTGTTGTTCGGCGAAAGCCTGTTGATCGCCGCGCTGGGCGGCCTGGCCGGGCTGCTCTTGACGCTGCCACTGGCCGGCGCCTTCCGCGCTGCGGTGGGCACCCTGTTCCCGGTGTTCCAGGTGTCGACCCTGACGATGGCACTGCAACTGGCCGCCGCGCTGGGGGTGGGCCTGGTGGCCGCCGCCTGGCCGGCCTGGCGCATGAGCCGCATCGACATCGTCGCGGGCCTGCGCCATGTGGGCTGAGGCTGGACGAGAGCGGGTCCTGAGGACCCGCGAACGCCTGCCGAAGCGACCCGGCATGCAAAGCCGGGTCGTGGGGGCGCGGGCGTGAATACCGTACCGTTCAGCTACATCGCCCGCAATCTGTGGGTTCGGCGTGTCACCACCGCACTGACCGCCGGCGGCATGGCGCTGGTGGTGTATGTGTTTGCCACGGTGCTGATGATGAGCGAGGGCATACGCTCGACCCTGGTGGCCACCGGCCAGCCCGATAACGTGATGGTGCTGCGCAAGGGCGCCGGCGCCGAGATCAACAGCGGCATCGAACGCGGCCAGGCCGCCATCCTGTCCACCCTGCCGGGCATCGCCACCGACGCGCTGGGCCGGCCGCTGATCAGCGCCGAGCCGGTGGTGCTGATCAGCCTGCCCAAGCGCAGCAGCGGCAAACCCAGCAATGTGACGGTGCGTGGCAGCTCCGCGCTCGGCCTGCAGTTGCGCCCCGGCCTGCGCATCGTCGAGGGCAGGATGTTTCGCCCCGGCACGTCCGAGATCATCGTCGGGCAGGCCACGGCCTCGGGCTTTGCCGGCATCGACCTCGGCGCCAGCCTGCGCTTTGCCGGACGCGACTGGGTCATCGTCGGCCGCTTCGACGCCGGCCGCAGCGGCTTCGATTCGGAGATCTGGGGCGATGCCGAGCAGATGCTGCAGGCCTTCCGGCGCGGCGCCAGCTCGGTGGTGGTGTTCCGGCTGGCGGACGCCGGGCTGTTCGAGGGCATCCGGGCGCGCATCGACGGCGACCCCCGGCTCTCGCTCGAAGCCAAACCCGAGGTGCGCTTCTATGCCGAGCAGAGCGAGGCGCTGGCCACCTTCATCAGCATCCTGGGGTTGAGCCTGGCCATCATCTTCTCGATCGGCGCGGTGGTGGGCGCGATGATCACGATGTTTGCGGCGGTGGCCTCGCGCATCGGCGAGATCGGCACCCTGCGGGCGCTGGGCTTCCGCCGCGGCGCGGTCTTGACGGCCTTCATGGCCGAATCCTTGCTGCTCAGCGGCCTGGGCGGCCTGGCCGGCCTGGCAGTGGCCAGCCTGATGCAGGTGGTGGATGTGTCCACCACCAACTTCCAGACTTTTGCCGAACTCGCCTTCCGCTTTGTGCTGACCCCGCAGATCGCCGTGCAAAGCCTGCTGTTTGCGCTGGGCATGGGCGTGGTCGGCGGCTTCATCCCGGCCTGGCGAGCCGCGCGCCTGCAGATCGTGGACTGCTTGAGAGCAGCCTAACCCCCCGTAGCGCCTGTGGCGCTCCCCCCAGGGGGCGCCGCCAGCGGCCCGGCGGAGCCGGTTCCGCGGCGGCCGCTTGACCGCGCAACTCAGCCGGCCCGGTAGGGCGACGCGTCGAACTGCTTCAGCGTCAGCGCCCGCCAGACCCGCTCGGACGTCACCGGCATCTGGATCGCCTCGGCGGCCGCGCCCAGGCCGGCCTGGTCGAGCGCGTCGATCACCGCATTGACCACCGCCGGCGTGGCGCCGATGGTGCCCAGTTCGCCCACGCCCTTGACCCCCAGCGGGTTGGTGGTGCAGGGCACCGAGGTGTCGAACTCGGTCTTGAAGCCCAGAAAGCCATCGGCATTGGGCATCGCATAGTCCATGAAACTGGCGCTTTGCAGCTGGCCGGTTTCGGCGTCGTAGGCCACCCGCTCGCACAGCGCCTGGCCTATGCCCTGCACCGCACCGCCCTCGACCTGGCCGCGCACGATCACCGGGCTGACCACCCGGCCGATGTCGTTGACCGAGGCATAGCCCACCACCGCCACCGCGCCGGTGGCCGGGTCGATCTCGACCTCGCAGACATGGCAACCATTGGGCCAGGTGGGGCCGCCCACGCTGGATGTGCTGTCGACGTGGATGTGGGTCTCGGGCTGGCGCGCGGCCAGCTCGAACAAGCCGATGCCCAGATCGGTGCCGGCCACAGTGAAGCGACCCTCGCGGTATTCGATGTCGGCGGCAGGTGCCTCCAGCGCGTCGGCCGCCAGCGCCTTGGCCTCGTCGACGGTGCGCCGGGACGCCACACTCACCGCCGAGCCGCCGGTGAACAGCGAGCGCGACCCGGCGCTGCCGAAGCCGTTGGCCCGGTCGGTGTCGCCCTGCAAGACCCGGATGCGTTCCAGCGGCACGCCGAACACGTCCACCGCCAGCTGCGCATAGCTGGTGGCAATGCCCTGGCCCATGGCCTGGGTGGCCGAACCCAGCTCGATATAGCCGTCGGCAGTGACGTTGACCGTGACGCGCTCTTCGAAGGCATTGCCGCCGGTCCACTCCAGGAAGGTGGCGATGCCGCGCCCACGCAGCTTGCCGGCGGCCAGCGAGGCGGCCCGGCGGGCGCCAAAGCCCTGCCAGTCGGCCAGGGCCAGGCCCTGGTCCAACACCTGCTCGAACTTGCCGCTGTCGTAGCACTGGCCCATCTTGTTGGTGTAGGGCATCTGCTCGGGGCGGATCATGTTGCGGCGGCGCAGTTCGGCGGGGTCGAGGCCCAGCTTGCGTGCGGCAGCGTCCATCAGGCGCTCGGTCAGGTAGATGGCCTCGGGCCGCCCGGCGCCGCGGTAGGCGCCGGTGGGGGTGGTGTTGGTCATCACCGCAATGAAATGCAGGTCGATCGCGGGGATGTCATAGATGCTGGTCGACACCCAGGGCCCGATCAGCACCTGGATCACCACGCCGGTGATGCCCGCATAGGCGCCCACGTTGGCATAGCCCTTGACGCGCATGGCCAGCACCTTGCCATGGGCATCCAAGGCCAGTTCGGCCCGGCTGGTGACGTCGCGGCCATGCACCGCACCCAGGAACTCTTCGATGCGGTCGGCGCGCCACTTCACCGGCCTTTGGGTCTGCAGCGCGGCGTAGCCGACCACGATGTCCTCGGGGTAGATGCCGGTCTTCATGCCGAAGCCGCCGCCGACATCGCCCACCAGCACCCGCACGGTGTCGGTGCTCAGGCCGGGGATGGCGTCGATCAGGCCGCCACGCACGGCGGTGGGCATCTGGCTGGCCAGGCGCACCACCAAGCGGCCGGCGTCGGCGCTGCCGGGCTGGCCGACGGCCGCATTCACACAACGCGGTTCGATCGGGCTGGGGGCCAGGCGCTGGTTGTCCACGTCCACCACCACCACATGCGCGGCCGCCGCAAAGGCCGCTGCGGTGGCCGCTGCGTCGCCATGGCGCATCGCCGCCGAGATGTTGTCGGGGGCGCCGTCGGCCAGCTGGGGCGCGCCCGGCTTCATCGCGTCAAAGACATTCACGACTGCCGGCAGCTCGTCATAGTCGACCAGCACCGCGTCCACCGCAGCGCGGGCCTGGTCCAGGGTCTCGGCCACCACGGCCACCACGGTTTCGCCCACATAGCGCACCCGCTCATGGGCCAACGGATAGCGTGGGGCCGACACGCCGGGCGTGCCGTCTGGCCGCGGAAAGCCCGCCGGCACCGGTGCGGGCTTGA
>JANNZD010000296.1:0-1621 GCA_031410435.1 Betaproteobacteria bacterium | reverse complement strand
CGTCCAGTCGCCCTTCGGGTGGCTGTTGGGCAGCACCCGCTCGATGGCGCCGGCGCGGTTCAGGCCCACCGCGCCGGCGTACCAGAGTGCCAGCACCAGGGCCAGCACCGTGGCCACCGGCAACCAGCGCTGGTGCAGGGGCAGCGGCTTCATCGCCATTCAGTGCCCGCCGCCATGGCCGTGGGCCAGGCCCTCGCGCACCTCGTGCGCCAGGGCCATGAACTCAGGCGTGTCGCGCATATCCAGCGTGCGCGCATCGGGCAGGGTGGACCGGATGATCTTGAGGATGCGCCCGGGCCGCGGCGACATCACCACGATGCGGGTGCTCAGGTACACCGCCTCGGCGATCGAATGGGTGACGAAGACCACCGTGCGCCGCTCGCGCTGCCAGAGCTGCTGCAGCTGGTCATTGAGGCCGTCGCGGGTGATCTCGTCGAGCGCGCCAAAGGGCTCGTCCATCATCAGGATCTTGGGCTCGAAGCCCAGCGCGCGGGCGATCGACACCCGCTGCTGCATGCCGCCCGACAGCTGCCAAGGGTATTTGCGCTCGAAGCCGGTGAGGCCGACCCGGCCTAGCTGCTCGCGCGCCACGGCCTCGGCCTCGGCCTGGGGCCGGCCCTGGAGCTGCAGCGGCAGCATCACATTGCCCAGCACCGTGCGCCACGGAAACAGCGCCGGCGCCTGGAACACATAGCCGTAGGCCCGCGCCAGCCGGGCGTCGTGGGGCGTCAGGTCATTGACCCGCACCTGGCCGGCGGTGATCGGCTCGAGGTCGGCGATCACCCGCAGCAGCGTCGTCTTGCCGCAACCCGAGGGGCCGATCAGCGAGACGAACTCGCCCTGCTGGATCTGTAGGTCGATGCTGCTGAGCGCCTGCACCGGCGGGTCATGCGGCTGGGCCGAGGGGTAGACCACGCTGGCCCCCTGCACCTCCACTGCACAGGCCGCCCCAGCGGGGGGCATGTGGGGGGCCAGAGGGCCCGCAGCGGCGCGTCGGTCGGGAGCGTTCATGAAGGGGACGGTGGCGCCGGGTGGCAAAACCTAACCAAATGGTCAGTTTATTGTCACCGAGCTAGCCAGATCTGTGCCACGCCCCGGCGGGCGAATCGGCCTGGGATCAACCCTGGGCCGCGAAACGCCAGCCGCGCTACAGAACCGCCTCGATGACGCAGGGCCCGCCGCTGGCAAAGCCTTGCTGCAGGGCCTGGGCCAAGGCGTCATGGTTGTCCACCCGCACGCCGGGCAGGCCGTGGCCGCGCGCCAGCGCCACCCAGTCGAGCGCCGGGCTGGCCAGTGACAGCATGGCCGCCGCCTTGTCGCCGCTGATGGTGGCACCCACGCCCTGCAACTCGCCCTGCAGGATGCGGTAGGCCCGGTTGGCGAACACCAGCACCACCACCGGCAGGCTCTCGCGCGCCATCGTCCACAGCGCCTGCAGCGTGTACATCGCGCTGCCGTCGCCTTCCAGCACCAGCACCGGCCGGCCCGGCGCGCCCAGCGCCGCGCCCACGCCGCCGGGCAGGCCGAAGCCGATCGCGCCGCCCATGGTGGGCAGCCAGTCATGCGGCGCGGCGCCGCGCATCAGCGGGCCGAAGCCGCGCCCGCTGCTGACCGCCTCGTC
>JANNZD010000295.1:0-41622 GCA_031410435.1 Betaproteobacteria bacterium | reverse complement strand
GTATTGAGCAGGCGCAGGCTGGCGCTGTCGCGCACCGCTTCGCTGTTGCCGCCACAGCCTGCCAACAGCCCGAAGCCCGGTGCCAGGCCCAGCCCGGCGATGGCCAACACACTGCGGCGTCGCAGTGGTGGCGCCGATTGGCTTTTTGTCGTCCGGATTTTTTTCATCAAACTCCCCTTCTTGTCGCCATCGGCATGTACTTCAGACCACTTGCACACCCTTCCAGAACGCCATCCGGTCCTTGATCTGGGCGGCGGCCTCGCGGGGCTCGGGGTAGTACCACACCGCGTCGGGGTTCAAGTCGCCATTGACCAACAGGCTGTGGTAACGCGCCTGGCCCTTCCAGGCACAAGAGCTGCGGTGGTTGCTGTGTACCAGGTACTGATGCTTGACCGCACCGGGTGCAAAGTAATGGTTGCCTTCCACCACCACGGTGTCGTCGCTTTCGGCGATCACCACGCCGTTCCAGATCGCTTGCATGGCAGGGCTCCTGCAGGCCAGCGGCGCGGCCGGGGCGGCACGCCATCAGGTGAGCGCAATGGTATGCGCAGCGCCGCCGGTGAAAAAAAAGAGCCGGCATCGCGCCGGCTCGAAGCCGACCCCGGGTCGCGGGGACGGGCAGAGGAGGGTCTGGCGGGCGGCTGGCGTCCAGCTTGTTTCGCCGCTCAGGCTTGCGGGCCTGGCAGCGGGGCGGCTGCGGCCTGCGGCTGCGTCTGCATCTGCTGGGCCGTGAGCGCGCTTTGGTCGGCCTGGGCCAGGCCGAGCAGGCCCCACAGCACGGCGGCGGTGACCATGCCGGCCAGGCCCAGGGCCAAGGCTTGTTGTGGGGCGGCGGCTTGCATCGGTGTGGGGGTCATGCTGGGCTCCTGGGGGTTCGGGTTTGTCGATGAGGCCGACTGTAGGCAGCCCGCCCGGCAGCGCCCAGCACCTTGCGACAGGCCGACGCGGCGCGGCGACCGGCTGCCGCCGGCCCGGACAGGATGCTTCGGGCCCCCCTGGGCGCGCTGCTATGCTGCCGCGCCACCCCGGCCGCACCATGCCCCCGCCCGCCCCCCTCGCCCTGGAACTGTCTGGCCTGCGCTACCGCTGGCCGGCCGCGCCTGCCGACACCCTGCAGCTGGACTCGTTCACGTTGCAGGCCGGCGAGACGGTGTTCTTGCGCGGGCCCAGCGGCTGCGGCAAGAGCACTCTGCTGGCGCTGGCCGCCGGCGTGCTGCTGCCCCAGGCCGGCCGCAGCGCGCTGCTGGGCCAGCCCTGGGCCGACCTGGGTGCCGGCGCGCGCGACCGGCGCCGGGCCGACCACCTGGGCTACATCTTCCAGCAATTCAATCTGCTGCCCTACTTGTCGGTGATCGACAACGTGCGCCTGCCCTTGCGCTTTTCGCAGCGCCGCGCCGACGCGGCCCGGCGTGCCGGCGCCGACCCGGCGGGCGATCTGCTGGGCCACGCCGGCCTGCCGCGCAGCCTGTGGCAGGTGCCGGCGGCCCAGCTGTCGGTGGGCCAGCAACAGCGGGTGGCCGCCGCCCGGGCCTTGATCGGCGCGCCCGAGGTGGTGATCGCCGACGAACCCACCTCGGCGCTGGACGAGGCCCTGCGCGAAGCCTTCATGGCCCTGCTGCTGGCGCGCTGCGCGGCCGCTGGCAGTGCGCTGCTGTTCGTCAGCCACGATCTGCGCCTGGCCGGCGCCTTCGACCGGGTGGTGGACCTGCCGGCGCTCAACCACGCCCGGCCCGCCGAGTCTGCCGAGTACTCCCGATGAGGCCCTTGCTGACGCTGGCCGCACGCAGCGCCTGGAACCGCCGCTTCGCGCTCGGCCTGGTCGGGCTGTCGATCGCCCTGTCCACCCTGCTGCTGCTGGGCATCGAGCGCCTGCGCCAGGACGTTCGACAGAACTTTTCGGCGGCGGTCTCGGGCACCGACCTGATCGTCGGCGCCCGCACCGGGCCGGTGGAGCTGCTGCTGTACTCGGTGTTCCGCATCGGCAGCCCCAGCAACAACATCCGCTACAGCAGCGTGCTGGCCCTGGCCCAGCACCGCGCGGTGGCCTGGGTGGTGCCGCTGTCGCTGGGCGACAGCCACCGCGGCTTTGCGGTGCTGGGCACCACGCCGGGGTATTTCGAGCACTTTCGTCACGGCCAGCGCCAGGCCCTGCGGCTGGCCCAGGGCCGGGTCTTCGACGGCCTGTACGAGACCGTGCTGGGCGCCGACGTGGCGCGCCAGCGCGGCTACCGCCTGGGCCAGCGCATCGTGCTCGGCCATGGCGACGGTGCGCTGGAAGCCAATGACCATGCCGACAAGCCCTTCACGGTGGTGGGCATCCTGGCGGCCACCGGCACCCCGGTGGACCGCAGCCTGCACATCAGCCTGCAGGCGATCGAGGCCCTGCATGCCGATTTCACCGGCGGCGCCCGCCTGCCCGGCCAGACCTTGGACGCCGCCGGTGCCGCCGCACTGGACCTGAGCCCGCGCCAGGTCAGCGCTGCCCTGGTGGGCCTGAAGAACCGGGCGGCGGTGTTTGCGGTGCAGCGCGACCTGGCCAGCTTCCGCGACGAGCCGCTGATGGCGATCCTGCCCGGTGTGGCGCTGGACCAGCTCTGGGACCTGGTGGCCCTGGGCGAGCGCGGGCTGCAGGCGATGAGCGCGCTGGTGGGCGCGGTCAGCCTGGCGGCGCTGGTGGCGGTGATCGCCGCCGGCCTGAACGAGCGCCGGCGCGAACTGGCCATCCTGCGCGCCCTGGGTGCCGGCCCGCGCCAGGTGCTGTGGCTGCTGGCTGCCGAGGGCGCCCTGGTCACCCTGGCCGGCGTGGCCCTGGGGGCGGCCCTGTTCTACCTGGGCCTGGCCCTGCTGGGGCCCTGGGTGCAGGGGCAATTCGGCCTGGCGCTGCGCCTGCAGCCGCCGGGCGGCGCAGAATGGGCCTGGATGGCAGCCTTGCTGGCCGGCGGATTCCTGGCCAGTCTGGTGCCCGGTTGGCGCGCCTACCGCCTGTCGCTGGCCGATGGCCTGTCGCCGCGTATCTGATCCGTCCGCGCCGCTTGCGGCCCACCCCCTCACCCCTCATCGCCACATCCACCGTGCCCCTCCTTGACCCCTCCCGCCGCCGCCTGGTGGCCGCCGGCCTGGGCGCCGCTGCCCTGCTGGGTGCCGGCCCTGCGCCCGGCCAAACCCCGCCCAAGGCCGGCCCGGGCGGCTACACCGAACTGCGCTGGGACGACCTGGTGCCCAAGGGCTGGGACCCGATGAAGGGCCTGCGCGAGCAGGGTGTGAGCAACCTGGGTGCGCTGGTGGATGGCGACCCCAAGACCCAGGCCCTGATGAACCAGATGCGCGAGGCCTGGGACAACGCGCCCACCGAGACCACGCTGGACGGCAGCCGCATCAAGCTGCCCGGCTACCTGGTGCCGCTGGAAGAGACGGCGGCCGGCCTGGCCGAGTTCCTGCTGGTGCCCTATTTCGGCGCCTGCATCCACACCCCGCCGCCGCCGGCCAACCAGATCGTGCTGGTGGTGCCGGCCAAGCCGTTGGGGGGCTTTCGCAGCATGGACACGGTGTGGGTGCGCGGCGTGCTCAAGACGACCCGGGTCAACTCGCCCATGGGCAGCGCCGGCTACCGGCTGGAGGCCGCGCTGGTCGAGGCCTACAAGGCTGCGCCGCGCTGACCCTGTGCAGGCCCGCGCCGGCGCGCTGCGGCGCCCCGGCCTGGGTCGAAGCTGCACGCCCTGGCCGCCCCGATGACCCCCACCTGGCCGCCTGGCCCCGGGTTCTGGCTGAGCCTGACCCGGCTGGGCGAGGCCCAGATCCTGTTGCCGGTGATGCTGGCCCTGCTGGGCTGGCTGGCCTGGCGCGGGCAACACAGTCGCCTGGCGCTGGCCTGGTTGCTCAGCACCGGCCTGGCTGCGCTGATCACCACCGCCAGCAAGCTGGCCTTCATCGGCTATGGCATCGGTTGGGCGGCAGCGGATTTCACCGGCTTCTCGGGCCATGCGATGTTCGCCGCCGCCATCCTGCCGCCGCTGTGCGGCCTGGCCGCTGCCGGCCGGGCCGGCCTGGCCCGCTGGGGCGTGCTGCTGGGATGTGCGCTGGCCGGGGTGGTGGCGCTGTCGCGGGTGGCGGTGCAGGCGCACAGCTGGAGCGAGACCCTGCTGGGCCTGGCCCTGGGTCTGGCCGCCAGCGCATTGACCTTGCGGCTGGCGCAGCCGCTGCCCGCCTTGGGTTGGGCGCCGCGGCATCTGGCCGGGGTGCTGGCGGCCTGGGCCCTGCTGGCGGTTTCGGCCGCGCCGCCCTCGCGCACCCACGACTGGGTGACCCGCCTGGCGCTGGCGCAATCCGGCCGGTCCCAGCCCTACAAGCGCTGGCAGATGCACCGCGACCACCGCCTGGCCCAGCAGGCCCGCCTGGGCGCGGCTGCGGTCGGTGCGCGGCCGGCGCCGCCGCCGGTGTCAGGCCCGCGCCAGTGAGCGGCGCGCCGCGGCCGGGCCGAACCACAGGGCCAGCACGGTCCAGTCGGGTTCGGCCAGCTCGCTGACCGCCAGGCCCTGGCGCAGGTCCAGGCTGGAGTCGAACCAGCCGCAGACGCTGGCCTCGGGCGGCGGCGCATCGGCGGGCCGGTCCGGGGCGGGCGCGCGCTCACTGGTGTACCTTCGTGCTGCGCATTGCGGGATTCGCCCTTGGGGCGGCCCGGCGGGCTCACTGGTGTACCTTCGTGCTGCGCACTGCGGGATTCGCCCTTGGGGCGGCCCTGCGGGCTCACTGGTGTACCTTCGTGCTGCGCACTGCGGGATTCGCCCTTGGGGCGGCCCTGCGGGCTCATGGGCGGCGTCGGCGCTGGGCGACGGGGTGCGGCACAGGCGGGTCAACAGCCAGGTCTTCATGGGGGGCTCCGGTAGGCTTTGGGGCGCTGGGACACTTGGGGCAGGGTGGCCGGCTGAACCCAGCGCAGGTCCAGCCGGCCTGTGCCATGGTCGCCAGCCGGCGGCTCCTGCGCCATCACCCTGCCGGGTGGCGTGGGTGGGGGGTCCGCCGAGGCGCTGCCCCGACCGGTCCGCCGGGACCACCCCTTTGGGGGGGGGCCGGCCGGCCTGTGTCACCATCGGCCACCCCCCACTGCCGCCGGGCTGCAACCATGTGTGGACGCTATGTCGTGGCCTATGACCCGCAGACCCTGGTCTCGGGCTTCTCGCTGACCCGGGTGCAGCCCTTCGCGCCGCGCTGGAACATCGCCCCGCAAAGCGCGGTGCCGGTGGTCTACGAGACGCGTGAGGGCGAGCGCGTGGCCGAACTGATGCGCTGGGGCCTGGTGCCGCACTGGGCCCGTGATGTGAGCATCGGCGCCAAGCTCAACAATGCGCGCAGCGAGGGCATGGCCGACAAGCCGTCGTTCCGGCAGGCGGTTCGGCGCCGTCGCTGCATCCTGCCGGCCAGCGGTTTCTACGAATGGCAGCCGGCCAGCGGCGCCGACGGCAAGCCGGCCAAGCAACCCTGGTTCATCAGCCCGGCCGGGCAGCCCTTCTTCGCCATGGCCGGCCTGTTCGAGGCCTGGCGCGCGCCGGTGGCAGCGGCACCGGCCGGGCAAGACCCTCCATCAGAACCTGGCGTTCAAGCGGAGTGGTTGCTTACATGCTGCGTGATCACCACGGCCGCCCGCGGCCTGATGCTACCGATCCACGACCGCATGCCGGTGACGCTGCGGCCCGAGCATTGGGCCGGCTGGCTGGACCGGGGCAACACCGAGCCGGCCAGCCTGGCCGCGCTGATGACCGGCCCGCCCGAGACCGGGCCGGGCGCGCTGCAGGCCTGGCCGGTAGGCCGCGCGGTGGGCCGGTCCAGCGCCGATGGGGCCGGCCTGACCGCCGCGCTGGCGCCGGGTGAGGTGCTGGCGCCGTTGGATACCAAGGACTGACCGCGCGCTGCCCGCAGACCCAGCTTGCGTGAATTGATCCGCAACTGCCGCGCCCCTGCGCTCAATGTCTGCGCAGCCTGGCCGTTACGCTCCACAACACCATGAGACTGCGCCCCATGCCTTCCCTGCCACCCCGTGGCGCCCAGCCGCCGACCGAAGATGCCTGGCAGGACACCCAGCCCGGCAGCTTGGACCACCCCGCCCGCCCTAAGCGCCAGCATCCGCCGCTGACCGAGGTCTTGCAAGGCATGGACGCCCGCGAACTGGAAGGGCCGACCGTCTTCGACCAACTCTTCGGGCCAGGCACGCCTGATTGAGCCGGGCGGGCTGGCCGGCGTAGCGGCGTAGCGGCGCAGCGGCTCAGCGGCCGAAAGGCCGCACCCCGAACCAGGCGCCATGCGCCCAGAAGGCCAGCAGGGCCCAGGCCAGCGTGCCGGCGGCCACTGTCAACAGGCTGCCGCTCAGCGTTGTGCTGACAGTGGCCGGTGGTGATGCCCGGTCACGCTGGCGTGCCGCGCGGAAATTGAACACCGCCCACACGGTGAAGCTGCCGAACAGCAGCAGGTCGGCCAGCGTGTTGTTGGCCAGCAGATGGGCCAGCCCCCAGACCTTGACCGACAGCACCATCGGGTGGTGCAGGCGGGCCTTGATCGGGTTGCCCGGCACATAGGCGGCAGCCAGCAGCACCAGCGCAAACCACATCAGCAGCCCGGCCACGTGACGGGCCCACAGCGGCGTAGCCCACAGCACCACCGGCGCAGCGCGGGCCTGGCCAAAGCCCCAGATGACCAAGGCCAGGCCGGCCAGCGACAGCAGGGTGTAGACGCCCTTCCAGGGCCCCGAGCCCAGGCGTGCACGGGTGCGCGTGCGCCAGTCCTCGGCCACGATGCGCAGCGAATGCAGGCCCAGGAACAGCAGCAGGCCCAGGATCAAGGCAGTCATGGCGTGGTCTCGGTGAAAAGGGGGGGACGACAGCGGCGCCTGACGTCTATTTGCGGTTGGCACTGGCCAGGTAGAGCAGCCACAGCCGTGCCAGGTCGGCAGCGCCGTCGGCACCCTGCACGGCGGCAAAGCTGCGCCTGGCATCGTCCGGCTTGCCGGCGCGCCATTGCACCAGGCCGAGGTGCAGCGCGGCGTCGTCAGGGCGGCGCAGGCCGCCCTTGGCCTGGCCCTGCAGCATCAAGGCCAGGCCGCGTTCATGCGCGCCGGTGCCCGAGACCGCCAGGCCCAGGTTGATGGCAGCGTTGCCTTCCTTGGCCTTGAGCGCGGCGGCCTCGCCGTCGGCCAGGCCGGCCCGGTCGCCGGCGGCGGCCCGGGTGCTGGCTTCGCGCAGTTTCTGGTCAGCCGCGGCATTCACATCCTTGCCCAACAGGCCGTTGGCAAAGCCTTCATCCAGCAGGGCCTGGGCCTCGGCCGGCAGGCCCACTTGCTGGGCCCGGTAGGCCATGTCGCCCAGCTCGCCAGCGTCCAGCGGCACGCCCACGGCCCGGCGCAGGCGGTAGATGTCCAGGCGCAGGCGCTCGTCGGCAAAGCCCGGGCGCTGGGCGGTGCGGGTGATCAGCTCGGACCAGTAATCTGGCTTGCCGGTGTTGCCGGCCAGTTTTTCCAGGGAGCGCAGGTAGGCGGGGTTGTCCTTGAGTGCGATCTGGCTGGCCGCCAGCATGCGCAGCGTGGCCTCGGGGGTGGCGCGCTGGGCTGCTTCATCGGCGGCCACCTGTGGGCCCAACTCGCGCAGCACGCCGGCATGGTCGCCCTGCACGCTCAGCAGCTGCGGGTAGAGCCGGCGCATCTCGGCGCTGTTGCCGCCGGCGTCGAGGAAGGTCTTCATCAGCGCGGCGGCGCGGCCATAGTCCTTGAGCTGCAGCAGCATCTTCACCGTTGATTCGGTGATCGCCGGGCGCTCGGCTGCCGCCAGCAGCGGCGAGGCCAGCACCTGCTCGAAGACGCTCACCGCCAGGGGCAGATCGCCCGCGCCAAAGGCGGCTGGGCCCTTCAGGCGCAGGGTGATGAACACCTCATAGGGGGTCAGGCCGGGCATGGCCTCGGCCTCGGCCAGGCGAGCCAGTGCGTCCTGGTGGTTGCCGGCCTTGATCGCATCCTGGGCCGCCTGCAGCGGCTTGCCCACCTCCGCGCGGATGGTGGGGCCGGACGCGGCCGCCGCCGCAGGCGCGGCTGCGGCGGGCGGGTTCTGGGCCAGCGCGGCGCCCGATTGCAGCCCCGAGCTGATGGCCAGGGCCAGGGCGCAGGCTGTCCGGACGGCCTGCCGGTGACCAGACTTGGGTTGGGGACGGGGTGATTTCAAGGCGGTCATGCGGTTCCGGGTGGTGCCGGCCAAGTCGGGCTGAACGGTGCGAGGCCGCAGTGTAGTCAGCGGGGGACGCAAAAAAAAAGGCGGCCGAAGCCGCCTGTGCGCCAGCGTTTTCCCGCTGCTTACTGCACCGGGGTGATGCCGGCAATGGCCCAGTCGGCCGAGCCGTCGGCCGGGCGCACCAGGTGCCACAGCTCGTGGAAGGGCTGGGCCCCGGCATCCACTTCCTCGCGGATCAGGCCCTGGTAGCGCACGGTCACGATGTCCTGGTTGTTCTCGCGCACGGTCTCGACCACATGGGCGTCGATCTGCACCACGTCGGTGGTCTGCTTGGCGCTGCCGCGGTCCTGCAGATCCAGGCGCAGCGATGCGAACAGCTCCGGTGTGGTGAACTTGCGCAGATCGTCCAGGTTGGCGGTGTCGTTGGCGGCCTGCAGCCGGATGAAGACCATCTTGGCCAGGCGCTCGAACTCGCTGGTGGCCATGCCGCCCGGCAGGGTAGCGGGCACCACCGGCGCCGCGGACGCCACTGCGGCAGCAGCGCCGGCGCTGGCGGCGGGCTGGGCTTCCAGCGCAGCGCGCTGCATCGGGGCCTCGGCCTGCGGTGGCTGTACCGGCGCTTGCCAGCCGCCGGCACCGGCACCGGCACCCGCCAGCTGCGGGCCGGCGCTGGCGCCGCCGCGCATGCGGCTCATCACGAAGCGCACGGCCACCAAGGCCACCACCGCCAGCAACGCGATCATCACGAAATTGCCCAGGCCGGCGCCCATGCCGAAATGGCTGAACAGCGCGGCGATCCCCAGGCCGGCGGCCAGGCCGGCGAGCGGGCCCATCCAGTTGCGCTTGGGGGGCGTGGCCGCAGCGGCCGGCGCTGCTGCTGGCGAGGGGTTGGCTGCCGCCGGGGCGGCATTGTTGGCGGGCGTCTGATTGGGCGTGGCATTGGCCGGCGGTGCCTGGCGCTGCATGCCTGCGGGTTTGCCCGCGCCCAGGCGCTTGGCGTCGGCATCACCCGGCGCGAAACTCAGGGTCAGCGCGGCCAGGGTCATTGAAATGGCCAGAAGCAGTTGTTTCATTGCAGGGACTCTCCAAAAAGGGTGCAACCCATCACTCGCAGAGGCCCGCGCGGTATCGGGCGTTGCCTGGAAGCGGCGCTAGCGTATCTCAAGACTGGGATTGGTGCCGCCGCTTGATGAAATGGTGGCGGCTTGCGATTTGTCAAGCCTGTGGTGCCAAGCTGGCGTCGAGGGTAGCGCATGGCGCTGCCCCGGAACGATGCACGCTTGCCTCGATCTGCCCATGAATTCGCGCCCTGGCCGGCCAGCGCAAACCCCAGCCCGCCAGGGCATGCGCGCGGCGGCCTCAGGCGGCCGCGGCCGTACCGAAATAGCGCGCCGCGCAGCGGTCCAGGCCCTGGCGCGGCGCCCGCTGCAGCGCGCACAACAGGCCGAAGGGGGTGCTGGAGGCATAGCGCCGTTGCACGTCCTGGGTGATGCGCAGCCAGAGCTCGGCCGTCACCTCGGCGTCGGCCAGGGCGCGGTGGGCCCGGCCGGTGGGCGCGATGCCGTGCAGCCGGGCCAGGGTGCCCAGCTTGTGGTTGGCCGCATCCGGATAGAGCCGGCGCGACAGCAGCAGGGTGCAGGCAAAGTCGTCGTCCAGGGCGGCCATGGGCTGGCCCGTCCGGGCCGCCAGCGCATGTTCATGGCGCCAGAAGGCGCGGTCGAAGCTGGCGTTGTGCGCCACCACCCCGCAGCCGCGGGTGAAATCGGCCACCTCGCGCATCACCTGGTCGGCTGGCGGGGCGGTGGCCAGCATGCGGTTGCTGATGCCAGTGAGCTGCTCGATGAAGGGCGGCACCCGCGCCCCGCTGCGCATCAGGCTGGCATAGCGGTCGACGATGCGCCCGCCGCGCACCAGCACCGCGGCGATCTCGGTGGCGCGCGCGCCCTGGGCCGGGCTCATGCCGGTGGTCTCGAAGTCGATCACGGCGATGGTGGGGGAGCTGTTCGGTTCGGCCATCGGCGCATTGTCGTTGGCGCGACCCGCACAAGCGCGCGGCCTGGCTAGACTGGCGGCCCGCCATCCCCCGGAGCCCCCATGAATCTGCACCTTCCGCGCCGCAGTCTGCTGGCCCTGGCCGCGCTGTTCGGCCTGGCGGCCAGCGCTGGCAGCGCGCTGGCCCAGGCCTTCCCCAGCCGGCCCATCACCTTGATCGTGCCCTGGCCGGCCGGTGGCAGCACCGACCGCCACCTGCGCGCCCTGGCCGAGGCGGCCAGCAAGCAGCTGGGCCAGAACGTGATCGTGCAGAACGTGCCTGGCGGCGGCGGCACCACCGGGCCAGGCAATATGGCGCTCAATGCCAAGCCCGACGGCTACACCATCGCCCAGTTCCCGATGGGCATGCTGCGTATCCCGCACATGCAGAAGACGGCCTGGCACCCGATCAATGACTTCAGCCACATCATCGGCGTCACCGGTTACACCTTCGGCTTCGTGGTGCGCAGCGATTCGCCCTACAAGACCTTCACCGATTTCGTCGAGGCCGCGCGCAAGCAGCCGGGCAAGATCGATTTCGGCTCCACCGGCACCGGCACCAGCCCGCATCTGCTGGTCGAGGAGGTGGCCGACGTGGCCAAGGTGCAGTTCAACCACATCCCCTTCAAGGGCAATGCCGACCTGATGCAGGCCTTGCTGGGCGGCCATGTGATGAGCGCCAGCGACGCCACCGGCTGGGACAAGTTCGTCGATGCCGGCCAGATGCGGCTGCTGGTGAGCTTTGGCGAACAGCGCATCAAGCGCTGGCCCAATGTGCCCACCGCGCAGGAGCTGGGCTACAAGGTGGTGGCCAATTCGCCCTATGGCCTGGTCGGCCCCAAGGGCATGGACCCGGCGGTGATGAAGACCCTGCACGACGCCTTCAAGAAGGCCATGGACGACCCCCAGCACATGGCGGTGCTGGAGCAGCTGAACCAGCCGGTCTGGTACAAGAACAGCGCCGACTACGCGGCCTGGGCGCGCGAGACCCTGGTCAAGGAAAGGGCGCTGATCGAGCGCCTGGGGCTGGCCGGCAAATAAGCCGGCAGCAGCAGGGGCTGATGGTCTGTCCCGATGCCAGCGCCGGCGGGCTCGCGCATGATCGCCACCAACCAAACCAGGAGACCCCCGGATGCCATCGCTCCATGTCAACGGCCATGTGCTCAGCCACGATGCCGAAGCCGATACCCCGCTGCTGTGGGTGTTGCGTGAACAACTCGGCCTGACCGGCACCAAGTACGGCTGCGGCATCGCCCAGTGCGGCGCCTGCACGGTGCATATCGATGGCGTGCCCACGCGGTCCTGCGTGCGGCCGGTCTCCAGCGTGGGCGCCAACGAGAAGATCGTCACCATCGAGGGCCTGTCGCCCGACGGCCAGCACCCGCTGCAGAAGGCCTGGGTGGCGCTGGACGTGCCGCAGTGCGGCTTCTGCCAGTCGGGCATGCTGATGGCTGCGGCCGCGCTGCTCAAGGCCAAGCCCAAGCCCAGCGACACCGACATCCGCGAGGCCATGACCAATATCTGCCGATGCGGCACCTACAACCGGGTGCAGGCGGCCATCCACATGGCGGCCAAGGGCTGAAGGAGCGGCAATGGACCACAGCCTGAACCTCGACAAGATCCTGGGCCGCCAGAGCGGCCCGGCCGGGCTCAGCCGGCGCGGCTTCATGGCCACCAGCGCGGCCGGCGCCGGCGGCCTGATGCTGAGCTTCCATCTGCCGCTGGCCACGGCCCAGGCCGGGGCGGCGGCCCAGGCGCCGGAAATCAACTGCTGGGTGCAAATCAAGCCCGACGACACCGTGGTGGTGCGCATCGCGCGCAGCGAGATGGGCCAGGGCACGCTCACCGGCCTGGCCCAGCTGGTGGCCGAAGAGCTGGACTGCGACTGGGCCAAGGTCACCACCGAATACCCCACGCCGGGCCAGAACCTGGCGCGCCAGCGGGTCTGGGGCAATTTCTCGACCGGCGGCAGCCGCGGCATCCGCGAATCGCATGACTATGTGCGCAAGGGTGGGGCGGCGGCCCGCATGATGCTGGTGCAGGCGGCGGCCGACGGCTGGGGCGTGCCGGCGGCCGAGTGCAAGGCCGTCAAGGGCGTGATCAGCCATGGCCCGAGCGGCCGCAGCACGCGCTACGGCCAGGTGGCCGAGGCCGCCGGCAGGCTCAAGGCGCCCACCGAAGTGGCCCTGAAAGACCCCAAGACCTGGACCATTGCCGGCCAGCCCCTGCCGCGCCTGGACACGCGTGCCAAGACCAATGGGTCGCAGGTCTATGGCATGGATTTCAAGCTGCCGGGCATGCTGAACGCGGCGATCCGCGATTGCCCCATCGTCGGCGGCAAGGTCAAGCGCTATGACGCTGCCGCGGTGCTCAGGCGCCCCGGCGTCAAGGCCGTGGTGCCGGTGGGCGAGACCGCGGTGGCGGTGGTGGCCGACACCTGGTGGCGCGCCAAGACCGCGTTGGACGCCTTGCCCATCGAATGGGACGAAGGCCCGAACGCCAAGCTCGGCAGTGCCGACATCGCCGCCCTGCTCAAGGCCGGGCTGGACGCACCCGAGGCCCATGTCGGCACCCTGGCCGGGCAGCCGAAAGAGGCCCTGGCCGGCGCTGCGCGCACGCTGGAGGCGGTGTACGCCTACCCCTACCAGAACCATGCCTGCATGGAGGTGATGAACGCCACCGCGCGCTGGACCCCCGAGCGCTGCGAGGTCTGGACCCCGACCCAGAACGGCGAGGCCGCGTTTGCCGCCACGGTGGCCGCCTCGGGCCTGCCGTCGGCCCAGTGCGATGTAAACAAGATCCATCTGGGCGGCGGCTTCGGCCGGCGCGGCTCGTCTGACTGGGTGGGCCAGGCGGTGGCGATAGCCAAGACGATGCCGGGCACGCCGGTCAAGCTGCTGTGGACCCGCGAAGAGGACATGCAGCATGGCTTCTACCATCCCACCACCCAATGCAGGCTGCGCGCCGGGCTGGACGCCCAGGGCAAGCTCACCGCGCTGCACATGCGCATCTCGGGCCAGTCGATCCTGGCCGCGCTCTTGCCCCAGGCGCTGCAGGCCGGCAAGGACCCGGTGGTGTTCCAGGGTCTGAACGCCAGCGGCCCCGAGGGCTCGCTGGGTTATGCGGTGCCCAACCTGCTGATCGACCATGCGATGCGCAACCCGCCGATCCGGCCGGGCTTCTGGCGCGGTGTCAACCTCAACCAGAACGCGATCTACCTCGAGTGCTTCATCGACGAGATCGCCCATGCCACCCAGCAAGACCCGCTGGCGCTGCGCCGGCAGTTGCTGGCGGGGTCGCCCAAGCACCTGGCGGTGCTGGAGGCGGTGGCCAAGGGCGCCGGTTGGGGCAGCCCGGCCGCGCCGGTCAAGGGCCAGTCGGTGCACCGCGGCCTGGCCCAGATCATGGGCTTCGGCAGCTATGTGGCGGCCTGCGCCGAGGTCTCGGTCAGCCCGGCCGGCGATCTGACTATCCACCGCATCGTCGCCGCCACCGACAGCGGCCATGCGGTCAACCCGCAGCAGATTCAGGCCCAGGTCGAGGGCTCGTTTGCCTACGGCCTGTCAGCCGCGCTGTTTGGGGAGTGCACAGTCGAGAACGGCCGCATCCAGGAGACCAACTTCCACGCCTACCCGGCGCTGCAGATGGCCCAGATGCCCAAGGTCGAGACCATCGTGATGCCCTCGGGTGGCTTCTGGGGCGGGGTGGGCGAGCCCACCATCGCGGTGGCTGCGCCGGCGGTGCTCAATGCCATCTTCGCCGCCACCGGCCAGCGCATCCGCAACCTGCCGATCAAGAACCAGAACCTGAAGCGGGCATGAGACCCAGTCGGGCCAGGCGCCGGCGCTGCCGTTGGGCGGTCGGGGTGGGCATGGCGCTGCTGGGGCTGCTGCCGGCAGCCCGCGCGGCCGGCGACGCTGCCCGCGGTGCGGCCATCGTGGCCAGCCGCAGCCAGGGCCTGTGCGTGTTGTGCCACGCGCTGCCGGGCCAGCCGCCGGCGCACCAGGGCACGCTCGGCCCGGCCCTGGACGGCGTGGGCGCCCGGCTGGACGCCGACGCGCTGCGCCAACGCCTGCTGGCGCCCGAGCGCTTCAACCCTGACACCGTGATGCCGGCCTACGGCCGCAGCGACGGCCTGGCGCAGGTGGCGGCGGCCCAGCGCGGCAAGCCGCTGCTGGCGCCCGGCCAGGTCGACGATGTGGTGGCCTACCTGGCCACGCTGCGATGACGCTGCCCGACCAAGCCGCCACCGCGCCGGGCCCGCACCGGGCCGGCCGGCGCCGCCTGCTCGGCATCACGGCCAGCGCAGCGGGCGCAGGCTGGCTGCTGCTGCGTGCCCAGCCGGCGCGCGCGGTGTCGGCCACCGACACCCTCGACACCGTCGAGCGCCGCTGGGCCGCCGGCAAGCCGATCACCGAAGGCCGGGTCACGCTGGACATCGCCCCGCTGGTGGAAAACGGCAATGCCGTGCCGATCCGGGTCATGATCGACAGCCCGATGACGGCCGGCGACTTTGTCCAGGAGATCATCGTCTTCAACGAGAAGAACCCGCAGCGCGACGTGGTGCGCTTCGTCTTCAGCCCGCTCAGCGGCCGGGCGCAAGCCGATGCGCGCATCCGCCTGGCCACCTCGCAGCAGCTGGTGGCGCTGGCCCGGCTGAGCGACGGCAGCCAGTGGTCGCAGCATGTCGACGTGATCGTCACGCTGGCCGCCTGCGTCGAGACCTGAGCCCACCACAGCATGGCTGACGCCCCCCCCAAGGTCCGCACCCTGATCCACGGCACCGACATGCTCAGGCGCGGCGTGCCGGGCGAGATCCGCGTGACCCTGGGCCACCCGATGGAGAACGGCCTGCGCCCCGATGGCCTGGGCAATGTGGTGCCGCGTGCGCTGGTCACCCGCTTCGAATGTCGGCTCGATGGCCGCCCGGTGTTTGCGGCCGATCTCTACCCGGCCATCGCCGCCAACCCCTACCTGGCCTTCTGGTTGCGCGCCGACGGGCCCGGCACGCTGAGCTTCGAATGGGTCGGTGACTGGGGCTTCCAGCACCGCGAGACGCGGGACATCCGGCCCGCATGAGGGCCGCTGCACAGGCCGCAGCCGGCCCGGTGCGCTGGCGTGCCGGGCTGCTGCTGGGCCTGGCGTTGGCGGCCGCCGCGCCGGCCCGGGCCCAGGCCGAAGCGCGGCGCTCGGGCCTGGACTACATGAGCCCGGCCCTGCAGGCCCTGCAGCGTGACGATGCCCAGAACCCGGCCATGTTGTGGGTGCAGGACGGCGCCGCGCTGTGGCGCCAGCCGGCCGGGGCGGCCGGCAAAGCTTGCGCCGACTGCCATGGCGAGGCCCGGCAGAGCATGGCCGGCGTGGCCGCGCGCTACCCGGCCTGGGATGCCGCCAGCGCGCAGGGCATGAACCTGCACGGCCGCATCAATGCCTGCCGCCAGCGCCACCAGCAGGCGCCCGCGCTGTCTGCCGACCATGCGGACGCGTTGGCGCTGGCGTCCTACCTGGGCCTGCAATCGCGCGGCCAGCCGCTGGCCCCGCCCGCCGACCCCCGGCTGACGCCGCTGCGCGCCCAGGGCCAGCGCCTCTGGCAGCAGCGCCTGGGCCAATTGAACCTGGCCTGCCTGCACTGCCATGATCAACGCGCCGGGCAGAAACTGGGCGGCGCGGCGATACCGCAGGGCCATGCCACCGGCTATCCCAGCTACCGGCTCGAATGGCAGGGCCTGGGCAGCCTGCAGCGCCGGCTGCGCGGCTGCGTGGTAGGCGTGCGGGCCGAGCCCTGGGCCGCAGAGGCGCCCGAATGGCTGGCCCTGGAGGCCTTTCTCGCGCAGCGCGCCAGCGGCCTGCCGGTCGAGACCCCGGCTGTGCGGCCCTGAACCCTTTGATGCCCGCCGCGCCGGCCCCGGCAGGGCCTGTCCTTGGCCCGCAAGCAGCGCCATGTGCAGGATTTCATCGCCTTCCGCGATACCACCGGCAACCCCATCGAGCGGGTGCTGAGCCCGCACCACAGCGGCAGCCGCTACTTTGCGTTGCGCGATGCCGGGATCACAGGCTTCAGCCACATCGGCCTGTGCAGCACCGACCCGCAGCGCGACGAGGCCTTCTGGGCCGGCCACCTCAATGCCCGGGTCAGCGACCGCATCGGCCAGGCCGCGCTGCTGCGCATCGACCCGGTGCACCACAAGGTGGCGCTGTTCCCCACCCACCGGGCCGGGGTGCCACCCCACATCGCGTGCGATGTTCCTGTACGTCGAAGGGCCGCACGGCAGGGTCTTCGAGTACCCGTCGGGCGTGCGCAGCATCGCGCCCGAGGCCGAGGCCAGCTACCAGCCGCGCCAGTTTCCGCGCAGCCCGGCGTCCTTCTGCCTGTGGGGCTCGGTGCCCGATATCGCCGAGTTCCGCAGTGCGATGCCGGTCGAGACGAGAAAGGCTTCCATGGCAGGCAGGGCAGCGGCGGGGGCCGATGGTGGTCCGCCCTGGCGTTAACCCTGAAATGGGCGGTCCGGCAGCGTGATCCGGTGGCCGGCCGGCGCGCCCGGCACCGCGTCGCGGCCCTGGCTGCTGGCCAGCAGCAGCGCCCGGTCGGGCCAGACATGGGCTTCGGCCAGGGCCTGCCCCAGGTGGCACAGCGCGGCGCTGTCCAGCCCGCCGGTGGGCTCGTCCAGCAACACCAGCCGGGCCCCGCTGCTCAGCGCCACCGCCAGCGCGGCCTTGCGGCGCGAGCCGGTGGACAGCGCGTACAGCGGTTTGTCGGCATGCGGCAGCAGGCCGAAGCCCTGCAGGTGCCGCTGCCATTGGCCCAGGTCGAGCGCCGGATGCTGCAGTTGCAGTGCGTCGCGCAGGCCGGCCGGGGTGAGCGCGTCCCAGGCCGGGTCGCGCGGGTCGAACCAGCACACCAGGCGGCGCCAGGCCGTGGCGTCGGCCGCCGGGCTCAGCGGGCCCAGCGCCCGCTGGCCCTGGCACGGCAACTCAGCCGCCAGCAGGCGCAGCAGCGTGGTCTTGCCGCTGCCGGTGTCGCCCGCCAGCCAGGTCAGGCCGGCTGGCAGCGAGGCGCCCCAGCCGCTGAACAGCGGGGCCTGGCCGGGGTAGGCAAAGTGCAGGCCCTGCACCAGCAGGACGGGGGCGGGTGGCATGGCGGGCATGGCGGGCACTGTAGCCCGGCCGCCAACTCGGCCGCCAACTCGGCCGAGCGGCGCGGCGCGGCCACCGCCACCCCGTTCAGGCCTCGGCTGCCAGCACCTTGGCCACCGGTGCCGGCCGCAGCCGGAAGGCGTCGGGCAGGCCCGAGCCCAGCAGCGGGCGCAGGTAGAGGCGGAAGGCGTCGGTCACGTCGGTGCCGCTGTCGCTGATGAAGTGGTCTTCCATCACGCGGGTCTTGCCGGCCACCGCCTCCAGCGGCAGCAGCGTGAAATCGGCCGAGTAGTAACCGGTGCGCTGGATCGCCACCGAGCCGTCGCGGTCGCCCCACATCGCGAACTGCACCGCCTTCTCGCCCACCTCGCGGGCCTCGCGCTGGTCCACGTCTGACACGCAGCCGATGAAGCTGCGCTGCAGGTAGCCGAAGGTGTCGCCGCGCACCCGCTTGATGCCCAGCTTCTGCTTGATCTCCTCGCACAGCAGGTCGGCCAGCGCGCCGGTGCCCGAGAGCTGCACATTGCCGTGGTCGTCGCGCTCCAGGTCTTTGGCCAACAGGGCCAGGATGGGCGCGCCGGCGGCGTCGTGGATGCCCTCGCTGACGGCGATCACGCAGCGGCCGTAGCGCGCATGGGTGGCCTTGACGTCGGCCAGGAAGCGCTCCAGCTCGAACACCCGCTCGGGCAGGTAGATCAGGTGCGGGCCGTCGTCGGGGAACTTCTTGCCCAGGGCCGATGCCGCCGTCAGAAAGCCGGCATGCCGGCCCATCACCACGCCCAGGTAGACGCCCGGCAGCGCGGCGTTGTCGAGGTTGGCGCCGGCGAAGGCCAAGGCCACGAAGCGCGCCGCCGACGGGAAGCCCGGCGTGTGGTCGCTGCCGACCAGGTCGTTGTCGATGGTCTTGGGGATGTGGATGCTGCGCAGCGGGTAGCCGGCGGCGCGCGCCTGCTCGCTGACGATGCGCACGGTGTCGGACGAATCGTTGCCGCCGATGTAGAAGAAGTGGCCGATGCCATGCGCCTGCAGCACCCGGAAGATCTTCTGGCAATAGGCCAGGTCGGGCTTGTCGCGGGTGCTGCCCAGCGCCGAAGACGGCGTGCCCGCCACCAGTTCCAGGTTGTGGCTGGTCTCCTGGGTCAGGTCGACGAAGTCCTCGTTGACGATGCCGCGCACGCCGTGGCGCGCGCCGTAGACCAGGTCGATGCCCTTGTGGCGGCGCGCTTCCAGCACCACGCCGACCAGGCTCTGGTTGATCACTGCGGTGGGGCCGCCGCCCTGGGCGACGAGGATCTTGTTCAAGGCCATGTGAACCTCCGGGCGTCGGCGTGACGCGTTTCACAAGGCGCTAGCCTAGCGCTTTCCCGAAGGCATTCGCGCCCATCCCGGGGCGCTGGGTGCGCTGGCCCACAATCCGCTGGTTCGCAGCCCCGGCCATGTCGATGAAACAGTTGTTCAGCTTGATGCTGATGCGGTCCCGCACCAGGGCAAGGTGGGCGTCAGCCCAGCTCGCGCTGTGGCTGCTGACGGCCGGCGCGGGCGCCATGGCGGCCACCGCTGTGGCACCAGGCCCGACGGGGGCGGCGACCGCGCCGGTGTACCTGCGCATCGTCGGCGGGCTGGGCGGTGTCAACCAGTACACCCGCCATGAGGAACCCTTCTGGGCCCGCACCTTGCCCAGGCTCAGCGGCGGCCAGCTCCAGGCCGAGATCGTGCCCTTCGACCGTGCCGGCATTCGCGGCCAGGACATGTTGCGCTTGCTGCAGTCGGGGGCGGTGGCCTTCGGCACGGCCTTGGTCAACCTGTCTTCGGCCCAGGACCCGCTGCTCGCGGCGATGGACCTGCCCGGCATGAACCCCGACATCGCCAGCCTGCGCCGCAGCGTGGCGGCGCTGCGCCCAGCGATGGTGGCCCATCTGCGTGAGCGATTCGGCATCGAGTTGCTGGCGGTCTATGCCTACCCGGCCCAGGTGCTGTTCTGCGACAAGCCGCTGAGCTCGCTGGCCGACTTGCGCGGCCGGCGGGTGCGGGTATCCAGCGCACCGATCGCCGACCTGTTCGAGGCCTTGCGCGCCGTGCCGGTGCTGGTCAGCTTTGCCGACATCATGCCGCGCATGCGGGCGGCCAGCCTGGATTGCGTGGTCACCGGCACGATGACCGGCAACACCATCGGCCTGCACGAGCTGACCAGCCATCTGCATCCGGCGGCCATCACTTGGGGGGTGTCCATCTTTGCCGCGAATGGCGCGGCCTGGGCCGCACTTGCGCCGCAGACGCGGCAGTTGATCCAGCGCCAGCTGCCCCAGCTGGAGCAGGCCGTCTGGGAGGAAGCCGAGCGCGAGACCACCGAAGGCCTGGCCTGCAACCAGGGGGATGCGCGCTGCAGCAGCGGCCGGCGCGGGCGCATGCAACGGGTGCCCGACAGCCCGGCCGACCGCCAGCGCCTGCGCGACCTGCTGAGCACGGCGGTGCTGCCGCGCTGGCTGGAGCGCTGCGGCACGCCCTGCGCGACGTTGTGGAATGGCGCCATGGCGCCGCTGATCGGGTTGCGGGCGAACCCATGAACCTGGTGCGCCGCATCCCGAGCCTGCTGTGGGGCGTGGCCGTCTTGTTGATCGCCGGGGTGGCCGCCAGCGCGGCGGTCTTGATCAGCATGCGCCAGGCCGAGGCGCTGGCGGCCAGCGAAGCCCGGCTGGGCCGGCTGGTGGCCACGGCCGAGGCGTCGGTCAACCGCAGCCTGCTGGGCATCGACATGCTGCTGGCCGGGCTGACCGAGCCCTTGATGGATTTCGGCCCGCTCGATGATGCCCGGGCGATGGCGCAGATGCAGCGCCGGCTCGAGCAGGTGCTGCGCCAGAACCTGCAATTGCTCGACCTGGCGCTGATGTCCGAAGCCGGCGAGGTGATTGCCGCCGCGCAGGCCAGCAGCCTGCGCATGGGCCTGGCCCTGCCTGCGGGTTTTCTGGAGGCGGTGCTGGCCCAGCCCGTGCCCGGCCTGCAGATCAGCCCGCCGGTGCGCCATGCCGCCACCGCCGAGGCGGTGATCTACCTGGCCCGGCCGGTGCTGCGCGACGGCCGCCGCCTGCTGCTGCTGGCGGCCATGCCGGTCTCGCTGCTGGCCGGCATCGCCATGCCGGCCGGCGAGGTCGAGGGCCTGACCTTCACCCTCGAACGCGCGGACGGCCGGCTGTTCTTCAGCGTGCCCAGCCAGGACCCGACCGCCCACCGCCTGCTGCGGCCGGTGTTGACGGCGGCATCGGCCAATGGCCAGGCCTTCCAGGCGCCCGGGCGCCTGGAAGGCCAGCCGTCCATCGTGGCGGCCCGGCCGTCGCTCTACCCTGGCGTGTGGCTGGCCGCCAGCATGAACATCGAAAATGCGCGCGAAGCCGGCGGGCGCCACAGCGGTTGGATCCTGGTCACCGCAGCCGCCTTCATCGGCATGCTGCTGGCCGCTGCCGGGCTCGGCCATCTCTATGTGCGGCGCCTGCAGCGGGCCCGCAGCGCGCTGGCCGCGACCAAGGCCATCTTGGAACAAGCGATGAGCGTGATGCCCGACGGCGTGTTGCTGCTGGACGCCGGCGACCGGGTACAGGCCTGGAATGAGCGCTACCTGGCATTGTTTCCGTGGTTGCGGGCGGTGATCCGGGTCGGCCTGCCTTTTCGCGGGCTGGCCGAGGTGGCCGCCCAGGCCACGCTGGCGCTGGGCACGCCGGCGCAGCGCGAGGCCTGGGTAGCCAAGCGCCTGGAACAACGCAGGGCCGGCGGCGGCAGCTTCACCCAGGATGTGGTCAACGGCTTGGTGGTGCACACCTCGGAGCGGCGCACGCCCGATGGCGGGGCGGTGTGCGTGTACCACGACATCACCGCGGCCGAGCGCGAACTGGCCCAGGCCAAGGTGGCGGCCGAGGCCGCCAACGAAGCCAAGTCGCGCTTTCTGGCCACCATGAGCCACGAGATGCGCACCCCGCTCAATGGCGTGCTGGGCATGATCGGCCTGTTGTTGAACAGCCCGCTGACCGAGGCGCAGCAACGCCAGGCCCGCCTGATCCGCAGCTCGGGCCAGATTTTGTTGACGGTGCTCAACGACATCCTCGACCTGTCCAAGATCGAGGCCGGCCGCATGGAGCTCGAGATCCTGCCCTTTGCGGTGGGCGAGACCCTGCAGGACGTGGTGTCGCTGCTGGCGGTGCGGGCCGAGGCGCGCGGCCTGAGCCTGAGCCTGCACCTGCCCCCCGACCTGCCGCATGCGCTGAGCGGCGACCCCAGCCGGCTGCGCCAGATATTGTTCAACCTGGTGGGCAACGCGCTGAAGTTCACCGAGGCCGGCGGGGTGCGGGTGGAGGTATCGCACCGGCCGCTGGACGACGGCCGCATCGGCCTGACGATCAGCGTGCAGGACAGTGGCATCGGCATCGCCGCCGAGGCCTTGCCGCGCCTGTTCACCCGCTTCAACCAGGCCGACAGCAGCACTGCCAGGCGCTATGGCGGAACCGGCCTGGGCCTGGCAATCACCCGCGCCATCGTCGACCTGATGGGCGGGCAGATCAGTGTGCAGAGCGAACCCGGCATCGGCAGCCGCTTCACGGTGGACCTGCCTCTGGCGCCGAGCACCCTGCCGCCGCGCGTCGGCGGGGCCGTCCATCCGCTGCCGCCGCCCGCGCAGGATGCCCGCGTCGGCCCGGCCATCCGCATCCTGGTGGCCGAGGACAATGCGGTCAACCAGTTGCTGATCAAGGCCCTGCTGGACCAGTTCGGCCATTACAGCGACATCGTCGGCAACGGCCAGGAGGCCCTGCACCAGGTGCAGGCCAACCAATACGACCTGGTGCTGATGGACATCCAGATGCCCGAAATGGACGGCGTGGCGGCGACCCAGGCCATCCGCGGCCTGCCGGGCCCGCTGGCGCACATTCCGATCCTGGCAATGACCGCCAATGTGATGTCCGAGCAGGTGCAGGGCTACCGCGATGCCGGCATGGACGACGTGGTCGCCAAGCCCATCAACCCCGCCGAACTCGACGCCGCGATCCGCCGTGTCGTGGCCCGGACCCCCGCCACCCCGGCAGCCTGAGCCATTGCCGCCCGCCAGGCTGCCGGTCCCGAACCCGCGGCAAGACTGACCCACAGGAGCCCCCATGTTCAAGAAAATTCTCTTCGCGCTGGCCGTGATCGTTCTGGGCGTGCTGGGGCTGGCCGCCACCCAGCCCGACAGCTTCAGCGTCACGCGCAGTGCCAGCATCAAGGCCAGCCCGGACAAGCTGTTCCCGATGGTGGCTGACTTCCACCGCTGGACCGAATGGTCGCCCTGGGAGGGCCTGGATCCGGCCATGAAGCGCAGCCACAGCGGCGCCGCAGCCGGCCCCGGCGCGGTCTACCAGTGGGAGGGCAACAGCGCGGTGGGCGCCGGCCGGATGGAGGTGCTGGCGGCCCAGGCGCCGGGCAGTTTGTCGATCAAGCTGGATTTCATCCGGCCCTTCGAGGGCCACAACCGCACCGATTTCAGCTTCGTGCCGCAGGGCGACAGCACGTTGGTGAACTGGGTGATGACCGGGCCGACGCCCTTTGTGTCCAAGGTCATGCAGGTCTTCTTCAGCATGGACAAGATGATCGGCAAGGATTTCGAGGCCGGCCTGGCCAAGATGAAGGCTGCCGCCGAGAAGTGATGCGCCGCTGCGGCGCGGCGCTCAGGCCCGGTAGGACGGGTCGCGCCGGTCGACCAGGCGCTGCAGGGCGTCGAAGGCATCCTGGCCGGCGCCAAACCGTATGTCGAAATTGAGCGAGTCGCGCACACAGGCTGCAAGCACCGGCTCGGGGATGCTGCGCAGCCGGCCCAGCGGCGCGCTGGCCAGCTGCACCTCGCAGGCGCGGTTGAGCACCCACATCAGGTTGAAGGCCTGGGCCAGCGACGCGCCCACTGTCACCGGCCCGTGGTTGCGCAGCAGCAGCACCGGCTTGGCGCCGGCACTGGCCAGGATGCGCTGGCCCTCCTCCAGGTGCACCGTGATGCCTTCGAAGTCGTGGTAGGCCACCAGTCCGTAGAGCTGCGCCGCGTAGAAGTTGGTGAACGACAGTCCGTCGTCCAGGCAGCACACCGCCATAGTGGGGGTGGTGTGCACATGCATCACGCAATGGGCCTCGGGCAGGGTGGCATGGATCGCGCCGTGGAAGGTGAAGCCGGCCGGGTTGATCGGCCAGGGCGACGCACCCACGATCCGGCCTTGCAGGTCGACCTTGACCAGATTGGACGCGCACACCTCGCTGTAATGCAGGCCGAAGGGGTTGAGCAGGAAATGCCCGCCTTCGCCCGGCACCCGCAGAGAGATGTGGTTGTAGATCAGCTCGGTCCAGCCCAAGAGGTCGAAGACCCGGTAGCAGGCGGCCAGCTGCACCCGCGCCGCCCATTCCTCAGGACCGAACTGGGCCGGGCGGGGGAATGCGGTGTCGGGTGGGGGGCTGCCGAGGCGGGTGGACATGGGCGCGGGCTTTCACTGCGAAGTGAGTGATTCTGCCGCCGATCCGCCGCTGCGGGCCAGAAGCCGACCAGTGCCGTCGACGCCAGGCCCTGGGCCAGCGCGGCAGTGGCTGTACTCGCGCCGCCGCGACCGCAGCCCCGCCGACCTGACGAAGCCGGAAAAAAGCGGGCTTGCCTCGCACACTTGAACCGTTCCGGCGCCACCCGCCTGAACAGAATCGGGTCTTCGAGAGCAACGCAAGGCGCATGTGCCGGATTCAAGCAACATCAGGCTGGTCCCGGCCTACTGGTCGGATCTCCTGCAGGTCCTGACCTGGATCAAGGCGGCCAGCGCAAAAGGGCATTTCAGCCCCCGGCTGCTGGGCCATCGGGTGCGCCTGGGCATCGCCTTGCAGCTGTTGATGGTGATGGCGCTGGGGCGGCTGTACAGCCCGCACACCGGTTGGCATGACGCCAGCGTGCAGGTCCTGTACGCCGGCAGGCTGCGCCTGGGCTTCACTCTGCTGACCTGGTTGCCAGCCCGGCCATCGGGCCAGCAGGTGGCCCAGATCACCCTGTTCAAGGTGGCGTCGGGCGCGCAGTCCCGCGGACTGGGCACCTGCATGCTCAGGGCGGTGCTGGCCAAGCTAGCACGGCCTTGCAGCGTGCAGGTTGATTGCCTGCCCGTGTCCAAGGGGATGCAACGGCTGCTCAGGGCGCAGGGCTTCAAGCTGGCTGGCCGCAACGATTGCGGCGCTTGCCGGTGGTCGCGTACTCTGCCCTGAGAAGGGCACAGGGCGAACAGGCCGCCTGAGGGTGGCGGCCGGGCCGCGACGCAGGCCCGACGCCGCCGCTGCCCAACGCTCAGCCGACCTTGATCTCGCTGATCAACAAGGTAGGCTGGGCGTCGGTGTAGTTGGGGATGTCGCCCATGATCTCGGCACCGTGCTGGGCCATGGCGGCACCGAAGGCCTCGAGCGAATTGACCAGCAGCGCACCCACCGCGACATAGGGCGCCGGCTGGCCCGGCGCGCCGCCGGCCAGGCCGGCCTCGACCGTGAAGCCAGTGCAGGCCGCACCGATGCGGGCCTGCACCATGGGCATGTGGCGCTCACAGTAGTAGGCCATGTCGAAGCGCCCCCCGGTGCTGTTGGGATAGAGGATGTAGACCTTGAACATGTTGCGCTCCCTGCGTGGGCATGGACAGACCGCGCCGACGGCCGACGCAGGCCGGTTTATCGCACGCGACCGACCGGACCGAATCAGGGATGGCCCGCGGCTGGTTTTGCGCGCGGGCAGCGGGATTGCGCCGCCTTGGCGCAGTGGGCCCCGGGCGCGGCCGGGGCTGGCCCAGATGCCTGCCCGGCGCTGGCCGGATCAAGACTTCTTGACCCAGGCGGTGCACCAGCCGTTGGCGCTGACCAGTTTGCCGGCCACGATCGGGCAGGCCCCCCAGGGCTCGCCGGGCTTGCCCTGGTAGAGCGCGCAGCCGCTGCAGACCTTGCCCTTGGCATAGGCCGGGTATTTGGCCGGGTCGACCTTGCTGGCATCGTGCTTGTAGCCTATGCCCTTGGCGGCCGGATCGTTTTCGTCGAGCTTGGCGGCCTGGGCCAGGGCCTGCGCGGTGGCGCCCAGTGCCACGCCCATCGGCACCAGGGTGAGGATGAATTGACGACGATTGTTCATGATGGATGTCCCGCTTGAAGAAGAGATGAGCATGATGATGCGCCTGGAAATGGGTTTTAGCCGATTCAATCATGCAACGAATGGCTTTTGCATATACTAATGCGATGCAAAACATGTTCATTTCAGTTTCCAGCGAGCAACCACGCTACCGCAGCGGCGCAGTGGCACGCATGGTGGGCATCCCGGTATCGACGCTGCGCATTTGGGAACGGCGCTACCAGGTGGTGGGCCCGACCTTGACCGACAGTGGCCACCGCCTCTACACCGGGGTGGATGTCGAGCGGCTGATGTTGATCCGCCAGCTGATCGGCCTGGGCCATGCGGTGGGCACCGTGGCGCGCCTGCCCGATGCCGAGCTGCAGCAGATCGCCGATGCCCGCGCCGCCTTGGCCACGCCGGCTGCCGCCAGCCCGCAACCCGCGCGCCTGGCCCTGCTGGGGCTGGGCCTGCCGCGCCGCCTGGGCGCTTTGGCACTGCGCCGCAGCGGCACCTGGGCCGACCTGGCCTCGGCCGAAGCCGCGCTGCAGGCGGGCCCGGCCAGCGGCGCGGGGTCTGGCGCGGTGCGTGCCGACCTGCTGGTGGCCGAGATGGCCACCTTGCAGCCGGCGTCGGCCGATCGCTTGCTGGCGCTGAAGGCCCGCCTGGGCGCGCAGCGGGTGCTGGTGGTCTACGGCTTTGGTGCCGAGGTGGCGGCGCAGCGCCTGCGCGATGCCGGCTGCCGTCTGCACCGCGCGCCGCTGGCCGATGCCGAATTGCACGGCCTGGTCGTCGAGTTGCTGGCCGGCCTGGACGCTGCGGGCCAGGCTGGCGGCGGAGGCGCGGGGGCAGTGGCGGCCCTGCCGGCTGGGTTGCCCGCCGTGCTGGCCGACCCCCCGGCGCGGCGCTTCGACGAAGCCGGCCTGGCCCAGCTGGCCGGTGCCAGCAGCAGCGTGGCCTGTGAATGCCCGCGCCACCTGACCGACCTGGTGCTGCAGTTGGGCGCCTTTGAGACCTACAGCGCCGAATGCCAGCACAGCAGCCCGGCCGATGCGCTGCTGCACCGCCAGCTGCAGCGCGTGGCCGGCACCGCGCGGGCGCTGCTGGAGGCCGCGCTGGTACAGGTGGCCGAGGCTGAGGGCCTGAGCCTACCGGCCTGAGCTGGCCGGTGGCGCTGCGGTCAGCGCGGCGTGCGCCATGTCCTTCAGCGTGGTGGCACCCGCCCGGGACGCGGCTGCCGTGGCTGCCTCGTCGACCACAAAGCCGCGCAGGCCAGCGCCGCAGCGCAGGATCACCGGCTCCACCATTGCGGCATGCGGCGATGCTGCCCGGTACCGCAGGCCCAGCCGCTGCAGTGCCGGCCGGTCTGGTCGTGGCGCAGCCCGCAACAGCCTGACCGCGGCCACGCCCAGACAGGCGTCGGCCTCCCGGGCCCCTGCCCCTACCGTGGGAATGAACTGCAGGCGCGGTGGCTGCCCGGCGACCAGCACCACGAAGCAAACGGCGTTGTCCCGGCCGGCCACGATCTGCCGCCCGCGCCCCGAGACCCGCACCCCCTGGGTGCCAGCGCCGCCGCGCACGCCGAAGGACTGCGCCTGCACCACTTCCCCCGCCACGATGCCCTGCCGGCGAGCCTCGTTCAGCGCGGGCCCGCTGCGCCGGCGCAGCCTCCAGCGGCATCAGCTTCCAGTCGTTGGCCTCGGCAGGGCCAGGGCAGCCGGCCAGGCCTGCCGCCAGCGCGAGAAGACCCGCGGCACACCCTCGAAAGCGGGCTCAGTCCTTGTTCTTGAGCGCCTTGTTCAAGCCGTGGTCGGCCTTCACAAAGGCCACGAAGGCCGCCAACTGCTGGCTCACCGACGCCGGCATGGCCGCGACGAACAACTCGACCAAAGCAAATCCCGCCTGCGCAGGGTTTTCGCCCATGATCTGGATGGCGCCCCACGAGGCCGCCTGCAGCGCGGCCGCTGCATCGATTCATCGCTGACCTGGGCCGCCGCTGGCCCATTCGAAAGCCCCAGACCCATGTGAGGGCGCGCAGGGCCGCCAACGGGCCTGTCCGGCTGCCGACGGCCGAATCCCCTGCGGGCTCAACCGAACCGGCCGGCAGCCGCGGCGCCCGCGTCCTCGTCGGCCCGCGTCAAAGCATGGCTGCGCCCGGGGCAGGATCGGCCCTGGAATTTGCTGCGAAGGCCCCTGCGAAACACCGGCAAGCGATCGACGGGCCCATGCGGTGCCTCTGGCGCACCCGGGCCGGCGACAGGACCTGCGCCGTGTCGTTTGACAGGCGGGCCGATGCGCCACCGGCCCGCCACTCCGTCGCCAGGCCCTTTGCCCAGCGCTCAGGCGCCGTGGGCCCCCGGCGCGGACGGGCCGGCGGCCTTGACCAGCGGCCCGCGCAGCGAGCTCATCATCGGTGGCAGCTCAGCGGCCAGGCGGGTCAGGTCGTCCACCCGCTTGACGCCGAACTTGGCACGCAGCGCCGCCACCTGGGTGCGCACCGTCGAGACCGCCACACCGCGCAGGCGCGCCAGGCTGCTCACCCGGGTGCCCGCCAGCAGGCTGGACAGCACCTCTTTCTCAGCCCCGGTCAGGTCGTAGAGGCCACCCAGGCGGTGCACGGCCAGGTCGGCACACAGGCTGCGCCGGCCCAGCAGCAAGACCGCACAGGGCTGGTTGACCGAGGTGGCACGCAGCGGCTGCACCCCCACCATCAGCACCCGGTCGCCTTGGCGCAGCGGCAGCAGCTGGTGGCGCCGTTCCCAGGCCGCGCCGTGCACCGCGCGCAGCAGGGCCAGCTGGCTCGGCCCGGTCGGCACGCACAACTCGCCGTCCGGCCCCAGCCGCAGCAGATCGCCCTGGGCCATTTCACGGCGCGCCGCTTCATTGACCAGCAGGGCGCGGCCTAAGGGGTCGCACACCACCACGCCGGTATCCAACTCGTCCAGCAGCGAGGCCAGGCAAGCCGCTGGCAGGCAGTACTTCTGGGCGCCGCCGGCGCTGCCAGCCCAGGCGGCTGGACCGGCGGTGTCGTCCATCGGCGCTGTCGGCGCCGGGTGGTGTTGCAGATGCATGGACCCAGCACGCGCAACCGCCGAGGCGGCGGCCGACAATGCGCTGCTGGTCATCTGGGTCTCAGTCATGGGATTCCTCCTGAAGGTTGTGCAGGCACTTTCCCTCGGATGCGGTGCAAACGTCCTTTGGCGCGGCTAAACGTTCCTAAAGTCAGGCCCCCCGGTTAAATTAGCTGTTCACGTGGCGCTGTCGCCAGGCGGCTTGCGTGCACAGGAGTCCTTTTTGACGCGCTCGCTGCGATTTGGTCCCTTCGAGCTTCGGCCGCGCGAGCGCCAACTGCTTGCTGGCGGGCAACGCATGCCACTGGGCGCACGCGCCTTCGATGTGCTGCTGGCGCTGGTGGAGCGGCGCGACCGGGTGGTCGGCAAGGCCGAATTGCTCGACCTGGCCTGGCCCGGGCTGATGGTTGAAGAGAACAACCTGTCGGTGCAGATCTCGACGTTGCGCAAGGTGCTGGGCAGCCACGCGATTGCCACCATCCCGGCGCTGGGTTATCGCTTTGCGCTGGAGGAGACCGCGGCCGACGCCCCGCGTGCTTTGGCGGCGCCTGACGACGCCTGGGTGGGCCAGGCTTTGCAGGGGCTGCGTGCGCGCGGGCCGGTGCGCCTGCTGGCCCAGTGGCGTGACGCGCCGGGCGCGGAGGTTGGCGCAACTGCGGCCGATCTGGCGCAGGCCGAGAACGACTTTCTGTCCCAGGCCAGGCGCCTGGTGGCGCAACACGGCGGCGACTGCCTGGCCGGCCCGCCGGGCCTGCTGCGGGCCGACTTTGCCACCGCCCAGGCCGCAGCAGCCTGCAGCCACCTGCTGCACCCCTTGGCGCAGCGCCTGGCGCCGGGCGGGCAGGCCGGCCTGGCGCCCGCGCCTTCGCCACAGCTCAAGGCGGTGCTGGCCGAGGCCGAGGGCGAGGCCTCGGGTCAGGATTTGCTGCAGCGCGCCCGCCTGGGCCAGACGCTGGCCACGGCCGATGTGACCCAGCGCCTGGTACACAAACTGGATGGTGACCTGCGCGACATGGGCCCGCAAGATGGGCTTATCGGCAAGGCGCCCCAGCGCTTCTTCCATCTGACGCCCTCGGTGTCCAGCATGCCTGACCAGCGCTTGACCGTCCCTGCCAACAAGCTCAAGCCCACCCTGGCCGTCATTCCCTTTGCGCCTTATTCGCAGCAATCCGAGCCCATCCGTCTGGGCGACATCCTGGCCGATCAGGTGATCGGCGTTTTGTCCCGCAGCCCAGCCTTGCATGTCATCTCGCGCCTGTCCACCCAGCCCTTCCGCGACCGCGACACCACAGTGCCCGAGATCGCGCGCAGCCTGGCGGCCGACTTTGTCGTCTCGGGCCGCTACTGGGTGGCGGCGGGGCGCATGCACCTGCAGGTGGAGCTGGCCGACGCCGCCAACAGCCAGGTGCTCTGGACCGAGGCGCTGGAAGACCAGGAAGGGGCCGTGCTGCTACCCGACAGCGCGCTGGTGCAGCAGGTGGTGGGGGGCGTGGTGCAGGCGGTGTATGCCCACGAGATGGCGCAGCTGCGCGGCTCGGCCCTGCCCGACCTGGCCAGCCACACCCTGTTGTTGGCCGCCATCAACCTGCTCTACCGCCTGTCGCCGCGTGACTTTGCGCTGGCACGCAGCGCCCTCGAGACCCTGCACCAGCGCGCCCCGCGCCATGCTGCGCCGCTGGCCTGGCTGGCACGCTGGCATCTGTTCAGGGTGGTGCAGGGTTGGTCGGACAACCGCGACGAAGACGGCCGCCTGGCCTTGGACCATGCCAACCATGCGCTCGATCTGGACCCCGATTCGTCATTGGCCCTGACCATGCTGGGCAATGTGAACACCAGCTACCTGAAGGACCTGGACCGCGCCGAATGGCTGTACGACCAGGCCCTGGCACGCAACCCGAATGAATCGCTGGCCTGGCTGCAGAAGGGCAATGCGCGCAGTTTCCGGGGTGACGGTGCCACCGCGCTGGCCTGCGCGCAGCGCGCCGTGCGCCTGTCGCCGCTCGACCCGGCCAGCCACTTCTACCAGACCATCCTGGCCAGCGCCGCGCTCACCGCCCATGACTACCCCCAGGCGATCGAGGCGGCCAGCGCGGCTGCGGCGCAGAACCAGTCACACCTGTCGACCCACCGCATCCTGGCCATTGCACTGGCGATGAGCGGCCGCCTGGACGAGGCCCGCGCCAGCGTCCAGCGGGTGCTGATGCTGCAGCCCGGCTTGACGGTGGGCCACTACCTGGCCGATTCGCCGGCCTCGAGGCTGCCGCTGGCGGTCGAGTTTGCCCAGGCGCTGCACGCGGCGGGTTTGCCGATGGGGCACTGAGATCTGGCGGGGGCCGATGTTCAACACCGAAGGAGCAGGCATATGAGCACGTTGTCGACCTGGGAGGGCTGGGAAGGCTGGGAGGGCTGGGAAGGTTGGGAAGGCTGGGAGGGTTGGGAGGGCTGGCGCGCGGCCGCCCCGGGGGGCGGTGCGGCCGGTGCGGCCTGGCTGGCACGCCAGCGCTCGCGCGATGCCACGGTCTGGCATGGGCCGGCCATCGATGTGGCGGCCTGGCCGGGCCGCATGACGGGTAGCCCGCTCGGCAGCCTGTCGGCCTATGCGCGGCGTCAGGTGGTGGTGCTGGACATGCTGCAAGAGCTGCGCGTGAGCCGGGCCGGCAAGCCCGGCAAGTTGCAGGCGGTCACGGTCACCGGCCGGGCCGGCCAGCCGGCGCACACCATCCCGGCGGTCGACGTGGCCACGCTGATCGGCGAGTTGCCCACGGTCGAGGGCTTCAACCGGCAGCGGCCCGAGCGGGCCCCCGAGATCTTCGCGCAACGGTCCTTCAACCCGGCCTTCTGGGCCGGTATCCTGCCGCTCAACCCGCAGCGCACCCCGTTCACGCTGGAGCTAATGGCCGCCGTGGTGATGTTCTCGTCCTTCGCGGTGCAGCAGGCCAAGGTCTTGTTCAACCTGCCGCGGCCCTACCAGTTGTCGCCGCGCATCCAGCCGATGATCGAGACGCCGGGCTTTTCCACCTACCCCAGCGGCCACGCCACCCAGGCTGCCCTGGTATCGGCGCTGCTTGAGGCCCTGGTGCGGCCGGGCCTGCAAGCCGATTGGGTGGTGCCGGTGCAGACCATGCTGCAATGCCTGGCCGACCGGGTGGCCGAGAACCGCGAAGTGGCCGGCCTGCATTTCCCGAGCGACAGCCGGGCAGGCAAGGCCTTGGGCCGGGCCCTGTTGGCGCTGTTGCCCTGCCCGGCGCCCGGCAAGCCGCGCGACACCGATCCGCCCTTCACCTGGCTGTGGCGCAAGGCCCAGCAGGAGTGGGTGGCGTGAAGCCCCAGGGGCTCCAGTGGGTGGCAGAGCCGGGCCTGCCGCACGGCCTGTCGGCGCAGGACCAGCGGCTGGACGCCTACCTGGTCTGGGATCTGTTCACCGACTTCCGCCGCCATGCATCGGCCCTGGCTGCCTCGGCAGCCAATGCCCAGGCGGCCGGCAAGGCCGCGCGTTGGCTGCCGCTGATCGTCGAGCTGAGCCCGCCGGCCGCGCAGTCCCTGGCCCAGCTGGCCAGCGACGCACCCGCGCTGGCCGATCTGCTCAGCCGCTGGGCCAACCCGGCTGACGCGGCCCTGTCGGCGATCCAGACCGGCATCGTGCCCGAGTCCCTGATCGGCGCGCTGGCCCGTGCCGTGGCCCAGGGCAGCCTGCAGTGCTTTCAACTGGGCGCGCCCTGCGGCCGGCCGACGCCGACCCTGCCGGTGCCGCGGCCGGGCCCGCTGCTGCGGGCGGGCGAGCCCTTGCACACCCTGGGCGTGATCGACGACGGCTGCTGCCTGGCCCACCAGGATTTTCGCAATGCCGCCCAGCAGAGCCGTGTCTTGTGGCTGTGGGACCAGACACCCGAGGCGGCCGCCGGCGACCCCTGGCAACGCCATGCCGACCCCCAGGTCGGCGACCATTTCGTGCCGCGCCATGGCATGGAGTTGAGCCGCCCGGCCATCGAGGCCCTGCTGCAGGCCCATCCCCGGCTGGGCGAGCCCGCCGAGCGCCAGCTGTATGCCGCGCTGGGCCGAGGCCAGGCCTGGGGCCCGCCCGACCATACCCATGGCGCGCGAGTGCTGCACCTGCTGGCCGGGCCGGCGCATGCCGATCTGGCAGTGGCGGCCGGCGACCGGTCACCCGAACAGGCCAGGCGCCAGCCAGGCCAGCCCGCCACCGACCTGCCGGTCATCTTTGTGCAATTGCCGGCGCAGACGATCGCTGACACCTCGGGTGATTCGCTCGGCATGCAGGTGATCGACGGTGCCCGCTACATCGTCGGCCGCACCCTGGACGAAGCGGCCGGCCGGCCCGGCTGGCAAGCCACGCTCAACATCAGCCTGGGTGGCATTGCCGGTCCGCATGACGGCAGCAGCCTGGCCGAACGGGCGCTGGATGAACTGGCGCGCGACGCGCGGGTGGGCATCGTGGTATCGGCCGGCAACGCGGCCGACCAGCAGCGCATCCATGCCGAACGCAGGGTCTCGGCCAGTCTGCCCGGCGATTACTACATCGACCTGCCCTCCGGGCAGCGCCAGGACAGCTTTGTCGAGTGGTGGCTGCCCGACGGCGAGGCCGGGATGGACGCCTTCCAGCTCACGGTGACGCCACCGCGCGGGCCGGCCAGCGCGCCGGTGTCTGCCGGCCAGGTGCTGACCCTGCGCGATGCGCAGGGCGAGGTGTTGGCCAGCCTGGTGTTTGCGCGTCGGGTGGCACAGGGCCTGAATGGCAGCCTTGCGCTGCTGGCCCTGGCGCCCACGGCATCGGCCCTGTCGCCCTATGGCATGGCGTTGCGCGCCACGGCGGCGGCAGGCATCTGGCAGGTGCAGGTCCGGTCCAGCCGCGCGCTGGAAGAGCCGGTGCATGCCTGGGTCGAGCGCGATGACGTGCTGGTCGGTGAGCGCAGCCCGCAGCTCACCCGCTTCGAGCCCGACAGCCGCCTGCCCGCAGCCGAGCAATACCTGAATGACCGCTATACCCTGTCGTCGCTGGCCCATGGCCTGAATGTGCTGCGGGCCGGCGCCACGGTGCGCTCATCGAACGCGCTGGCGGCCTATTCCTCACAGGGGCCCAGCCTGGACAAGCAGGGGCCCGAGCGCGAAATCCACTATGCGCCGGTCGACCGCAGCCCCAGCATGCCCGGTATGGCGGTGCCGGGCTTCTACAGCGGCAGCCTGTCGAGCATGGGCGGCACCAGCGCCGCCGCCCCCTTGGTGGCACGCCGCGTCGTCGAGACCGGCAGCGCCAGTGCGCCGGACAGCGCCAGCCTGACCGACCCCGACGGCCGCGCGCTGGTGGCAGGCCCGGCCGGCCCGGTTGCGGCCGCATAGCGGCGCCGGCCTCAGGGTTTGCACGGGCGGCTCGGCGCGCCCGGCCCGGCCGGCAGGGCTGCACACTAGCCCTGAATCGCCGTCCGTCCATTGCCCGCCATGCTGTCACTCGAAACCCCTGCCCTGCTGTTGTGCCAGCCCACGATGGCCGCCAACATCGCCCGCCTGCAGCAGCGCATCGACGCGCTGGGGGTGGGCTTCCGGCCGCATGTCAAGACCGCCAAATGCCTGCCGGTGGCGCGCGCCATGCTGGGGGCCGAGAGCGGGCCGATCACGGTGTCGACCCTGCGCGAGGCCGATGAATTTGCCGCCGCCGGCTTCACCGACATCACCTATGCAGTGGGCATCAGCGCCAACAAGCTGGCCCATGTGGCGCGGCTGCTGGCCGCGGGCGTGCATTTGAACCTGATCCTCGACAGCCCGGACGCCGCGCATGCGGTGGTGGCTGCCGCGGCCAACCTTGCCGCGCCGCTGGGCGTGTTGATCGAGATCGATACCGATGCCCACCGCGCCGGCATTGCGCCGGGCGACGCGGCCCAGCTGCGGGCGGTGGCCGCAGCCTTGCGCCATCCGCAGTTGCGGCTGCAGGGCGTGCTGACCCATCTGGGCGCCAGCTACGACTGCCGCAGCCCGGCGGCGCTGCAGGCCGCGGCCGAGCGAGAGCGGGCGGGCGCGGTGCTGGCCGCCGGCCACCTGCGGGCGGCCGGCCATGCCGCGCCGGTGGTCAGCGTCGGCTCCACGCCCACCGCGCTGTTTGCCCAAGACCTCAGCGGCGTCACCGAGGTGCGCGCCGGGGTCTATGTGTTTCAGGATCTGGTGATGGCCGGCCTGGGCGTATGCGCGCCCCAGGACATCGCCGTGTCGGTGCTGACCAGCGTGATCGGCCACCAGCGCGCCAAGGGCTGGACCCTGGTGGACGCCGGCTGGATGGCGTTGTCGCGCGACCGCGGCACCGCTGTGCAGCCGGTCGACCAGGGCTATGGCCTGGTCTGCGATGCCGCGGGCCGGGTGCTGGACGACTACATCGTCGCGGCCGTCAACCAGGAGCATGGCACCATCACCCACCGCAGCGGCGACCCGGCGCGGGGCCTGGACCTGCCGGTGGGCACGCTGCTGCGCATCCTGCCCAACCATGCCTGCGCCACCTGCGCACAGTTCGACGCCTATCAGGTGATCGACGCGGCCGGTCAGCTGCAAGCCAGGTGGCCGCGCTTTGGCGGCTGGTGAGCCGAGCCTGCCAACCCATCCGCCCAAGGGAGACAACCCGATGAATGCCCGTGCCGACCTGCCCGCCCTGGACGCGATCCGCGCCCTCGAACCCGAGATGCTGGAAACCCGGCACCAGATCCATGCCCACCCCGAGCTGGCCTTCGAAGAGTTCAAGACCAGCGACCTGGTGGCCGAGCGCCTGGCCCGCTGGGGCTACCAGGTGCATCGCGGCCTGGCCGGCACCGGGGTGGTCGGTACGCTGACCGTGGGGGACGGCCCCAAGCGCCTGGGGCTGCGCGCCGACATGGACGCGCTGCCCATCGAGGAGGCCGCACCGGGCCGGCCCTGGGCCAGCCGGGTGCTGGGCAAGATGCACGCCTGCGGCCACGACGGCCACACCACCATGCTGCTGGGTGCGGCCAGGCACCTGGCGGCCACGCGCGCCTTCAACGGCACGCTGCACCTGGTGTTCCAGCCCGCCGAGGAGGGCCTGGGCGGCGCGCGGGTGATGATCGAGCAGGGCTTCTTCGACCGGTTTCCCTGCGACGCGATGTTTGCGCTGCACAACATGCCCGGCCACCCCGAGGGCACGCTGGGTTTCCTGGCCGGGCCGGCGATGGCCAGCAGCGACACGGTGATCGTCACCGTCAAGGGCCGGGGCGGCCATGGCGCGATGCCGCAGATGGCGGTCGATCCGGTGGTGGCGGCGTCGGCCATCGTGTTGGCGCTGCAGACCATCGTCTCGCGCAACGTGCCGCCGCTGGACATGGCCATCATCACTGTGGGCGCCTTCCATGCCGGCGCGGCGCCCAATGTGATCCCGCAGCAGGCCGAGCTGAAGCTGACCGTGCGCGCGCTGCGGCCCGAGGTGCGGCTGCAGCTCAAGCAGCGCATCACCGAGGTCTGCCAGGCCCAGGCCGCCGTCTACGGTGCCACCGTGGAGATCGACTACCAATGGCGCTACCCGGTGTTGGTCAACGATGCCGACAGCACGGCCTTTGCGCGCCAGGTGGCGGCCGACTGGGTGGGCGAGGCCGGCATCATGCCGCCGCTGCGGCCGCTCACAGGCAGCGAGGACTTCGCTTTCTTCCTGGAAAAGTGCAGGGGCAGCTACTTGCTGCTGGGCAATGGCACCGGCCCGGGCCTGGGCGAGGGCGGCTGCATGGTGCACAACCCGGGCTACGATTTCAATGACCGCTGCCTGGGCACCGGCGCCAGCTACTGGGTGCGGCTGGCGCAGGCCTTCCTGGCCTGAGCGTGATCGGCAACCTCATTGACCTGGTTTGGAGAAACACGATGCTCAGCAAGAACACGATCTGCCTCTGGTACGACGGCCAGGCCCTGGAGGCCGCGCGCTTCTATGCGCAGACCTTCCCGGACAGCGCTGTCGGCGCGGTGAGCCACGCCCCCGGCGACTACCCGATGGGCAAGCAGGGCGATGTGCTGACGGTGGAGTTCACCGTGATGGGCATCCCCTGCCTGGGGCTGAACGGCGGCCCGGTCTTCAAGCACAGCGAGGCCTTCTCGTTCCAGGTGGCCACCGATGACCAGGCCGAGACCGACCGCCTGTGGGACGCGATCATCGGCCATGGCGGCCAGGCCAGCGCCTGCGGCTGGTGCAAGGACAAATGGGGCCTGTCGTGGCAGATCACGCCGCGGGCCTTGACCGACGCGATGGCCGACCCCGACCGCGCGGTGGCCAAGCGGGTGTTCGAGGCGATGATGCAGATGACCAAGATCGACATCGCCGCGATCGAGGCCGCCCGGCGCGGCTGAGGTGCGCAATCACACCGCGCAGTAACGCTCCTGGATCTCGCGGTCGGCCAGCAGCGCCTGGGCGTCGCCGGTGTGCACGATGCGGCCCTGGTCCAGGATGTAGGCGCGGTCGGAGATCGACAGCGCCCGCTCCACGTTCTGCTCCACCAGCAGCAGCGTGCAGCCCTGGGCCCGCATGCGCGCGAACAGCTCGAACATCTCGTGCACCAGCAGCGGCATGATGCCCTCGCTGGGCTCGTCCAGCAGGATCATCCGGGGCTTGGCCATCATCGCCCGGGCGATCGCCAGCATCTGCTGCTCGCCGCCCGACAGCGAGCTGCCTTCCTGGTCCAAGCGCTCGCGCAGCCGCGGAAAGGTCTCGGCGATCTCGTCGACCAGCCGCACCAGATCGGACTTGCCCTTGCAGGCGATCACGCCCAGCTGCAGGTTCTCGCGCACCGTCAGGCCGGGCACGATGCGGCGGTCCTCGGGCACATAGGCCAGGCCGAAGTGGAAGCGGGTGTGGGCCGGCTCGGCCAGGCAGTCATGGCCGTCGAACACCACCCGGCCGGGGGGCGTGGGCCCCCCGCCCATCAGCGCGCGCAGGGTGGTGGTCTTGCCGGCGCCATTGCGGCCCATCAGCGTGACGATCTCGCCGGGCATCACCTGCAGGCTCAGCGACTGCACCACATGGCTGCGGTCGTACCAGGCGTCCAGGCCGCTGACCTGCAGCAGGGGTTGACGATAGTCGGCCATCAGCCCTGCCCCAGGTAGACGCGCTTGACGTCGGCGTTGTGGCGGATCTGCTCGGGCGTGCCCTCGGCCAGCAGCTCGCCATGGTGCAGCACCACCAGGCGCTGGCAGATGCCCATCACCAGCTTCATCTTGTGCTCCACCAGCACCACCGTGCGCTCGGCCGCCAGCGTGGTGATCAGGTCCATCATCAGCGTGGTCTCCTCGGGCGACATGCCGGCGGTGGGCTCGTCCATCAGCAACAGGCGTGGCTGCGGCGCCAGCGCCATCGCGATTTCCAGCGCCCGCTGCTGGCCATGGGCCAGGTCGCCGGCGCTCTTGTGGCGCACCTCGGCCAGCCCCACGCGCTGCAGCAGGCCTTCAGCCTGCTCGGCCACCTCGCGCAGCGCGACGCGGGGCTTGAACAACTCGAAGCGGGCCTGGCGCATCTGCGCGGCCACGCGCACGTTCTCGAAGGCGCTCAGCTGCTTGAACACATTGGTGATCTGGAAGCTCTTGGCGATGCCGATGCGGGCGAACTGGTGCTGCGGCAGGCCGGTGATGTCGCGGCCCTCGAAGTGCACCGAGCCGCTGCTGGGCGCGAAGGCGCCGCTGATCAGGTTGAAGAAGGTGCTCTTGCCCGCGCCGTTGGGGCCGATGATGGCGGTGAGCTGGCCGGCCGGGAAGGCCACGGTCACGTTTTTCAGCGCGACAAAGGCGCCGAAGCGCTTGCCCACGCCCTGCACGGCCAGGATGGGCGTGCTGCTCATCGCGGCACCGCCCGCACGGCAGCCCGCTGCAACCAATGCAGCAGCGAGCCCCAGATGCCCCTGGGGAAGAACAGCACGAAGACCATGAACACCACCCCCACCACCGCCATCCAATAGGCCGTGAGGTGGGTGACCACGTCCTCCAGCCACAGGAAGACCAGCGCGCCGACAAAGGGCCCGAAGAAGGTGCCCATGCCGCCCAGAAGGCACATCATCACCGCCTGGCCCGACTGCAGGTAGTGCAGGGAGTCGATCGGCACGATCGACAGGTGCAGCGCGCGCAGCGTGCCGGCCAACCCGCACAGCGCGGCCGACAGCACAAACACCAGCAGCTTGGTGCGGGCCACGTCATAGCCGCAGGCGGCGGCGCGCTGCGCGTTCTCGCGCACCGTCTCGATCACCGCGCCGAAGGGCGAGGCCAGCAGCCGCGAAACAAACCACAGCGCCGCCGCCACAAAGGCCAGCATGAAGTAGTACTTGGCGACCGGGTTGAGCAGGTCGATCTTGAAGCCCGGCAGCTCGATGGCGGGGATCGACACGCCGCGCAGGCCGTTCTCGCCGCCGGTCCAGCGCTCGGCCTTGTAGAAGCCGTAGTAGACGATCTGGCCCAGGGCCAGGGTCACCATCGAGAAGTAGATGCCCTTGGTGCGGATGGCCAGCGCGCCGATCAGCAGGCCGGCCAGCGCCGCGGCCGCCACGCCCAGCGGGATCACCACCCACCAGGGCAGGCCGCCGTGCACGATGCCCATGCCGGCCACATAGCTGCCGATGCCCAGGAAGGCGGCATGGCCGAAGCTGAGCAGGCCGGTGTAGCCGAACAGCAGGTTGAAGCCCACGGCGAACAGGCCGAAGATCAGGATGTTGACCGCCAGCGCCTGGTAGGGCATCACCAGCGGGAACACCAGCAGAAAGGCCAGCACTGCGGCCACGCGGTGGCGAGCGCTGACTTCGAGCAGAGTTTGCAGCCTCATCGTCGGCTCACCCCATGTGCCCGGCTTTGCCAAACAGGCCCTGCGGCCGCACCAGCAGCACCAGCGCCATCAGCACGAAGATCGACAGCTCGGCCAGGTCGGGCGCGAACAGCGAGGTCAGGCTGAAGACCACGCCCACCCCCAGCCCGGCCACCACCGCGCCGGGCAGCGAGCCCATGCCGCCCACCACTGTGACGACGAAGGACTCGGCCAGGATGCTGATGCCCATCTCGGGGTTGACCGCCCGGGTGGGCGCAGCCAGCGCGCCCGACAGCCCGGCGATCGCGGTGCCGATGCCGAACACCAGCAGCCAGACCCGGCTCACGTCGATGCCCAGCACCCGCACGATCTCGGGGTCGCGCGCGCCGGCGCGGATGATCAGGCCGTAGCGCGTCTTCTCGATGAACAGCCACAGCGCACCGATCACCAGCGCGGTGGCCGCGATCAGGAACAGCCGGTAGGTGGGGAAATGGCCGAAGCCCAGATTCGTCGCACCCCGCAGCAGCGCCGGCGTGCCCGAGGGCAGGCCCTCGATGCCGAACAGGTAGCGCATCGCGTCGACCAGCACATAGCCCAGGCCGAAGGTCAGCAGCAGCGGGTAGTCGATGCCGCGGCCGTAGAGCGGGCGCACCAGCAGCCGCTCCACCACCAGCCCCAGCGCGCCCACCAGCAGCGGCGTGAGCAGCAGGCTGAACCAGAAGTTGCCGGTGATCTGCAGGAAGTACACGCCCAGGAAGGCGCCCACCATGAAGAAGGCGCCATGCGCGAAGTTCACCACCCCGAGCATGCCGAAGATCAGTGACAGGCCCGTTGCCAGCAGCGCGTACACCGCGCCCAGCGCGATGCCGGTGACCAGTTGCAGCGCCAGCAGTTGGGGCGTGATGTCGCCCATCAGGTTGAGATCTTGTGACCCATCTCGTCACAGGTTCTGAGGTTTTTCTCGTTCGCGTCCTCGATGGCCAGCACGTCGAAGACGTCGTACTTGTCCTTCATGCCCTTGGACTTGCTCTCGACGATCACCACCGACTGCACCGACTGGTGGTCGCACTTGCGGTAGCTCTGCTCGCCTTTGTACCAGTTGTACTTGAGCTGGCGCAGCGCGATCGAGACCCGCACCGAATCGGTGGCGTCGGCGTTCTTCACCGCCTGCAGCACGCTGCGCACCCCCGCATAGCCCAGCGCGCCGTAGTCGCTGGGCACCGCGCCGCCATAGGCCTTGCGGAAGGCGTCATTGAAGGCCTTGGCCGCCGGGATCTTGTCCTCCATGCCCCAGTAGTAGCTGGTGCCGCCCAGGATGCCCTCGAAGGCCTCGGCGCCGCCGGCCTGGCGCGCGGTGTACAGCAGCACCGGGGCGATCACCTTGGTGCCCTGCTTCAGGCCGAAGTCGGTCACCTGCTTGGCCGAGTTGACCAGGTCGCGGCCGAAGTTGCACAGCACCAGCACGTCGGGCTTGAGGGCCTGGATGCGCGGCAGGAAGGCCGAATAGTCGGCCGCGCCCAGCGGGTGGCGGATGTCGGCCAGGGTCTGCATGCCCAGGGGCTGGCCGGCGCGCTGGAAGCCGCGCACCATCTCGTGGCCGTAGGCATAGTCGGCGGTCAGGTAGACCACCTTCTTGCCGAACTTGGGGAAGGCATAACGCGCCACCGCCCCGGCCGTCAGGTGCGGGTTGAGCGCCTCGTGGAAGGTGTAGAGGCTCCAGTCCTTGGCCTCGTTGATGGCGTCGCTCTGGCTGATCGAGTTGACCAGCACCTTGCGGTCGCGGCACACCGCATTGATCGACAGCTGGGTGGCTGCCGACAGCGAGCCGACGATGAAGTTGACCTTGTCCTTCTCGATCAGCTCGAGCGTGCGGGTCGCCGCCTCGCCCGGATTGAGCTTGTCGTCGCGCACCAGCAACTCGGCCTTGCGCCCGCCGTAGCCGCCGGCGTCGTTGAAGTCCTTGATCGCGATCTCGGCGCAGCGCACCTGGTCCTGCGCCTCGGCCGAGAAGGCGCCGGTCAGCGGCACCGGAAAGCCGATCTTGATCGGCGCGCCCTGGGCCCGGGCGATGTGGAACATGAACGGCGAGGCGGCCAGCGCGGTGCCGGCGGCGAGGAGCTGGCGGCGGCGGGTGTCGGCGGGTGTCGTGGTCATGGGGTGTCTCCGGGGGGTGGTTCTTCTAGGCCGCGACGAGCGGCAGCGAGGCGGGATCGTTGGCGGTGAGCTCGAGCACGCTGCGGGCGTCGCGCTCGACGCCACCGGCGCCGCTGCGGCCGCCGTCGCGGCCCTGCGCCTGCA